>CALJVI010000081.1 GCA_937974575.1 uncultured Saprospiraceae bacterium | reverse complement strand
AAACTCATTAGCTCTATGCGCTTGCGCAATATCACCAGGACCGCAGATCATAGTCTGAAAACCTGCTTCAGCAAACTGACCCGCCTCGGCAGCGTAGGACACTGTGCCTAACACTTGATTTTGGATCAAGGACAGAATTAAGGGCACCATCTCCGCATCATCAGGACAATCCAACGCAGGAACATCGCTATGCGCTTCAGCCGTCTCAATTTTGAAACCTGGAAACCGTTTTGAGTTTTGAGCAACTACCTCAGCGCAATGCACCTCAAACTGACTCTTGATTTCTGAAGCTTTATTTTTGGGGATTACACGTACATCCCATTGAAAACTAGACTTGTCTGAGATGACATTCGGAGCAATTCCACTTTGAGCCAAGATGCCACAATGTATAGTGGTATGCGCAGGACTGAAGCGATGATCTACATCGCCTGCTTGTATCAAGCTATTCATTTTTTCTTCCAGCCATACAATCAATTTTGCGGTTTCATGTATAGCACTGACCTCAGATTTGATCCTACTACTATGACCCGCTGAACCATTGATATGGGTTTCATATATACAGATCCCTTTCTGTCCAGTGATGGCTTGCATCATACTTGGCTCACCAATCAAAGCGTACTTGGGCTTTTCCGTATAGTGTGCATTGATATCCACAGCTAGAGCAGGACCTGCCAAGCAACCAATCTCTTCATCATAACTAAAAGCAAAATAGATAGGCGTTTTCAATTTAGCAGCTACCATTTTTGGAAGTGCAGCCAGACAACAGGCTATAAAACCTTTCATGTCACAAGAACCTCTAGCATACAGTCTGCCATCTCCTTTATCTGTCAACACAAATGGATCCGTATGCCAGTCTTGGCCTGCTACAGGTACGACGTCCGTATGTCCTGAGAGTATGATTCCACCATCTACAGCAGGACCAATTCTACAATGAATAGAGCGCTTAGTCCCTTCTTCATTGGGTACATTTTTAAATGCTACACCATGCTTCGTTAGGTAGTCTTCTATCCAAGTAGCAATAGAAATATTGCTCTCTCCTCCGAGAACTGGAAAGGCGACCAAGTGTTTTAAGATTTCTTCAGTTTGCATGGATGTTTGAATTTGGATGAAGATATAGAAAATAGCCGACTATAAAATCCATATGATGTTTATAATTTGATATGAGTTTGAGCTATCAAATCTCTTTTTTTCTCATCTACCTTGACGTGATCGGCGTATGCTTTCCAGTTGCGAATCACTAGGTTTATTTGATCGATTATTTTAGTTGCTTTTTTGATATTCATGGATTTAGCAATGGTGAGAAGATCATCTCTGGTTTGATTTTTTCTTTTTCCATTTACACTTAAAGCATGTTGGCTTACCCAAATACTTTTGGGATCATATGCGTGGCAAATATCATAAGCAGGGGAGAGGGTCCATTCTTCGCCTTGCTTCATCCGAAAAGAAAAATTCTTAGTATGGTCATCGCAATTTCTTGACGCAATATTGAATACCATGCGTCTAAACATTTCCTCCGCTTCTTGATAATCTAGTCTAAGTGCTCTCATGGTTTGAAACAGCTGTTCATAACTATAGCTGTTCATTTCATTAAAATCATAATGATGCATAGCACACCAGGTTTGCACATGGTGGCGGGTACTTGCACCTTCTCGGTCATACCTTTTGGTCATAAAGTGAGCTCTTCCATTTTCTTCTAGCAGTCGGCACTCCATCATGTCTATTCCGCTATCTATGGCCATGTTGTAGTATGCCATTTCTATTCTTCCATATCCTTGCGAGGTGCCAAATTGAGCATCACTCACACCATCCAACTTGATTAGCCAATGCTCAAATCCTTTAGGTGCTTTTGCTTGACCAGATCTCACTTCTCCTGTTTTTTCATGGTATGCAATCACTGCCTTAGGTCTAGCTCCACCTGCCGATGTCCCTATCCTGAGAATATCAAACATCGCTTTCTCCTCGTCTTCATCGAGACGGGTTGTAAAGTCTTCTCTCTTTTGTAGCATCCTTCTAGACATGTCGACCAGGGAGTTCAGCTCTATTTTATAGGCTCTTTTTGTGCCTTGATTTTGTGCAGGTTCAAATTCTAAAGCACCCATTCCTCTTAAGCCAATAAAACACAATTTCTCTACTGGGTTCATCGAGTTTTCAGGACGACCTTGTTGTGCAAGCCATACATCGATCAATTGATTCCCATATTTATCTGGAAGCATGTCTGCTAGCAATCCCGGTAAACCTTTGAAGCTGTCATAGGTAGATCCTCGCTCTGCGCGGAGTTCTGGAAAATTATAGATATTTGCACCAGCACTTATCGGCATTTTGATGGGCGACAAATCCCAGGCTCTTGCTACAAATGCAGGATCGTATTCAAAGCTTGCTAATTGTTGGGCTTCATCCCAGGCAACAGCGCCTACCAATTCTCCCCATATTTTTATAAAAGCAGTAGTGATCATTACCAAGAAGATTTTTTCTTTTGATATAGACTCCTAGGTTCTTTAGCTTGCCTGACTCTTTCTCTAGATTTACGCTGCGCTTTTGCCAAGGCTATAGGACTTAATGGCTCTTCATAGCTAAATACTTTTAGTATGGATAGCTTATCAAGTACTCTGAGCACTTGAATCAGAGTCTTCAGATT
>CALJVI010000080.1 GCA_937974575.1 uncultured Saprospiraceae bacterium | reverse complement strand
CTCACTAGCAAAAAGGAGTTTTGGTTCTATCTTTTCAAAAAAGAAAGGAGCCAAGGAGTGGCTTTCTAGCTTATCTACTGATCTTGAAAAAGATCTCAATAATGTATTGAAAGAAAGGCTAGATAAAGGCGTTATAGACATTGCTGAAAGCATACAGCAGATGGCCAAAATGATTGACCTAAAAATCAAAGGTAGTGACACCATCCTAAAGAATGATCATGACCTATTTAGCGATATTGCCGAAAAGCGGATCAATATACTTCGTGACTTGCAAGAAACTTTCAAAGAGTTCATGAGTAAATCCGAAAACTTTACAGATGATGGGATACTCGGTGGTGAAGATAGCATCACTGGAAATCTAACCAAAGGTGGAGGTATAGCAGCTGTGATTGGAATCATTCTACAGGCGGTGACTAGTGTAAGTCTAGTGGATATTACAGGCGGTGTTTTGACAGCGGTAGGTGTCATATTTGCTGGCGGTTCTATTGTCTTGCAAAAGAGGAAAATCATGCGCGGATACAACGACGAGATCCTTAAAGGCCGCATCAAAATGGAAGGTGAAGTGAGTGACAAACTCAAAGCCTATATTCAAAATATCAAGAAAAAAATCGATCTCAATTTTAATAAATTTGATCAATTGATTCAAGACGAGGAAAAGCAGATCAAGCATCTCAATGATCGCTTTCAATACATTGCTAAAAGTCTAGATGACATAGACAGCAAGATTGTCGTTCCTAGCTAAATATAAGCATCTGACAGAATAAGAAAAGTCTCATTTTTATTTGAGTGAGGGGTAGTAAGCAGGCGACCTCGAGGGAGCAGTCCGAAGGACCGTAGTGCTGGATGGCCCGGCCCTTGCAGCCGATTTTTTCTATCGGATGCAAGGGACACTCCCAAAATATAAAAAAGCTCGATCCCTATTTTATCAGCTTGTAACTCCGACCGTTGATCTGAAGAATGTATAGCCCTGATAATAAATTCTGAGTTTCTATATCTGTACTATTATAAAACTGCTCGGCGATCACCAGTCGTCCATGAATATCGTAGATCCTAACTTGTGTCAAACCCTCCGATGTGATGTGCAAACTATGCGCTACGGGATTGGGAGAAAAGGAATGTGTATATTGATTGGTGCCTTGAACATCATTGACTATGGGGAGTTCTGGACAGTCCAAATTTTCGCTTTGACAATAGGCGCGCTGCACAAGGCTACAATCTAAGACAAAAGGATTGGGCTTACCATCCTGAAAAGAAGCTATCATGAAAGTACGATCATACTCCATCTCATCGACAGGGTCTTGCTCATGCCACTGACAAAGGGTCGCAGATTGCTCGGCAAAAAAATTAGGGTCTGCGCTGTCTGCTTGACTCTTATACATAGTGTAGAAATAAAACATGGCTCTAGCGATGTCTCCCTTGCGAGATTCGCGTGGTTCAAACAAACCATCTATACCCCGAATGCCCTCGGAGTAGTCATCTATATTGCTTAGGGGAATGGAACTCAACTCATCATCAAATAAATACCATGACTGCGTGCTGCTGTCATTGATCTCTGCAAAAGGATAACTGCCTCGATTGGTGTTGATCTCTACCCTGCATGGAAATAGGTGATGCAAGTCAGCCAATGGGTTACCAGAATCCGCTCCCTTACTCCGTGGAAAAATATGCTCTGCATTGATTCCGTTCTTGTCACCATCCATAAATACGGCTACCGATGGATCAACTCCATCTGGCAAGAACACAGCATGACCAGAATATACACAGCGGACAGAATCATCTCGCACATCAATCTCCCCATACATCTTATCTCTGCCCTCACTATAGCTGAGCACCACTGCTGGTCGGTAGTCGTCTATCAAAGCGTTCAAAAGCGGCTCCCCGCTCAGATCGGTATGAATGGGAGTATACTTCTGGGCTAGGATGCAAAAAGGAACTAAAAAGAAGAATAAAGTGGAAAAATTACGCATAGAGCAAATTACGCAATTGCAGGGAGTGTGCGGCTATAAGCTGGCTTAAAAATCCCATATTTCTGCATCTTTCAAGATGACTACCAAACGTTCTGGATCGTCACGATTGAATGAAAGTGTGCCTTTGAAGCCATAGGCCGAATCCATGCGAAAGGTAGATCGCTTAGCATCATACTCAATCTCCGTAACGGTCTCCATACCCGCATTACCACAGAAATAACAAGAAGTAAATGGAAATTTGGAGAGGATCACATTCTCAAAACCATCGGTCTTTGCAGAGGAAATAATATAACCCAATAGTACCACTTCCCTACCCTCTAATGCTAGTATATCCTCTGTAAATATTGGTTTGAGATCGTAAGTCCCAATCTCTTCACTGAAGTACTCTTCAAATTGTAATTCTGAAAAAAGTCTCCATTCATTTCTTTGTTGTGCATCAGCACTGAGACCGGTAGTCAGGACAATTACAAAAAGCAGGAAAAATCTCATTACCATAAACCCATACCATATTTAGACAGCAAAATAGATATTACTCCTATTATTTGCTGCATAGCACTATTGAAATCATCCAAGTTTATTATATCTTTAACACAATGATTTCAAAAACATACATTTTCATCAATTATCTCTCTCATTATACTCGTGGCAGACTCGTTTGTGCTTTATCTTTCTTATTGCTCTTTTTATCCGCCTATGGCTTGCATGCGCAGGTAAATTTTGTGTCATCAAACCTCCCTATCATGGTGATTGATACAGATGGCAATGTCGGTATCCCCGACGACCCAAAGATTGGAGCCAATATGCGGCTTATAAATAGGAATAACGGAGAAAAGAATCTGCTTACAGATCCTGGCCATGATTACGAAGGCCGCATTGGTATAGAGATCAGAGGCTCTACCAGTGCTAGTATTTTTCCGAAAGTGGGATATGGTTTTGAAACAAGAAATGCAGACGGCAGCAATAACAATGTCGAGATGCTTGGTCTACCTGAAGAAAATGACTGGGTCCTGCATGGCCCCTACAGTGACAAAACATTAATGCGGAATGCAATGGCATATATACTCGCAGCAGAGATCATGGAGTACGCACCTAGAGTAAGGCATATCGAGCTGATGATCAATGATCAATATCAAGGCGTCTATTTGCTAACCGAAAAAATAAAACGAGATAAAAACCGAGTAGATATCAGCAAACTGAATCTAGAGGATACTCAAGGAGATCAGTTGACAGGTGGCTATATTTTTAAGATAGATAAGTACACTGGCAATAGCAATGGCTGGCCATCTTCATTTAATTATATCGGCGATTCTAGAGGGCATGAGTTTTTGTATCACTATCCTAAGTACGAGAACATGACAGTGGAACAGATAAATTATTTACAAAATTATATTTTTGAGTTTGAGTTGAGAATGAATTCAACTAATTTTAATAATCCTGAAACTGGTTACACCCAATGGATTGATGAAGAATCCTTTATGGATATCTTCTTCATTAATGAAATAGCTAAAAATATCGATGGCTATAGACTCAGTACCTACTTCTACAAAGATAGAGACAGCGTAGATCATAGAATAAAAGTGGGTCCAGTGTGGGACTTTAATCTAGGTTTTGGCAATGCCAACTACTGTGATGGCAACAGCTGGGATGGCTGGGTATATCAGTTCAATGATATTTGTCCTGACGACAACTGGAAAGTTCCCTTCTTTTTTGAAAAACTATATGATGATCTGGGATATAGATCGAAGATCAAGCAAAGATGGACCGCACTCCGACAAGGCGTTTTTTCTAATGAAAATATTGTTGCAAAAATAGACTCCATCAGTAATCTCTTATCAGAATCGCAGCAACGCAATTTTGCTAGATGGCCTGTACTCAATGAATTTGTATGGCCCAATCCTGATGTCCACAACAGCTACTCTGGCGAAGTAGCTCATCTAAAAAGTTGGTTGGAAAATCGTCTTCTATGGATGGATGGCCAAGTTGTACTACTGGATACTGATAAAAGTACTCTACCTCCAAACTTTAGCCTATACCCTAATCCGTCCTCTGGTATGATCAACATGTCTATTCCTGCTACCCTGAGGCAATCCTTGCAACTGCTGATCTATGACTCGCTTGGTAGATTGGTCGGTGATACCGTGTTCACTGACATTGAATCCAGGCTAGCTATTGAAAATATTGACATATCTCACCTCGCTAAAGGCACTTACTTTTTTACCCTTATTCAAAACAAAACCATTTTGAAAAACGGGAATTTTGTGAAATTTTAAAACGATAAATTTATACGCGCTCTTTGAGCTTATCTGCAAACTTAGCTTTAAGTTTGGCTACCTTAGGATTGATCACATAAGTACAATATCCATTTTGGTTTCCTACCCTTTGAAAGTAATTCTGATGTCCTGCTTCGGCTGGATAGTAATTGATCAAGGGAGCGATTTCCGTCACTATGGAATTGGGCCAAAGATCTGAAGCATCAGTCTCTGCCAAAGATTTTTCTGCTACTGCTTTTTGTTCCTCATTTTCATAATAGATTACCGACCTATACTGCGGGCCTTTGTCTGCGCCTTGCTGATTGGGTGTAGTAGGATCATGGGTTGCCCAAAACACTTCCAACAATATCTCAAAAGATATGATGGCAGGATCATAAGTGATGCGTATCACTTCTGCATGTCCAGTAGTCTTGGTGCATATCTGTTCGTAAGTAGGGTTGACGACATAGCCACCAGAATATCCTGAGACGACTGACTCTACCCCATTCAACAACTGAAAAACCGCTTCTGTACACCAAAAACATCCACCCCCGAGAGTGGCCTGAGCTAAATTACTTGACATTATATTTCAAATTATAAAAGGCACCTTCTTTTATTTCAGTGCCTGGTAAGTGAGCAAAAATTCCTCTAGTACACAATGGCCCTTTAAAGTGACCCGTAATGGTTTGTTCTTTTTTATTCCAGTGGACAATCTCCAAAATACCATCGCTTTCTTTACAAGCAGAGGATACATAAATATTTAATTCTTTGCCTGTTTTATCATTGAGCACCACATTAACATCTCTACTAAAACTATAGGTACTGGTCTGAAAAGGCTTGATTCTCTGAACAGTAAATATGATGCCATCCGATTTTTCAGCACCTTTTATACTTAACTTATATTTGTCTCCTTCTTGGGACAAGGTGCACAGGCCTTTATACATTCGTTCGGTTCCATTGGCTAAGGTATAGGCAAGTCGGTTGGACTCCAAACCAAGAGGGTTATCTTTATCAGAGGCGCAGCTCAGACTACTCCATAATATGGTAAAAAGAAAAAGCTTAAGCAAAAACTGGTTGGAGTGCATCTTCTGGAGATATAGTTTGGTCTATTTTCGAAAGAAATAATCGGAGCGCTTTTTTCTTCGCTTCGTCCAATTCGTAACTGATATTATTTTCAAAGTAATCTTTGAGATCAAAATCCTCGACTGGTTCAGGCAGGATAAAAACCAGGTCGTCAATATGCTCAAGACCCAATGCCAGCGCTTTATTAAATGACTCAATGAAGGCTGGGTCTAATTTCTTATTGGATACCCACGCTGCAAAAACAAATGGAAGACCAGTCATAGTTTTCCATGCTTCCCCCAAATCATAGGTATATCTGTATTTCTTTTCTAGGCCTATGGTTTTATCTCCAATAGCCAATAATGCTGCTGACTCTTCCAATACTATATTTGCAGCATCTCCAACTGGCTGGTAGTCTACACTCGTATTCCAATGCTCTCGCATCAATATCTTTGTCAAGGCAACAGAGGTTCTTGAATGCGTATCTAGGTATATAGTTTTCGCTTCCCAGATAGGAATATTGCTATAAAGACATACCGTCTCTACGGTGCCATCGCAACCAATACAGTAGTCCGACACGATATAATGTTGTTTCAGATCCTTTAGTGTAGCTACAGGTATAAGGGCAATATCCACTTCGTCTTGAATGAGTTTTTCAGCGCAACGGGATGGAATATCTTTGTGTATCTCTATTTGTTTATGCAGACCCGACTGAAATAATCCATAGATAAAAGGCTTGGTATTCAAGTAGTTTACGGCTGTCAATCTAACTTTCTCCATCTATCTCAAGTCCGTTTAGGTGATGAATATTGTTGGAGGCCAATACTTCTAGCGTATTCCCAACTTGTCTTACTTTATAGACACCTGTATTGTCATGATGGTAATCATCCATGTACTTGATGGGTCTTTCTTCTACCAAGCACATCAAGCAGCGTATTGTCCGCCCATGTGTGAAGACCGCTATTTTCTTTTCTGGCCTTTGCATCAGGATATTGATAAAACGCTGCAGACGCGTGGCCAACTCTTGGGCACTCTCTCCTTCCTCTACCCTCGCTGTATAGTCGCCACTTTTCCAAGCTTTATTGAGACGGACATAATCCTCTTTCATACCCGCATCTCCTGGCTTGCCTTCATGGATACCCCAGCATATTTCATTGATGTCTGCATCTTCGATATGCATCAACCCATCTTCTATAAAGTGACTAGCCGTCTCATGTGTTCTCACCAAAGCAGAGGTGAAGATCAACTCAAAATCCAGACTTTTATACCCTTCATGCAATGCCTTTGCCTGCGCTCGTCCTGTATCGTTCAAGGAAGAATTGACCCCAGAGCCTTGCACTATTTTACGCTTATTAAAGTCGGTCTCTCCGTGCCTTATGATGTATATTTCTTTATTCATTCCTTTTGCTTGCGCAGTATTAATTTAGTTGTTGACTACTGGCAATGACAAGTAGCCTTTATACAATTTGTCTTCTTCAAACTCTACATTTTCAAAATCTTGAATCACATTGTACAGGGTATCTCTTTCTATAGGATGCTTACCGACCTTCTTGATCAGATTGACCAAGTCATAAGTAGACATCGCTGGCGTTTGCTCCTCAGACCCACTCATAGAGTAGATCTTAGTCGTATCATCTATTGTCCCATCTATGTCATCGACCCCATAGGCCAAACTCAGCTGTGCAGTCTGCCTGCTGATCATAGGCCAGTAGGCTTTGATGTGGTCAAAGTTGTCTAGGTAGATTCGACTGACAGCATAGTTACGCAAGTCGTCTAGTATGTTCACCTCTTCCAAATGAGAAAGTTGATTGTCTTTATTTCTAAACTTTAGCGGTATGAAGGTTTGAAAACCACCAGTTTTATCTTGCAGATCTCGCAGCTTTCGCATATGATCTACACGGTGTTCCATTTTTTCAATGTGCCCATAGAGCATAGTCGCATTAGAACGCTTACCGAGTTCATGCCAAATCTCATGTATACGCAACCACTCCTCGCCTGAACATTTGCCTCCTGCTATCTCATCTCTTACCTCTGGATGAAATATTTCCGCACCTCCACCAGGCATACTATCTAGCCCTGCTTCGAGCATCAACTTCATCCCTTCTTCGTAGGAAACCTTTGCTTTCTTAAATACATAGTGATACTCTACTGGGGTCAGTGCCTTGATGTGTAGGTCTGGTCGATGACTCCTAATTTCACTAAACAGTTTTTGATAAAAGGCAAGATCATACTGCGGCAGGACTCCACCTACGATATGTACCTCTGTAACAGGCTCACCATCATACTTCTTGACCAGATCCATAATTTCCTCATGGCTGTATTCCCATCCCTGATCTCTCTTTTTGATCAACCTTGAGTACGAACAAAAGGTACATGTGTAGAGACATACATTCGTAGGCTCGATATGAAAATTTCTATTGAAGTAGGTCTTTGTTCCGTGCTTCTTTTCACGGATATGATTGGCCAGCACTCCCACCTCAGAGAGGCTCGCATCCTTGTATAGATACATGCATTCTTCGTCAGAAATCCGCTCGCCGGCAAACACTTTTTTCGCTATTTGCTGCATCTCAACAGCTGCTGAATGCATCAGTATATTCTCCATCTCTATGGTTTATCTGTATAACAGTGATTTTAACTTTCAGTTTTGATTGAAACCATTTTTTTTCATGAATTCCAGCGCTAATTTCGCATTTTTTAAGTTATCGTACTTATTCGCTAGAATCTCTGCTCTTTTCGCCTGTTTAGGCCCTGTAAATGGCTCATTTTGTAGTTCCTTTACACTTTTGATGAGTTCGTCATCCCCACCAGCTACCGTACACAAGGGGGCCAGATCAGGTGCATTGGACACCATCATCTCATTGACGATGCAGTGTCTACCCAGATGCAGTGCATGTAAGAGTTTTAGTTTTAGCCCATTGTCCTGAAAAGTATACAGAATATTGGCTTGTGCATTTTTGATCAGCGCCTTCATTTTCTCATCAGATAGATTCGCTTGAAGACTTACATTGTCCATTTTGGAAACCGCCTTTTTCAATTCTTCATCAGGATCCAATCCCGCCACTATGAGCTTTGCATCCGTGTAGGAAAACACCTTTTCCATCAGATGCATGGCCGACCGTTTGTTATCGTCAACACTCAGTTTGCCATGAAACAAAAAGTAATCGCCTGTCCCCTCTTGCATGTCTATTTTTTCTCCATGCGGAGCTGGCATATAGTGGCAGTGTTGATGACGTTTCTCATAGTATGCGTTATCCTTTTCAGAAATACATATCAGCACATCTGCATGAGCTAAGACATGCTCATCGTACTTTTTCAAACGCCTTGCTTCTAGGCAAAAATAATATCGCCGCAATGGGTTGTTCGCTAATTCATACAAGCTTTCATAATACTGCCATTCGACATTATGCATTCGCACTGCCTTTTTCCTGTCTGCCAGGTCCGGATGATCTATCCA
>CALJVI010000079.1 GCA_937974575.1 uncultured Saprospiraceae bacterium | reverse complement strand
ATTTCTATAGACCTTAATTTTGATTCATTACAGTACCAGTATTTCAGTATTGATGATGATATAGTAAGATCAGAAGTAGTTACAAGTACCGCATTCAAAAATGGTACACTTATGCTGTTTAAAGACAGTGAAGGCAATGGATTTAGTCTTAATTCTTTTTTTACACTTATACATCTTGACAACAATAATGAAGTACTTAATCAAAAGCAATATAGTATTGATGGGGAATTTTTCTCTTCATTTTCTTTTGAACTAACGGAATTATATACCTTAAATAACAATCAAATTATTATTGTAACACGTATCGAGGGTGGTGAAAAACTATTGTATTTACGATTTGATGAAGATTTAGAATTGATAGAACATAGAATTTATGAAAATCCATTTTTAGATGAACCTTTTGGAACAGAGCGGGCTTCTTATAAAGTATTAGACAATAATTCTTCACTCTTAGTGAATGATGGCATATTAGTGGCCAGTCATGTGGATGAACGAAAACAAGACAAACTGTATTTTCATCACCTACCTCTCGATAGCAACTTTGTTCAATGCGAGCAAATATTTCTAAAGGTTAACAAGGATACACTTCCTATTTTTAAACCTCGTACTGAGCCTCTTGTTTGGGCTGAACCTATAGAGCTAGAGCTAGAAGATATTAATATACATATACGCAAAAGTCTAGTCGATATTAGTTTACCCGAATGTCGATCTACTTATGTTTTGGAGGACTTCTATTTTGGAAATATTGATACTACATGCACTGAACAAACAACCATTCAATACAAATTAGATATTTGCAGAAACAATACCGAATCTAAAGATAGTACCTCCCTCTCTCTTTACCAGGCTTCTCCGATAAAACAGTCAGTAATACCAACGAGTCGATACCAAGTTCTATTTAATGAAGAACAAATATGTCAAACCATTACTATTGAAGAAATTGTTCATGATTATTATTTCGCTTTAAATGTAAAAGAAAATTATCCTAGTCCATATACTTTAGAGAAAACCTTTTTTGATGCTCACCAAATAATGGAATATGACTACTCCAATAATATCACTTTTATTGAAGCTCAAAATTGCCTTGATACTAGTGTTGAAAATAAAAATGATAGTGCAGAATTTCAAATATATCCGAATCCCACAGACAACATCTTTAGCATCCTTAGTGAAACAAAAATCATTGAGGCTTTAAGCATCTACTCCGTTACTGGAAAGTTGCTTTATCATGAGCTTACAGACGATAAGAAAATCATAGTAGACGAACATTTTCTTTCAGGCTTATATATCGTTGAGGTCTTCTTTAAGGATGGACTTTCCGTATCAAAAAAGCTAATCATAGGGAAATAGTAAACATTATCTTAATACAATTGATGACTTGGCCCTTATTAGCTTTTTTTTAACTCTCTCTTAAAAGTAATTCCTGAAATTATCTCTTACCTTGGTGGGTACAAGATTAATGTATGCAAATCAAGAATATTTATATCTTTTGTTTGACTCTTATATTGTCGTTAGGCGCATTGAACATGCAAGCCCAGGACGACAACGAAACTGGCAGCCGAACATGGAAGACACTATCCAAAATCACCTATCGTAAGCAGTTTGATGAATTGATGGGCTTCAAGGTAGATGTCCCTGTTTTTTCCGATGATGTGAAAGCACTGGAAGGGAAGGAGGTCGTCGTGAAAGGATATATCATCCCTACTGAAGGGTATAAGAGCCATACAGAGTTTGTCTTTTCTGCTTTTCCTTATAATATGTGCTTCTTCTGTGGAGGGGCTGGACCAGAGACGGTCATGGAGGTGGAGGCTAAAAAGCCCATTAAGTTTACTGCCGAGGCGGTGAGTATCAAGGGTATCCTAGAGCTCAATGATGATGACATCAATCGTTTGATTTATATTCTTAAGGATGCGGAATCGCTGTAAGGAGATGCTTTGGCTGAATGGCGCCAGGTTCTTAGGTGAGTATGCTGAGCTAATTCGTTAAAACACCTAAGGAAGAACTTAGCCACTCTGGAGTGCTCAAGATACCTAAGGGCACCTCTATCAACTACCTTCTTGGCTGATCAGAAAAGAGGATCTTTATATAGTTTCCACTTGACAATGCAAGCTTGCATTGTTTCCTTCCTTATTTTGATCTCCAAGATCAAAATTGCTATGCAACAGTCAGTCATTCTTCGTTGTTTGTCACTCGCTTAGCTAAGGCTAAACTCATTCCTCACGCCTCGTCTAAATTCATTCTATTCTACTTTCATCTCAAGAAACAGTTAATAGAGGTGCCCCTAAGAAAAATCTATTTTAATTAGCTATGCTCATTCGTCAGACTCCTCTTTTTTTGGACAAAGGATAGGAGCAGTGGACGACTTCTTAGGAGGACAGCCCGTGGAAAGCTTGGCAGCGTATGCAAAGGGCCGCGCTGCGCATAGCCTGGTGCTGACGCTTTTCAGTCAGCATGGCCCCAAAGTATCAAAAATATCAAAAGAATAGATCCCTAATTTGAGCTCTTCATCACTCTAGTCCATCCGAAGTAGATCACTGCGAAAATCACTAAGAAAATCAAACCGATCTGTTGGATAGGCATGTATGAAAAGATGAGGAGTTTCATTTTTCTTAGGATCATCATCAATATGCTAGAGGCAAAAAGCATCATGATCAATCCTGATATTTTTCCGAAGCCTGGTATTCTATCTAGGGCAACATTTGCTTTGACGATGAGCAGTGTTCCTATCATAGTCAAGACCGGCACGACCTGTGTCACGATGTCCGTATTCATCACACTGGCCCCTTCGAAAGTGACGGCATATAGCCCAAGACAAACGATAAAGATCGCCGGGATACATGTAAGGTAAATCAATGCAGAATAGAGATACTTCCATGGAGATAGATGGCCTTCGCCTTTACCAATAATCCCTGCAACAATGGCAAGCAAAAGGATAAAACCAAAAAACAAAATAAACATCAAAGGCCGATCAGCAGATGATTCTGCAAATTCTGATATCGTCATAATTAATTAGAATTTTAAATATCTAAGAACATCTTGTACGGATCTTCTAATAGCTCTTTTACCTTCTTCAAGAAGGTAACCGAAGTACTACCGTCGATGATACGGTGATCATATGAAAGTGCCAAGTACATCATAGGTCTGATCTTCACCTCTCCATTGATCGCCATAGGACGCTGGATAATGTTGTGCATACCTAGGATAGCCGACTGTGGCTTATTGATGATAGGGGTACTCAACATGGATCCAAAGACTCCTCCGTTGGTAATGGTAAATGTACCGCCACTCATTTCTTCCAATGTCAAATTGCCTTCTCTTGCTTTCTTGGCAAGAGCTTTTAAGTTGAGTTCTATATCTGCGAAGTGTAGTGACTCACAATTGCGGATAGGAGGGACAACCAATCCTGTCGGAGTAGATATTGCAAATGAAATATCTGCATAGTCGTGGTGAACGATCTGGATATCATCTTCGATCTGCCCATTCACGTCTGGCATTTCTATCAGCATCTTTGCACAAGCTTTGGCAAAGATGGACATGAAGCCCAGCTTCACGCCGTACTTTTCTACAAACTGCTCTTGGTATTTCTTTCTCAAAGCCATCACTTCGGTAAGGTCCACTTCGTTGAAGGTGGTCAGCATGGCAGTTTCGTTTTTGGCAGAGACCAACCTTGCGGCAATGGTTCTACGCATACGACTCATCTTCTTGCTAGACGTCTCTCTACTAAACTGTCCTGTGCTTTTGGCAGTTTTTGCAGCTGGAGTCGGAGTAGCTGGAGCAGGTGCACTTGCTGTTTTGCTGGCATTCATGGCATCCTCCTTGGTGATTCTACCATCTTTGCCGGTACCGACTACCTCTGACGGTGCTATATTCTTTTCTTGTAGTATTTTATTCGCTGCTGGTGAAGGATGGCCTTTTGCATAAGATCCATTTCCATTGGCAGTTGCTAGGACTGGTTCTGCTTTTTGCTCTACAGGTGCCTCCACTTTTACTGCAGGAGCTGCGGGTGCCGCTGGAGCTGCTTTAGTTGCAGGTGCCGAAACGCTTGTATCTATCTTAGCTACTAAGGCACCTATTTCTAGATCATCGCCCTCAGCTGCTACAAAGGTGATCTTACCTGCTGCTTCTGCTGGAAACTCTAGGGTAGCCTTATCGGACTCAAATTCGCATATAGACTGGTCCATTGCGACTATGTCGCCTTCAGACACCAACCATTGAGAAAGGGTAACTTCTGTAACAGATTCGCCGATTACAGGCACTTTCATATCTACAACACTCATAACTGATATTTTATAAGGAGTCTATGACTCCTCCTTTATTATAAACTATAAACCAATGGTGAAGTTACGAACATGGTATATCATTTTGCTAATATATATGCGCATTTATTGCCTTGGAGACAAGGCGGTAAGTGGATTTGCCTATAATACTTGATCTGATGCTATGGCTAGAAGATATTATCCACATATTCTACGATGCGCAGCAGGCGTATACCTAGGCTCAACTCGATACTTAGATTTTTGATCCTACGCTCTGAAATATTGCGATCTTGACTAGTGATCGGATCTACGTAAGCAAATGCTTGAGAAAAGTATTGCTGTGAAAAATCAGGGCTAATGGAAATCTCTAACATACCTCCCACCAACTCCGAAAACATAAAATCTAAGCCTGCGCCAACGATTATTCCATAATTGATCTTTCTGACATTGCTCCCTGGAAAAGGGTGTATCAAATTGAATCGCTCCAATGGATCATTCTCTCGATGATAGTCCCCCAAATTGGTGCTGAGTGTATATTCTCCCCGAACTCCGACTAGATAGAACAAGGAAAGATCATTATCCCGAACAAAGCGTTGCTTTGCTCCTATGGACAATACCAGATTATTAAATTCATAAGGGTATGATCGGCCAGAAATAGTGATCAAGTTATTGCTGTTGCTAGATTGAAAACTTCCTCCACGCAGTCGCAATGCTCCTCCTCGGACATGGTATCCTGCTTGCGCAAATAAAGCATAACTTGCATCGGGACTGTAGGTTTCGATATAAGCGTCTGCATGATAACGGAACAAAAGCCCTGTATTTCCTCCTCC
Source organism: uncultured Saprospiraceae bacterium (assembly GCA_937974575.1). Lineage (GTDB taxonomy): Bacteria > Bacteroidota > Bacteroidia > Chitinophagales > Saprospiraceae > JALZVN01. The sequence continues at coordinate 16,779 of CALJVI010000079.1, read as the reverse complement.
TCTATTCCACTGTTGAAATCCTATTGATGGTCCGAGCTTTATGCCAAATGCTGACCCCTCTTGACCGAATACACTAGTAAAACATAAAACCCATAATAGCCCAATCCAAAAAATCTTATCTCTCATCTTAACTCAAAATATTTTAAGCTAATTTACAATAAGTTTTTGACCGATGCTTATAGTATTTGAGTTTAAACCATTTACCTGCTTGATATAGTCTACCGACTTGCCATATGTCTTGGACAATCGATACAAGGTCTCTCCTTTCACTACGGTATGATATACCGTTTGCACAGTCGTCGGTGTACTTACCACTGTCGTTGGAGCAGTGCTATATGTCGATGCACTTGTACTGGATACGGGTGATGATCCTGTACTGTATGATGTATTGCCTGTGCTGTAGCTACTGTTGCTCGAAGCAGGCGTAGTAGGCGCTGCAGATGGAGTCGTGTAGGTCGGGGTAGTTACCGTACCTGGGGGAACAGTAGTATGAGTACTGGCAGTATATACTGGTTCATTTTCCTTAAAGGTCACATTAGAGCTGGTACTATTCGTATCATAATTATCACTCGAAATGGGAGCTCTGTGTATATCTGTAGTCTCTGATTCCTTTATAATCTGAACGACTTCACGTTCTACTTTTTGAGGTGCTGGATTCGCCCTAACAATAGGAGCGGCATCTGCTGTGGTCTTAGTTTTAGTGTTTTTATCTTTATTTCTTCCCAGTGCAAATTTCTTTTTTTGCTTTGCGATTTCTCGCTCTTCGGCTATAGTAGGCGGTGCCTCAAAGTCAGAAATAGAAGTAGCAAATTTGTCTTTTGCCATTTTACTATTTTTCTTTTTTGTAGTGCCTGCTGCATACACTTCTCTAGTTGGGATTTGCAAATTCTTATCTACACGTTTACCTCTTATTTTCAAGATAGCACCTTCGAGTGGTTCTTGATTTACAGCCAGTCGATTTCTCTTTAAGAGCTTGTCAAGACGTATGCCGTACTTTTGAGATACTTGTGCTATATTCTCTCCATCACCGACCTTGTGAAACTTCTTTCTTCCTCTGAAAGCTTTTCGCTTGGGCTGCAAAAATATTACCGTGTTTTCTGGTATTGCTTGTCCTGGATCCGTAAGGTTCTCATTGTATTTAAATATACGCCTTAGAGGGACACTTGTCTTTATTGCAATTATTTCAGGAGTATCATCTAGTGCAGCGCGAACAATACTGATGTCATTCAGCTTACCTATTTTGAACACCTTCTTTGCACTTTCTATTTTCTCTTGTCTCAAGACTTCCTCGATCACTGCCGCCTCATCTGTGCTTGCAAGCATAGGAGCCGATCCTGGCTCAAACAAATTATCGTATTGAAACAGTTCGTAATTCTCAATGATACCGATGAGTAAGTTTGGATACTTTGGATTGGTTGCATATCCTGCTTTCTTTAAGCCATATGCCCATGCGTGATAATCGGTATGATCCAAAGCAAAAAGAAATTCATATCTTTTATTCACTCTCAAGAACTCAGAATGTGCTATAAATGAAGACTCCGGATTTTTGTATACTCTAAAGCAAGACTCGATGTCATTTCCTTTAGCATCCTTCTCATCATCCACTCTATAGAAACTGCGATCTTTCCAACTTCCGCCACACTTAATGCCGAAGTGGTTGTTTGCCTTTCTAGACAAAACACTCTTTCCGCCATTGGACTCTAATATAGCTTGCGCTAGTTTGATGCTGGCGGGCACTCCAGTACGCTCCATTTCTTCTTGAGCGATATGCTTATACTTATCTATATAGTGTAATCTGTCTTGGGTAGTCTGACTGATAGCGATCTGAGCAAATATCAGCAGTATTAATGTCGAGAATGTGTATTTCCTGTTCATAGTGGAAAAGTTTATTGTCAATATTTTTAATAGAGATCTGCCATAAAGGCCTTTAAAACTGGGCATCAGAGCCCAATATTGAAAATCTCAGTACGCTTTTATACGTTCATTAGCTTTACTAGTTACTGAATTGTACTTTTGGATCCCTATATTAACGGGTATAAAGACAAATTCAACATGAAATATATATTATTTAGTATATGTTTAACGCTCATTATCAGCTGTAAAGGAGACTCTACTACTCAACAAGAGCCTGTCACTACGGCACCTGCAATTGAAAAAATAGTAGAAAAACCTGCCGAAATCATGCTCTATGCCTGGGTCGACAAACTACGACTTAGGGCAAAACCCGATACCAAGAGCGACATCGTAAAAGAATTGTTGGAAGGAGAAGCGCTTGTTTTTACTGGCGAAAAGACAGACTTCACTCAAAAAGTCAACCTGCGTGGTGTCATGTATGATGAACCATGGATGAAAGTCATCACTGGCGATGACAAAACTGGTTGGGTCTTTGGGGGAGCCGTAAAGATGTACCAACAGACGACAGACAAAAGTTCTGCTCCCTATGATCAGTGCTTTCAGTTACTCGAGTTGGGCAATGAAAGACAGTTTGACAATTGTGTTCAAAAAGTCAAGGAAGCACAACTCAAAAAACACAGCGCTTATGTAAAGCCGGATCCCAAAGGCTATCAACTCAACCTACTCAGTGGCGATCAAGTCAATCTACTAGACAATGATCCCAATGGCTTGGGAAGAAATAATACCCTAGACTTTAGAGCCTACTATCCAAAGATTGGATATTTCATATTCAGAATGTATGCCGATTCTATAGATCAGTATTTGATGGTCAACGATAAGGATGGTTCTCAATTTCCACTTTGGGGTTTTCCAAAACCCTCTGTTGAGGATAATCACATTATCACCTTGAGTAGCAAAAGTGATGAGCAGCATATCAATGGAATCCAGCTGTTGAGTTCGACACCAGAGGGATATGTCATCCAGTATGAAAACGATTTGTTAGAAGCAAAACCACTTATAGCCAAATGGGTAAAAGACGAAAAGGTAGAGGTTACTATAAAGCAACCCAGTGGCAAGTCTGAACAGATGATCATTCAAAAAGAGGAAGAGGGCTGGAGAGTCGTTTCTCAATAAAAAAAGCAGCACTCTGATGAGTGCTGCTTTTTTTATTACTACAGTAGGTAGTGTTATCGTTAATTACTTTTCCGCATAGTTTTCTAGCAGAGACAATTCCATTTTGATACGGTACTGCCATTCGAGCTGCTGCTCCTTATTCATACTATGTCTAGTCATGATGTCGTAATTGCGCTGCTCATTGTACCAGTTCTCTAGAGTAGCAGCTACAAAGCGTTCAAAGTCTTTTTCCTGACCACACTTAAATTCCAATTCTGAAAGTAGCTTTCTAAGCTTGCGTGTGTATAGCTCTGTGATGTCAAAGTGAAGTTGCTCATGCGCAAGATGATAATCCGTATAAGCCTCCTTCTTTACCCAGGACTCATCTTTCTCAAAGTAAGCTCTAAACTTATATTTGATGATGCCATTATCACAGCCTTTATAATCAATAATACCTGAGGAGGTCAAGGCAAATATTTCTTCTATATCCATACGAGGAGCAGCCTCAAAATCATCCCACGACAAAATCTCTGAACTATCCCAGTATATAATATCCGCATCGCTGTCTACCGAAGCAAACAAACCCCAAAATATAATCATTGTAATTATACCAAATAACTTTACTCTCATAATGCGGAACATTTAAGTACATTAAAAAAACAGCCTTGGTGTGGTTTAAAAAATTGTATCTCGTATCGAAACTTACAACATGGGTATTAGAGGTGATCCACAGGTTTCCAAAGTACTTGAGCAAACTCAACAACTTTGTCATTCTTCACTTTCACTCCTTCCAGTTCTAGCAACTTCTCCATAAGTTTTGGATGTCCGAATCCGTTGCGCCCCGAAAGCTCACCTTTACTATTGACTACTCTATGTGCTGGCACTTCTATCTGAGCCGAAAGACTCATTTTCATTGCCCGACCGACCATCCTAGGACTCCCTAGTGCTAGATAATCAGCTATCGCTCCGTAGGTGCTCACTCTACCCTCAGGTATCATTGCTACTACGTCATAAATTTGGTCAAGATAATTTTCTTTCAAATTTGATTTTTCGTGATGATAGTTTAACCGTAACTTCGCAAACTACTTGTCTGGTATTTAGAACGCAAATATTCTGAAAAACCATACTGGTAAAAGCTTAATTATAAGTTAATCTGCCATTATTTATTATATACTTCTGAAATTATGCCAAAAATCAATATAAAAGCAAGTAACATCGCAAATCTTACAGATGCAAGGTATTTTGCAGCTATGTTAGTCGATTTTCTAGAATTTCAGCTCGATTTGTCTCACGATGAACGTTTGAGTAGCATCGAATATCATGGCATCAAGGCCTGGGTCGAGGGACCAAAGATCGTCGCTCAGGTAGGCAAAACACCCAAAGACCTATTTCAAGAAATCTATAAGTCAGAGGATTACGACCTCATCAACTGCGCCCTAGACAATCCCCACTACCCAGCCAATAACACTATTTACACATATAGTCCAACCAGCTTTCAAGAGCTTTCTCACCAAGCTTTTGACCCACAGCGCATCTACCATCTGGACACCCAGCACATCCCAGAGGACACCTTATATCAAGGCGCATTACTCCAGGAACTCTGCGCCCAACAAAGTATATTCATTTCCGCTCCCAACAACGAAGGTTACATTCGCCAGCTTATTGAAGATATTAGGCCATATGGTATTGATGTCAAAGGCGGTGCTGAGGAGAAGGTAGGCTTCAAATCCTACGAAGAGCTCGATGTCTTTTTCGAGCACCTAGAGATCTATTCTTAGGTTTTTTATTCTTATGATCTGGGGCCATACCGACTGAAGAGCGTCGGCACCGGGCTATGCTATGGTATCCGTGCTGCGCACCCACTCGTCCCTCGTGGCATCTACTATCCCTTGTCCATTTTGGTTAGTTTTTTAAGATGGAAAGCAAGAGTAGGTTTGAGATATATCTTCAACTAATCTACTTGGTATAAATATTCACAAAAAAGCAGCCTGTGATTTCAGTTCACAGGCTGCTTTTTTTGTTCAATGTCCAAGTTGCGGATTGAACACAGAGTTTAAGAATTACCCAAATTCTCTTTTGTTTTATATTCGCCAGCTTAGTAAATCGCCACTTGTATCTTTATCTAAACTGCTTTGACGTCGACCGCCAATACATCTATCAATGTCTTCAATGCCATAAACATGGGAGGCCTTCCGATGGTCGTCACTATCTGATCTTCTTGCTCTAGCTCTAAGGCATCCTCTACAAAGGCCAACAAGTCTTCCTGTGGGTATGCATCAAAAAATACATTTATCTTTTCACGAAATTCTTTTGCCGACTGACTTGTAAATATGGTCCAGTTCGCTTCTTCTTGCTCCTCTATGGCTTTGGGGCCAATGGTATGCTCAATGGCTACTGCTTCGGAGATGGCAACGATGATGACTAGCGCCAAAAACAAGAAGTATTGCTTCTCATCTGCATTTAGGATATCAAAGCTTTCCGAAAATAACCAGTTGATAATAGCGGGTTGATCTTTTTCCAATCCGTCTAGCAATGTGCTAAAGAGATCTGGACTGGCTTGCAATCGTTCCATGATGGCTTCGATGGCGTCTTGTGGTATTTGATTATTCAATGATGTCAATGATTTTAAGTTCTACTCTTTGATTTTTCTTACGTCCAACCACAGTATCATTACTTGCTACAGGGTCCGACTTTCCATATCCTTTATAAGAGATTCTATTATTATCTATTCCTTTGTCTATCAAAAACTGGTAGACTGTTTCTGCTCTATCATTGGACAGCTCAGAGGCAAATTCAGGAGAGCACCATCCATTGGTATGTCCTCCTATCTCAATACTCAAATTAGAGTTGGAGTCCAAAAAATGATATATCCTGTTTAATTCGAGATGAGATTGCGCTTTAAGGGTAGCTGCATTTATATCAAAAAAGATATTATTCAATGTGAGAATAGCACCTTTCTTCAGAGGGACTAGCTGTAGCTGCTTCGCTACTTGCTGATACGCCTCCTTCTTTTTTATTTGTATCACACGCTTAGGATTGGCAGGTAACTTCTTGGGTTGATTGGCCAGTTGGTTTTGAATATTTTGCTTTATGGATTTTTCTTTTTGCTGCTTTATCAAGAGGCTAATATCTGTGCGTAGGCTTTCTGCAAAGTCTTCTTTAAGGTCTTGTTTTATGCGCTGCTTTGTTTCCTTTTCCAATTTGGAATTGTACTTGCGAGACAGGATTTCTGCAATCCGATTTCCCCATTCTTGTGTTAGGTTTTCTTTCAGCATGATCTCCAGTCTAGTGATATCTTTGGCGCTTAAATTGACCTCCTCCTTTTTCTTTATTTCTTTCACTATGGGCAGATAATATTCTCCAAATAGTCCGGACAAAATACTGGCTACATAGAAGTCAAATTTCTCTTCTGAGTCAGAAGACGGCTCCTCTTTCTCTACACTTTTGACCTCCTTATTTCCATAGTAAGTATTGTACTTTTCTCTAGCCTTCTTCAAAGCATCACTGTCCGAATCCTTTTGGGAGACGATAGTCTTTTGTGCAGGCTCCTCTATCCCATCATAATGTTTTTGGTATTTGGATTGTAGTTTATCAAGTTCATCTTCTTCACCCACATTTTTGAATGTTCGTGCCGTATTTTTTGCGCTGTTTTTTCTAGTGCCAATCGATCTAGACTTTATATTTTGTTTACTCTTTTTGAGATACGTTTTTTTCTCTGATAGTTTTTTGAGTTCTCTCTGTAGGTCGTCTAGTTTGTTTTGTAGAGCTTGCAACTCTGCGTTTCCAGCATAAGCATCATTGTCGCTATCCTCTGATTCGTATGCGTCGACTTGATTTGCATAATAATCACTTACAGGGAAGTAGCCTTTGACTTGTGCGTACATGCCAAGATCTTCATCACTTGGTACAATGTAGTTGGCCTCTTTGCCTTTGAATATTCCTTTCTCTTCAGCACGGTTCTCATCTAGAGATTCAAAGTAAATGCGACCGTCTACCGGTTTCATGGTTTCTGCATCTACGAGCTGCGCTTGAATAAAAGTAACTGGTGAAGGTTTGAGTGCTGCGGGCAATTTGATTTTATACAGATCCGTATTATCTATAGGTCCTCTAGCGAGATAAGCATAGTCTCCAGAAGCGGGTATGGACACACTCAAGTCATTGAGTGGGGTATTTATTTTTTCGCCTAGATTAATCGGTGCTGACCATCGTGTCCAAGAATCATCTAGTCGCTTACTCATAAATAAATCATAGCCACCAAATCCCTGATGCCCTGCGCTAGAAAAATATACAGTCTTATTATCCGCAGCCAAAAAAATACTATTTTCTTCACTACTGGTATTGATGTCAGGACCTAAGTTGAGTGGTGCAGACCAGCCCTTCTTACTTTTGAACGAGATGTATAAATCTCTGCCTCCCTGAGTATCTTCTTGCTCTGCAGCAATGAGCAGATACTTTTCATCTTTGCTCACATGATAACTCACATAGGGGCTATTATTTTTATAATCGGGAATATGCAGACTACGAGGCGTTTCCCATTTTCTTCCATTTTTGGAAGTATAAGAAATAACGTCTTTTGAATTTTTCTGATAGTCGTTGGCTAGGTACATCCCGTCGCCACTCGTGTTAATAGAAACGACAAAGTTGTGTTCATCATTATTGAGGGGTGCACCTACATTGACTGCTTTGGTCCATTCTTTTGTTTTTGGGTTGAGATAGGAAACCCATATATCGTCCTTGTCACTGGTACCCATGTTTTGTGGATGTGCCTTACGAGCAAAGTAAAGTGCTTTTCCGTCTAGGCTTATGAGAGGGACGCGCTCCGCGTAGGGAGAATTCACCGCAGGTCCTAGACTTATGGCTTCCTCATCCACATTCAACAGATCTTGTGCTTGGCACCATCCAGTCAAAAAGAATACTATAATATATATAAAGCTTTGTGGCTTCACTCGACTATTTTAATTGTTTAGCATTTCTACTAATGTTTGTTTTTTTCTTGAGGATACTTCTATGTTTGAGCCATCCTTGAGCTCGACGTAGGAATTTTTTCCTTTGACATAAGATCGAATATAATCCAAGTTGACCAGATGAGTTTTGTGTACTCTAAAGAATCCGTTACCCTCCAACTTTGAAGCATAGTGCTTTAATGTTTTGGTAAGCATCAAAAAACTACCATCGTGAAAGTATACTGAAGTGTAGTTGCCATTGGCTTCACAACGAATGATATCATCATAATGTACGATAACATATCCATCGAGTGTTGTGAGTGCTATCCTGTTGATCTGCCCAGAGTCTATCAGCTCTTTGAAATGACCATATTCTTCTTTGCGTGATTCTCCCCAAAGGTTAATCTTCTTTTTGATTCTTTCCATGGTATTGACAAAAGCTTCTTCATCAATGGGATTCGAAAGAAAACCTGAAATATTGTGTTTGTAGGCCTCTATCATCATCTCGTTGTCTTTGGAGGTAAGGATCATTTCTGCTCTATCATTCGCTTTCAGTTTTATCAGCTCTAGTGATTTACGCTCATCCATGTCAATATTCATAAAGACGACATCAAAATCTTCATTGAAACAAGAAGTTTTCATCGATTCATAGGATGAAACTTGCTCAAAGATATGTGGCTCTGGATGGAATTGCCCAAAGAGATCCTTTATTCTATCTACGTCTGCTTGGGTATCCTCCAGTATCAATACCTTCATATTCAGATTTTTAACAAAAATAGGGATATCCTAGTTCAATATCCAATATACATTATAGTTAATGGCGTGATAATTTGTGGTGAAATGTGAAATCACATATTTATAAAAAATTGAATGTCTCCTGTCCAGAGAATTTTATGCTCCTTTTGCATCACATCGCTTACCAGAAATTAAACAAATAATCGCGGAAGCGAAAGCTGGAGCTCGACAAGGCGGAGCCGCGTTAGAGACAAGAGATAGGAGTGGTATCCGATGCGGGAATGGCAGAGACAAGGCAAAATCGGATAGGAACGGATAGCTCGGTCACGCCTTTTTAGGCCGTGATGGCCCCAAACAATAAGCTATAAATAAAGAAAGTAAAAGCTATTGAATCTTGCCTCGTAAGGTGATAATGAAATTTCTCCCAGGTGCTGGTATAGAAGAAGAAAAAGGGACATAGAATTTGTCCAAAATATTTTCGACAGCTAAATTGACACTGATCTTCTCCGTCAAGTTGTATGAGGTATAAAAGTTGAGTATCGTCCAAGCCTTGGAACCAATATAGTTGATATTGCCGTCACTGTCTCGCACAAACGGGGTAGACTCCAAGTTGTCAGAAGTACCTTCTCTGTCTATGACGCCATTGGCCTCCACATCACTTACTGCATAGTCCTTGATGGCTTTGGTACCGTTGAATCGAACATTCGCCTCTAGGGTTAATTTGTCGTTTTTGAAAGTCAAGCCAGCGTTGCCGTACATAGGAGGGATGTGAGAAAATGGAATGATCGTATCTTGTACTACTCCGTTGCTAAAACTACTGCTGCCTGATGTAAAATTAATCCCACCCTCCAATATGAGGCGATCTCTAAGGTTGTAGTTGAGATTGAAGTTGAGTCCGCGAATTTTAGCCGCCGTTGCATTCACTTTGATTTGAGTATCTAAGGAGTCCTTGGCCAATACTAGCTTATTTTCGCCTGAAGGTAATGGTCCATCCACTTGAATAATAGCATCCTTCAAATCTGTAATATATCCTGTAGCACTTGCTCTCAATAGGCTCCCCGTGTTTTCCTCTCTCCTCAAGGTGCCAAATGACTTGGCTAGTGTAAGCTCCTTATTGATAGAGGTCTCTGGTTTTAAATCAATATTAGGTACCGTCACCTTACCTTTCTTGGCTCTGATACGCGCAAAGTCATCTACGTTTGGTGAACGAAATGCTTTGGCAATATTTAATTTTAGGTGCCAGTTGTCTTTGGTACGATAGCCACCACCAAAACCCCAAGTGAGGCTGTTGTTTTGCTTACCTATACCTTCATAGAATTCTTCCGGCCATTGAATGCCGTTTTCATTTCTGATGTAATTGAGTTTGATATTGACTGCACTGTAACGTGCGCCAGCTTGAAAATTAATACTGGCTTTGTCGGGATCCTTGGAATTGCGCCATCTGTAGCCCATATAGCCTGCAGTAGTATTCATAGAGCTTCCTCCATTGGGATACCTTGTAATACCCTCTCCAAAAGATACCGAGCCATCATCAAATCCGATTTGGGTGACTCTAGAAGTAACCGTATTGTAGTTTAGTTCTGCTCCATAGGTGAGCATGTTTCGCTCATCGGAGTCAAAATATTTGGTAAAGTCTCCTGTGTAAGAGAAGATGCGTACATTTTCTGCTTGCTTTTGGCGAGTAATATTTGCGAACTTTCTCGTATTTCTATCTTCATCAATATTCTGATAAGAACCTATAAAAGTAGCCTTGTCATAAATAGGTGTAGGTTTCAAAAATCTACCTTTTACAGAACCTAGTAGTCTCTTTTGAGGACCATAAAACCACTCTGCATATTTGAAATTATCTGCACGGTCTATAGTGTCTAGCATCTTATCAAATCTTGGAACATCTGTAGTGGTTGAAAACTGTAGATTACCGATAAAGTAAATACTATCACTCGGTTGGAATCTAATTTTTTGCATTACATCCACCTGGTTGTATCCGCTCTCTTCAAGTACCGCTGGGTTAGGATTGTTTCTCACTTGATCTACACCTGCAAACTGTACATAAAAGTCTCTAAATCCAAAGCCTTCATACTCTTCACTTCTATTGGAACCTGCCTCTAAACTTTCAAAAACAGATACTGTCGCACTGCTCAAAAATGCCCACTTGTCGTAGCCAAAATTGATATCCATATGACCTGTCTTCTCATAAGTTGCGCTAGAAAAACGAGCAAAGGAATTGAGCTTGAGCGAGTGGCTTTCATCTGTACGGTTGAGCTGTGGATCGTGTGTTCTGAAGTGAACGACACCGCCCAGCGCATCACTACCATACATGATAGAACCTGGACCATAGATGATCTCCATTTGATTGAGGATACTGTTATCAATGGAAATGGCATTCTGCAAGTGTCCAGATCTATAAATGGCATTGTTCATACGAACTCCGTCCACTACTAACAATACTCTATTGGCTTCGAAGCCTCTGATGATGGGGCTACCTCCACCGAGTTGTGATCTCTGTATAAATGCACCACCGAGTTTTTCAAGGGCATCTGCTGTCGTAGCCGGATTTTTTAATTCTATCTGAGGAGCAGTGAGCTCTTTTACGTCGTAAGGAATCTCTTCTATCGGATCATCTGTTCTACCAATCTTGCCTACTACCACAATTTCATCCAAGGAAACAGCTTCTCTAGACATCTTGATAAACTTGTTGGCATTTAGGATTTGCTTTACTGTCAGCTTTTTGTTTTCGTAGCCAATGTAGGAGAAGTTGAGTGAGTCTTTGTACTTTATGCCAGAGAAAAAGACGTAACCTCTTTCATCCGTAATCTCGGCGAGTGAATAATCGTCAGTATGAATTGTGACGCCTACCAGTGGTTCGCGAGTATCGCCGTCTACGACTTTGAAACCAAAATCATAATCGTTGGATGCCAATAAAGAGAAAGAAAAAGAAATAGCTACAAGGGTCAATAGGAGTTGACGGCCTTTAATAAACGGTAAGCATGTAGACCTGAGGGTCCTGATTGATTTCACTGTATGTGGTTGCTAGGGCTTGAGTAACTTTATCGTAAAAGTCGTACCCTTATTCACTACAGATGATTTCACAAATATCCTGCCAGAGTGGTAGGATTCTATGATCCGCTTTGCAAGTGAAAGACCCAATCCCCAGCCTCTTTTTTTGGTGGTCCAGCCAGGCTCGAAAACGGTCTTTAGTTTATTGGCTGGAATCCCACTCCCCGTATCAGATAAATCAATGATAATATGGCTAGGATCTTCAGAAATAGTAGCTTTTATGTTGCCTTTGCCTCCCATAGCGTCTAGAGAGTTTCTGATCAGATTCTCTATCACCCAATTGAATAAAGGGGGATTGATATCTGCCATAAATACTTGATTATCAGCAGGAAATTCAAAAGAAACCCTTCTAGAAGCTCTTCTTTCCATGTATTTTCTACAATCTTCAAGCTGCGCGGCAACATTAATATGCTCCAACTTGGGTGTAGAACCGATCTTCGAAAATCGATCTGCTATCAAATTGAGTCGCTCTACATCGTTCTCTAGCTCTGTCACAATCTCCATGGTTTCGATGTCATCAGGCTTCATGAGTTTGAGGTGTTCTAGCCAGGCAATGATTGCACTGATGGGGGTCCCCAATTGATGAGCCGTTTCTTTGGCCATACCTACCCATACCTGATCTTGTTCTGCCTTTCTAGCTGAACTAAAACCCAAGTATCCTACTGCTATAAATGCTAGAAATAGCAATGCTTGAATCCAAGGAAAGTACTCTAAGAGCGTTAGTAATCGAGTCTGTTTGTAATAGGCATATTTACTATAGCCACCGTCCCCTTCGACTGGTTTTAATCCAGAAGATTTGATTTTTTCCAATTCCTTTTCTAGATCCGCACCTTCTGGGAAGTTGGCTGACATGGTGATTTTGCCGGTCTCTCCAACCAAAATCACAGGAATGTCCTTTTCATTGGTTGTGATATAGAGCTCCATGCTCGTATCATCTTCATTAGACCTATTGAGCGCTTGTAGACTCTCTAAAGCCTTAAAGTAGAGGCTTACCTTATCACGCTCTTGTGCCGCTAATTTACTGGCGATATAGTTGGTGAATACCATGGAAATAATCAGAATGACTATCCCAGCGATAGCTAGGTATAATTTCCATCTTGACTTTTTCTGATACAGGTCCACTATTGAAGTTTTTGGTTATAGCTTTTCACACGAGCAATACTGTTTTCTCTTACGTTAAGGTAAAATAAGTTATAGTCTGCAATGTGATAATTCTTATTTATTAGTAAAAAACTTCCGGGAAACTTGGGTTTATTCACCCAAAGTACGCCATCCTTGACTTGAGTTCCTACCAAATGTGGAATAAATCCATTTTCAAATTTGCGTAGAACACTGCCTTTATTACGAGACTTTTCGACCTTTTCCTTACTTGTAGTCCAAGAAATGGGATTGGTAACTGCGATACTATCTCCTAGCGCATGCTTTTTGGGTAAATGCTCTTCCTTGAAGGTACGCCAGGAGCAAAAGCAATTGGTCTGCTCTGCGGATTCGCATACCGGTATACTAGAAAAAGTATTTTTTTCAATCGGCATACCAACCAGATAGGCCACTACTAATCTCTCCTTCAGCTTTGGATCCTGCTCAAAAAAATCTTTTAAAAGCGCTGTAGCATGATTGGTCCCTTGACTATGTGCCGCTATAATGATGGGTCGATTTTGATTGTTGACCTTCAGGTAATTTGTGAATGCCGCTTTCACATCTTGGTAAGCCAAGTCAAATGCTGCTTTAGCTCTTGCCTTGTCTTTAGTAAAATAAGAATGCAGGTGCGCTTGCCTATAATATGGGGCAAAGACTCTGCCTGCGCCATTAAAGATACTAGCCTGATGTAGGATAGTACCTGAGTCTGTCTTCATTCTGAGGTCAAGATCCTTGACACTTCCGTTCCAATGTTGTTTTGGTTTGCCCTTGGTATAGGTCGTCGGATGCAAAAAGAAGACATCTACATTACTTGTTTTTTGATTATCGAAAAGCGCCTCGTCTGGAAGCATATCGGCAGGATCTTCTTTATCTGGATGTGCTGCCCAATATTCAAGTTGAGTATAGTCTGGTGCATCTTGTGCCTGCAAGATTTGATGCTGCATCAGAAGCCAAAACCCTAGATATATCCAACAAACAATTATTCTCTTCATATTCTTAAATGCGTATTGCAAAAGTAGATAATTATAATGCATCGCAGGGGTATTCTATTGTGCATCGGCTAGAGGATACTTATGTTTAATCGCTATCCAATGTAATCCTAGTAAGCACAAAAAACATTACTTTTGCCAGCAGATGAAAAAATTCTTAAAACTACTTTTGGTTATTGGTCTGGTAGCGATTTTACTACTGGTTATTATTTTTGCGATCAATACATTTAGATTTACTTCCAAGCAATTGGCTAGGGTAGAACCTATAGAAAAAATACAACTCGATGATAGGTGTACACAGCGTTTTATTTCTGCTGTGCAAATACCCACTTTATCATACCATGATCATATCGACACCTTGGCTTTTCAACAACTGGATACTTTGTTTCAAAAAAATTATCCACTTCTTTATGCAAGGATGCACTTTCGTGCGGTGAATCAGTTTAGCCATATCTATAAGTGGAAAGGTAAAGATCCATCGCTAAAACCCGTTTTACTTATCGGACATACAGATGTGGTGCCTATCGAAAATAAGGAGGCTTGGGAGGAGGCTCCTTTTAGTGGCAAGGTCAAGGATGGTTATATCTGGGGACGTGGTACTTTGGACGATAAAATCAATGTGGTCGGATTGTTTGAAGCAGCCACTATGTTGATGCAAGAGGAGTTTGTTCCTATGCGTGATATATATTTCGCTTTTGGTCACGATGAGGAGGTAGGCGGTCATGCTGGTGCAAAGTCTATAGCTAAGTATTTTGAAAAAGAGGGAATTCAGTTTGAATATGTTTTAGACGAAGGGCTAGTCATTTTGAAAGAAGCGCTTGATGGTTTGGAACCTCCATTGGCTATGATAGGGATTGCCGAAAAAGGATTTACCAATTTAAAATTGAGTATAAATTTAGAAGCTGGCGGGCACTCTGCAATGCCACCAGCAAAAACAGCTATTGGTATGCTTTCAAATGCCATAGCAAATTTGAGCAACCAACCTTTTCCCGCCCGCATAGACGGTGCTACTCGAGGTCTACTTGAATACGCTGGTCCAGAAATGACCTGGCTAAACCGTGCTCTTTTTGCAAACTTATGGGCTACTCAAAGCTTGATCAAAAATAGCCTCGGCAAAGATGCCGCTGCTGCTGCACTCATACGAACCACGACAGCACCTACTATATTCAATAGTGGTATCAAAGACAATATACTGCCTAGTCAAGCAGTCGCTACTGTAAATTTTAGAATCCTACCTGGTGAGACCGTACAGTCCGTGAAAGAACGGGTTGAAAATATCATAGACAATGAGTCTATTGAGATCACTGTGGATGAGGGGATATCTAGTGATCCATCGCCTGTCTCTAGTACTACTTCGTTTGGCTTTATGGTACTCCAAAAGACACTGCAAGAAACCTATCCCGAAACGGTCATTGCTCCTGGTCTGGTCACTGCTGCTACAGATTCACGCAACTATGCGCCTGTGTCAAATGACGTGTATCGGTTTACACCTGTATGTATCAATAGAGATGACATCAAAAGAATACATGGTAGCAATGAGCGAATCAGTGTGGACAACTACCACGATGCTATCCGGTTTTACAAACGTCTTATTGAAAATTCTGCGAGATAAAATATTCTCTTTGTAAGCTTAGCCTGCCCAACCTTCTCGATCCAAACTTCTAAACTGAATAGCTTCTGCCAGATGCTCCATTTTGATATCTGCACAGCCTTCAAGATCGGCGACGGTTCTGGATACTTTTAGAATACGGTCATAGGCACGGGCAGAGAGTTGCAGTTTTTGCATTGCAGTTTTTAAGAGCGCATTGCCTGCTTGGTCGATAACACAAATATCTTTGACCATACTACTCGGCATCATCGCATTGCTATGAATATTATCATATTCTTTGAATCGCTCATCCTGTAATTTACGCGCCTTGACTACACGCTTGACGATAGACTCGCTAGGCTCCGACTTGACATTGAAAGTAGTCAACTCGTCATAAGACACTGGAGTAACTTCTACATGCAAATCTATACGGTCGAGTAGTGGTCCCGATATTTTACTCAGGTAACGCTTCACTTGCACTGGAGAACAAACACAATCTTTTTCTGGATGGTTATAGTATCCACAAGGACATGGATTCATCGATGCAATCAACATGAAGCTTGCTGGATAATCTACCGATAGCTTTGCACGAGAGATGGTTACTCGACGCTCCTCCAAGGGCTGTCGCAATACTTCCAATACCGTTCGCTTAAACTCAGGCAACTCATCCAAAAATAAAACTCCATTATGTGCAAGTGATATTTCCCCAGGCATAGGATTGGATCCGCCACCAACTAGAGCAACATCACTTATAGTATGATGCGGTGCTCGAAAAGGACGTTTTGCAATCAGTGAAGAACTGACAGGTAATTTCCCAGCGACCGAATGTATCTTTGTTGTCTCTAGTGCTTCATGCAAACTAAGGTGTGGCAAAATCGATGGGAGTCTTCGAGCAAGCATTGTTTTACCTGCACCCGGAGGACCAATCAATATCACATTGTGTCCGCCCGATGCGGCGATCTCTAAGGAGCGTTTTATATTTTCTTGTCCTTTGACATCTGAAAAGTCAGCGTCGTATTTTCCTTGGTTATGATCAAACTCATCACGCGTTTCCACAAAGGTAGGTTCCTGTTTAGAGGTTCCTGTAATAATCTCAATCGCATCTTTCAAATTTTTTGCACCGTAGACATGGAGGTCATTTACGATGGCTGCTTCACGAGCATTGTCAAAAGGGACGATCAAATTTTTGAAGCCTTCTTTACGTGCTTGTATAGCTATGGGTAACGCTCCCGTGATCGGACGCAGTGTGCCATCTAGCGATAGCTCACCCATCATATAGTATTCCTCCAGCTTACCTTCATCTAGCATTCTGGTCGCATATAAC
>CALJVI010000078.1 GCA_937974575.1 uncultured Saprospiraceae bacterium | reverse complement strand
AGGTATCCCATTAAATGAAGGATTATCCAATTTGATAATTGTTTTAGATGACTGTTGATTTTGCGCTTCAAGCACAAATTGAAAACAAAGCATCAAACTGAGAAATATAACTTTAGAGTACGGCATGAAAATGAATAGCTTATTTCTAATTACTACAAATGTAGATGGACTATTGTTTAAACGTAAATAGGGTATGCAAATGATACATACAATATGTTATCAAAAGCTAAAATAATCTAAACCGTGTAGAATAAGAAATAATTAAGACCGCTTCCCGAGTTGGAAGCTAATGTAGAGATTTAAAAAATAAGGTCTATTTTTCACATTACTGGGTATGATATCCACCTGAGTACTGAAGTTGGTATAGCTGGTATCATCAATAAGAATAGGTATTTCGGAGAAAAATATATCCGCCGCAATACCGACTTCTATGGCTTTAACATATTCATCAAATGCGCCCCAGTCAAAGTGTATAGCACCCATAAGGTGGATACCTGGCTTGACTTTGACTTCATTGAAGCCGTTAATAGCAGGTGCTGCACCGAAAATTCTATCCGTATTAAGGAAGAAATCTGCATTATCTCCGTTAAATCGCTCTGTGCTAGGCCTAGCTGCACCACCGACTTCTGTTCTGTTAAGTTCAAGAAAATAGGGTTTTAGGAAGCCTAAGCTTGGGCCACCTTCATAACTTACTCCTACAGCTAATCCTTTTTTACGTGCCTTTTCGGAGTAGTACCTTTTGATACCATAACCGACTCTGAGCGCGTATAGGTTATTCTGCTTACCATAAATATATGATCTAGAGTTTCTCCCTAGGTTGCTACCGCCAGTAATACCGTCACGGTTTTTAAATTCTCGGTTGTGCTTCAACTCGCCAATTCCAAAATGGAAGTATTGCGTTCGGTAGTAGGTTTTAAGCTTTCCAATATTTAATCCAATCTCAAACCCATTTCCAAACAATTTTAGATCGGCAGCTATTTCCTTATCGTAGACGAAACCTTTGTTCCCATTACTTATCTCCTTAGGCTTGAAAATCCCGCTTTGTGCAGTAGCTAATATGCTAAAGCAGAGAAAAAAGAAAGTTAAATGGAATAATCTATTCATGTGAAAATACCTTGTTGTCGATTATAATAACAAAAATAAGGGGTTTTGGTTGAATGTGGTATATTAAGTTTAATATATAACAATTTTGCCACAAAAACACTTGTAGTATTAAATATATACCAAATAAGATTCCATTTTGCCACATAACAGCAAAATTGGGAATTATTTAACGGGAATAGTTAGCGAGACGCTAAAAATAAGGTCATCTTCTAAATATTCGGAAGATAAGGTGCCACTGAGCAGGGACAGCAGGCTTTTCAGCACAGATAGCTTTATTACTCTGTCTGCTGAGCTGTTTAGAAAGGCCTTAATATCATCAACTGGTTCCTGAAAACAGAATACCAAGTTTCGTCCTCCCAGAATACTTTCGCAATAACTCACATTCATTTTAGTGAGCTTAGAATTCAAATTATTGGATTTTTCTCCGCAAAGCAATGCAACAAGCTGCCGGATTATATTCGCATCCGTAAAGACTTTTTGTGGAACATCTGGATCAAATACAACATCCATCTTACGCTTAGCACTTAGGCAATAGGCTTGACACATAGATCTCATGTCAATCCAATCCTCTTGATTTTGTTTTATGTGCTTTAAAAAAGTGCTTATTTCATTGATAAGTATCTTTAGACTTTCTTTTAGATCACTTGGATTAAGCTGTAATATTTGGTTTACATCTTGCTCAACCATAAGATCAAATACATCAAACTTGGAACGTATCAAATCATCTATTAAATAGGATTGGTAGGTTTTATCCTTAGACAAATAACTTGATTGAAAAAAATTCTTAGTTAAAAAAGAATCGGGAAACAGAGGCTTGGACTTTCTATTCTGAAACTCTTGATGAATGTCTAGCTCATTGGTTATCTGCTGCACATTGATATACTGCTCATATACTTTGGTATGGTCATAAATTTCCCATATTACATATGGCTTTTTGTTAATCTCCTGTTTGCAAAAAGTAAAGTCATAATATCCGGGTAAAAAATTACACTCTGTTTGCATTTTTTCAAAGGTGATTTTTCTTGCACTACTATTAAGTATTACCTCAAACTCCGACTCTAGAAAACAAATTTGACTACAGATAGAATCACTTATTAATTTTTTCGTATCAAATATAGTATCACAACTCTCACATACACGACCTTGCTCATCAAGTAATATCACTTGATGTCCGCACAACTTCCAATCTCTTTTGGGTCTGTTGATCGTCACTTATATTAGATCTTCTGCGAGTGAGGTAAACAACTCAAGAATATTTTCTCCAGTTTTTGCACTTGTTATACTATCTATAGGCAACTTGATATTTGCGACAGTTTCGGCCAATTCAGATTCCGTTAGTAAATCCTTTTTATTCCCTACTAACTTTAGTTTAGCTCCGGGTATCAAATTTTTTAAGTACTTAGTATCTTCTTCCGCCTTATCAAAAGTCAATGGTCTAGAAAGGTCCATCACATAAATGATCCCGCTCGCACCTAAAAAGTAAGATGTAGGCACTTTGTCCTGAGTAACTTCTCCAGCGATATCCCAAACAAGTAATGAAAGCTCTTGCCCCTTTACATTCATTGTTTTCTTGTTCACCTTTACACCTATTGTGGTCAGATATTTGTCACTGAACTTTTGAAAGATAAACTGGTTGAAAATTGATGTTTTACCAACCCCAAAACTTCCTGTCAATATTATTTTCTTACTTATCATAGATTTTTGATCTTAAGCTCAAAAATAACTTTTTTGGCTAAAAAAAATGCTTTATTTTTGAATGAAGTCTTGCTCTAATAACAAGGAAATTTCCTCGCTAGATATATCATATTTTCCTTTAAACAATTTCATTTTGTATTCTGCAAATGAATCGATTTTTGTACCCAACTCAAATTGCTCTGTAGCGCTAAATGCTCCACTCACGGCTATTGCTATATAAAATGAATAATAAGATCTGATAATTATCTTATAGCTTCCGTACTCTATCATCTCTAGATCTTGAGCATCCTTATTGAATGCATCCTCTACGAAAGATTTAATAGCTGTCAACATACCTGCTATCACATCTCTATCCATGGAATCTTGGTTGGATGCACTAGAGATCAACAATCCAGAATCTCTTTGAATAATATATACTTCTTCAATAGTAGAGACAACTGCATCTTTTATGATAAGATCACTTTCTTTTACTCCTGTAAACATGGATTTGATAGATCTACCTATTGAAAATTTAGACTTTACAGAGCTTTCTATACTTTCTTTTAGAGTAGTCATTTGCAGAGCAACATACTTACTGATCATTTTACCAAGAGATGGATATATAAGATCCAACAATTCTTGCTCGCTCTGTTTTAGTTTTTTATCGATAAGCGTATTTACGATCTCTTCGTATTCACTAGAAAAATTTTCTTTTAAAAAATCAAAATGAGACAAGATGATAGGTCTTACTTTTTCAGAAAGCTTATCTTGATTGTTCAAGATAGAACGCAACTCTTCTAGCTCAGCCCTATCTTTGTTAAGTAGGATGTCCTTAAGCTTTTCGAGGGCTCTTTCATCTTCGCGTATGTGATTACCTTGTGTCATTTAATTTCGCAAGCGATTACTTATCACTAAGCTCTTTTCCGATTTTCAAAAAGAGCTTTGACAACTTAGCCGTATGATCATTTTTATCTCTTTTTATTCGCTGAGTAGTTTTGTCATGATTTTTAACCATCCTATTTTCCAAATCTACAATTTTATTCAGCATTTCCATTCTCACGTTCTTACCATCTTGTCTGATCACATTTTTCAATTCATTGATGCTGTGATCCAACTCATGACGCATTCCGCTAACTTCCTCTTTCAATTCAAAGAGTTGCTTTTCGAATTCTTGAAACCGTTCCCCCATTAAAATTTGGCGGATAGTGTTAATCTCTCCTATACCAATTTGGCCATCTTTACCCTTTTTTTCAGACATGTGATTTTTCTATTTGTATTTTTGATAAATTGGGGATGCAATGCTGCTAATATTCAATCATAAAACATGAGTGTTAAAAACCCTGCTCTTGCAAAACGCAAAAAAAAACACTAGGTTTCGATATACTGATATTATCCAAAGGCTTAAAAATTGAAAAAACAACAATCTATTCACATATTTGTAGGCACATCGACACCACGATTGCAGTATGCAAGCTACCTTGTATTTGATCTACTCTTGGGTTTAAAACCAGTACTTCATCAAGACATTGCCCTGTTTAATGCACTAGAAGTACCTAAAATAAACTACTCTAGACTAAATATAGACAAATCTTTCCAAATCTTCCCAACAGACATTCTGTTTGAGCGTGATATAAAAGCCTTCATTCCTGAGCACAAAGAAATAGACAATACCTCGTACTTATTTCCGACAAGTCATGGGAATATTCATTTTGACCCCCTAGCCGCCTCTTTTTATGTTGCTACTCGCTACGAGGAGTATTTACCAATCAATAAAGATAAACATCTTCGTTTTCCAGCAAAAGAGTCCATTCAGTATAAACTCCATTGCCTTCATCTGCCTATTGTACAAATATGGGTTGCCCATTTTGCAGCGTTTCTAATTAAAATGTTTCCCTCTCTAAAAATCAAAACACTTCAACGCCATTTCCAACCGACCTTTGATATTGACATGGCTTGGTCCTATAAAGAAAAAGGAGCTTATAGAAATATTGGAGCTGGTTTTAGAGATTTGAGTAATTTGAAAATATCCGCTCTTAAAGAAAGATGGAGCGTCATTAGCAATCAAAGCAAAGATCCATTTGATACTTTTGCTTATATCGAGGAGCAAACCACCACCAAGCAGTTGGAACCATGCTACTTTTTTCTAATGGCCAAACAAAGTGAATACGACAAAAACATTGAACCGACAAACACCAAATTTGTCCAACTCATCCAAGACATAGCTTCCAGAAACACCATCGGTATACACCCTTCATATTTCTCAGCGAAGCATCTTGATCATGAAATAAAGACACTACAGCAAGCAACGGGCAAAGCGATCACCCGCAGTAGGCAACATTATATAAGATTAGAATTTCCAAATACGTATAGATACCTCATAAAAAATAAAATTGAACATGATTATACTATGGGCTACCCTGACCAAATAGGTTTCCGCAATGGTTTAGCTGTCCCCACATTCTGGTATGACTTGAAATCAGACCAGCAAACAACACTAGTCATCCACCCATTTCAAATCATGGATGTAAGCCTCAAGAATTACCTCAGCCTAAGTCCAGATGAAGCGGTTGTTGAAGTCAAAAAAATAACAGATACCATACATGAATATGGCGGCACTATGATCAGTATATGGCACAACAGCTCTTTTGATCAGCAATGGGCTGGATGGGAAAAAGTATTTGAAGAAATATTATCTTACGCTAGCAAACGACTCATATCTCCACGTCTCTGAAATCTATCTTATGCTTCACAATCTCCAACTCAAAAATTCATTGCTCTCAAAATTCATAGGAGAGTTGCGCAACATTGAAGTCCAAGAGGACCGTATGAGATTCCGAAGGAATATGGAACGAATCGGAGAAGTATTAGCTTATGAGATAAGTCAAACCCTCCAATACCAGCCTACAGACATAGAAACTCCAATGGGTGTAGCGCAAGTACAGACATGCTCTGATCGGGTAGTCATAGCCAATATACTCAGAGCGGGAATGCCAATGCATAATGGATTTCTTCATTACTTTGATCAGGCAGACAATGCCTTTGTTTCTGCCTATCGGATGCATCATAAAGATGGTTCCTTTGACATCAACCTGCAGTACGTGTCCTGTCCTGACCTCCAAGATGCAGTACTCATACTATGTGACCCAATGCTAGCCACTGGAGCCTCTATGGGTATAGCCATAAAAAATCTTTTGGATTATGGCAAGCCCAAAAGTATACACATTGCAACGGCAATTTCTTCCGCACCAGGCTTAGAATATATTCAGCGTGTTTACCCGGATGCCCATATCTGGACAGGCGCGATAGATGAAGAACTAACCGCAAAGTCATATATTGTACCTGGCTTAGGAGATGCTGGTGACCTCAGTTTTGGTCCAAAAGTGCAGGCCTAGAAAGCCTTTACGCGCTTGTACAACTATTTCCATTACCTACAACATTATGTTATCTTGTGCCATTCTGAAAAATAAACATTTCACTATCCGCGTATGAATGGACTAAGTGCTTCCGTAATTTTCACCGTTATAGGACTATATTTTGTTGTTCTTTTTTTCATTTCTTACTTTACAGGTAAAGATGCGGATCAAGATGACTTCTTCACAGCCAATAGAAATTCAAAGTGGTACCTCGTAGCCTTTGGTATGATAGGCGCCTCACTTTCAGGGGTTACTTTCATTTCTATACCCGGAGCGGTGGGTGCTTTCCCAGAAGTATATGAAGGCATTACAGGCACAGCTGAGCACAAGAGTAATATCGCTTTTAGCTATATGCAGATGGTTTTTGGATACTTCCTTGGCTATGTTGTCATCAGTGTAGTATTGCTCCCGCTGTATTATCGGCTCCAACTTACCAGTATTTACTCCTATTTAGAACAGCGATTTGGATACAACTCCTACAAGATCGGTGCTGCCTACTTCCTACTCTCTAGGATTATTGGTGCTTCATTTAGACTATACCTTGTTGCGATTGTATTTCAGACCGTCTGCAATATGACTCAAATAAGCATACCCTTTTCCGTTACTGTGGCAGTCACTATTTTACTGATTTGGCTCTATACATTTAGGGGCGGTATCAAAACTATAGTTTATACCGATACTCTACAAACCCTATTCATGCTAGGAGCTGCGGTATTTACAGTCTATGCTATCAGTGACAAGATGGGCCAAAGTCTTGGAGAAATCATAAGCACAGTTAGCGACAGCCCATATAGCCAGATTTTCTTTTTTGAGAATGGATGGAGTGATCCGAACAATTTCTTCAAACAGTTTATAAGTGGAGCTTTGATCACCATTGTCATGACCGGACTCGACCAAGATATGATGCAAAAAAATCTATCTTGCCGCAATCTGAAGGAAGCGAGAACCAATATGCTTACCTTTGCTACCATCCTCATATTTGTCAATCTGCTCTTTCTCGGACTAGGCGCACTGCTATACATTTATGGCGCTCAATTGGGCATTGAAGTACCCAGTATCACCAATAGCGATGGAGAAATCAGCCTTAAGACCGATCTTCTATACCCAGTGATCGCACTTCAGCATTTGAGCCCTATTGCGGGCATTGCATTTATTTTGGGTATAATTGCCGCTGCATACTCGAGTGCAGATTCTGCGCTTACTTCATTGACTACTTCTTTTTGTGTGGATTTTTTAGGCTTCGAAAAAGACAAAACCAACCCCAACAATCAAAGCACAAGACTCAAAGTACATATTGGGTTTTCCGTAATTCTATTTTTAGTGATTATTATTTTTCATGAGATCAGCAACGACTCTATAATCAATGACCTGTTCAAAGTCGCAGGTTATACCTATGGACCACTTCTAGGGCTATTTGCATTTGGTATCTTTACGCAGTATAAAATCAAAGATCGCTATGTTATCCCAGTATGTGTTATCGCGCCAATACTCTCCTATTTCCTCAATAAACATGATTTATTTTTAGCGTATATAAACATCACGTTTTCGCTTGGATTTTTAATCATCTTACTCAATGGGATGCTTACCT
Organism: uncultured Saprospiraceae bacterium; assembly: GCA_937974575.1. Taxonomy (GTDB): domain Bacteria; phylum Bacteroidota; class Bacteroidia; order Chitinophagales; family Saprospiraceae; genus JALZVN01. The sequence continues at coordinate 323 of CALJVI010000078.1, read as the reverse complement.
TCTTTGGTCTATGGCTCATCAGAGATAAAGCCCAATAGACAATACCCCTTTAAGGGGCCAAAATTTCGCAACTAATCTGCGTCCTTAATAGTTAATAAATAAAAAAGTAAAATGGGTTTATTCGATAAAAGAAAAAATACACTTCCTACTACTTGGATTCCGCTTACGGATGAAGCACAGCTGGAGGATATCATTGCAGCATCACACCAAAAACCTCAGGTCTTATTCAAGGACAGTACAACATGTGGTATTAGCGCTGGTGTAAAGCATGGTTTAGTTGGCGACTGGTCTGCGGTAGCAACTGACATTGATTTACATTATTT
>CALJVI010000077.1 GCA_937974575.1 uncultured Saprospiraceae bacterium | reverse complement strand
CCTTATAATATTTTTATAGCAACAAGTGCCGTATTTGACATCCTCAAGTACGGCACTTTTTTTATGCGTACATAGGTATATGTATTTGGGCGTCCGAGCGGGCTATGCAGGGGTGCGCTGTCGCTCCCGTCCCCTTGTTCCGTACCTCCACAAGGCGACTGCCCCGAAAATGGGGCACCCTTTCTATCCCTGACGCAAAATTGGTTTGTCCTCCGATCTAGATCTTAGCGCTGTAGTCAGCCTTTCTTTTTTTAAACATATAAGACATTTAAGAAAAGCATATAAGCGCATGGAAGAGATATTCATATGCCGTTTGGATCTTTTATAAAATCTAGTATTGCTACTCGCCTTCGGGAGAACGCTGATGACGCAGATCGAGCGGATAACAGCGGATTGGATTTTATACGCATCTAGATCATAGCGCTGTAGTCAGCTTCTCTTCTTTTAAACATATAAGACATTAAGAAAAGCATATAAGCGCATGGAAGAGATGTTCCTATGCCGTTTGGATCTTTTATGAAATCTAGTATTGCTGCTCGCTTTCGGAGGGAACGCTGATGACGCGGATTGAGCGGATAAAAGCGGATTGGATTTTATACATATCTAGACTTTAGCGCTGTAGTCAGCTTCTCTTTTTTTAAACATATAAGACATTTAAGAAAAGCATATAAGCGCATTAGAGAGGTATTCATATGCCTTTTGGATCTTTTATGAAATCTAGTATTGCTGCTCGCTTTCGGAGGGAACGCTGATGACGCAGATCGGGCGGATAAAAGCGGATTGGATTTTATACTCATCTAGATCTTAGCGCTGTAGTCAACCTCTCTTTTTTTAAACATATAAGACATTTAAGAAAAGCATATAAGCGCATTAGAGAGATATTCATATGCCGTCTGGATCTTTTATGAAATCTAGTATTGCTGCTCGCTTTCGGCAGAACGCAGATGACACGGATCGGGCGGATAAAAGCGGATTGGATTTTATACTCATCTAGATCTTAGCGCTGTAGTCAGCCTCTCTTTTTTTAAACATATAAGACATTTAAGAAAAGCATATAAGCGCATTAGAGAGATATTCATATGCCTTTTGGATCTTTTATTTCAACTCCAATATCGTCGGCTTTGGCAAAAGAGAAAATCTTATAAGCCAAATCAAAGAAGATGTAAAAAGTTTACCCTCTGTAGAATTACCGAATCATTTTTTCCAAAATGACGGTACGGGAAATTTAGAAAATATAAAGTCCCTCCAATCAACCATTACCAATGGAGTCGCTTATGCAGACTTGGACAACGATGGTGATCTCGATCTGATCGAAAATAATATAAACAGCCCATCGAAAATCATCATTAATGAAAGCAAAGGAAACTACCTTAAGATAAACCTCCACTACAACACATACAATCCTAATGGTATAGGATCGCAAATAGTAGTTACTACCAACAGTAATAAAAAACATAAAACTTCTGTAAGCCCCGTGAGATCTTATCTTTCGACCATGGACATGGAAAAGATTATTGGCCTTGGTACTGATAGTGCTGCACAAGTGAGCATTAGATGGCCAAATAATACATGGCAGGACTTAGTACTACACGCAGCAAATCAAAACATCCATATTGCATATGATAAAACGAAGAGTTATTCGAAGCAAGTAGACAATAGCTCTGTAGAGCATTTGTTTACACTGGGAGACACTTTGCATCATCGAGAGAATGCGCTTGCCGACATTCATGATTTTTCTGTACAACCCTTGCTGTTTAAATCTTGCATTAGCGATCATTTAAGAGTAGCGCACTTGAACACAAATGAGTACCTAATTGCCAACCTCGATCAGCATTTAAAAACTTGGAACAAAACAACAAATACGTATAAAAACATTCTTCCACTAGAAGACTATATCGTCTCTGATCTCTTTGTCAAAAACTTAGATTTGAATTCAAGTGAAATTTTTGTAACCGTTGTTTCAAATGCAAAAAACAAAGCAAGCCAATTAATTGTAATGAATAATAATCAAAGTGATTATACTATTCAAAATATAGATCTCCCAAAAAACATTTATAAAATACAATCTACTGATACAGGTATATGGCTTTATGCTTCTGCTCAAGCGGACACTTATCCTAACATTGTAGGTGCTCCCCTATACAAGCTCAATAAAGTCGACAACAAATATGAATTGTTGCCTCAGGAAATCGAGTTGAGCAGTGGCATCAAGGATATGAAATTTGTAGACCTAGATGGGGACAATAAGAAAGAACTTATTACTGTCAATGAGTGGGATTCGCCCCATATCTTTACACTCCATGAAGATGGATTTATTAAAGTTAGTACTCCCCTTCTGGACAAGCTGAAGGGTTTTTGGCAAACCATTGAATCTGTTGATATAGACAATGATGGCGATCAAGATCTAGTATTGGGCAATCTTGGTACGAATAGCCGATTAGTAGCAAATGAAGACGCTCCGATTCGGATCGTAAAAAGTGATCTAGACAACAACCAAAAAGTGGATCCTATTATGTCCTACTTTATCAAGGCAGACCAAGCTGAATACACCTATTCCTCTAGAGATGATATCACTAAAGTAGTCCCAAAAGTCAAAAAGAAATACCAATCCTACAGTGATTTTGCTAAAGCAGACTTTGAGGATGTGATTGCAGTTTCAGACTCGAAGGTTGATTTTTTAGAAATCAATCTGCTAGAATCCATAATTTTAGAGAATACTGGTAACATGCAGTTCAAAAAGAAGGTACTACCTAGAGAAGCTCAGCACTCCTTAGTCAATAAGTTTTTGATGAAAGACCTCAATAAGGACAACCTGATCGACATCATAGTGTTAGCTAACTATGATCAAGTAGAAGTACACAATGGTTCTCTTGATGGATCAAATGGATTGATATTGATCAACAAGGGTGGTACAAACTTTGAATCATTAAATGCTAGTGAGTCCGGGCTATTTGTTTCTGAACCCATGCAAGATATCATCGAAGTAGAGAACAATGATTTTATAATATCTGCTAGCCATAGCATTTATGAATTTAAAGTAAATTATTAATGCCGAGCACAACAGTCTTTACTAACTTACACCGCACTGCCAAGCTAAAGGAAGCCGCAGAAACGGAATACGATCTTGTCATTATTGGCGGAGGTATTACTGGTGCAGGCATACTTCTAGACGCAGCACTAAGAGGACTAAAGGTGCTGCTCATTGAGAAGAATGATTTTGCCTCTGGCACAAGCAGTAAGTCTACAAAACTGATCCACGGAGGATTGAGATATCTAAAGCAGTTAGAAATAGGCTTAGTAAGAGAGACCGGACAAGAAAGAGCTGTAGCTCATAATAATGCTTGCCATCTCGTACATCCCGAAAACATGGTATTGCCCATAGTCAAGAATGGTACTTTTGGACAAGTAGCGGCCAACCTCGCTATCTATGTATATGACTTCCTTGCAGGTGTGCAAGGAGAACAAAGAAAAAGAAGGGTTAATAAGGCGCAGCTTCAAAAATTGGAACCCACATTCAAGTCGGATATTCTCAAGGCTGGAGTTGTTTACTCTGAGTACCGAACTGATGATGCTCGATTGACTATTGAAATCATCAAAGCAGGGATCAGAAATAAGGGTATTGCATTCAACTACCTTGAAGCAGTCGACTTTGTCAAAGACGACAATACTATCCGTGGAGTCATATGCAAAGATATCCTCACAAACGATACCACTATTTTTAAATCTAAAGTAGTCGTAAATGCTGCTGGACCTTGGGTAGATAAAATAAGAAAGCAAGACGATATCAACACGGAAATATTCATGTTCCACTCCAAAGGTGTGCATCTAGTTTTCAATAAAAAATCTTTGCCCATTACAAATGCCGTTTACTTTGATGCTTTTGATGGCAGAATGCTCTTTGCCATACCTAGAGGCGAGATCATATATGTCGGTACAACAGATACCGTATTTAAAGGCAATCCAGACCAACTGCAATGTGCACAAGAGGATGCAGATTACATCATCAATGCAACCAATGCCTTTTTCGACATCAAACCTCTAAAACTGGCAGATGTTCAATCCTCATGGACAGGAATTCGCCCTTTGGTCAAACAAGCGGGTAAGGGCCAAACTGAAATGTCTCGTAAAGATGAAATCTATATTTCCGACAGCAACTTGATCACTATTGCAGGAGGAAAGTTAACAGGGTTCAGAAAAATGGCATTGAGAGTGGTAGATATTGTAATCGATAAACTCCCTCAGGATTACAAACCATGTAGTACCGAACATTATAAAATACACCATCAAGCATTTGATAACTATCAAGCTTATAATCAATGGAACCAGCAGCTCGTTAATGATTTTGAAGCACACTTCTCTCGCGAAGATATCATAGAGTTAAGTAACAATTTCGGTCATGATGCAAAGTCAATACTTGAAACCGCTATAAAGGACTTGAATAATAAGCTCATCCTTGCCCAGCTAAACTTCTGTGTCCAACATGAGGCTATATACGACGCACTAGACTTTTTTGAAAGAAGAACAGGTTGGCTGTATTTTAATATCAATAAAGTAAGAGAAAGTTATAAATTTGTAATTCAAGAACTTAGTGTGAGCTTGTCACTAACTGAAAAGCAAACGCTAGAAATGACCAAAAGATGTGAATCCGCTATTGCTTTATGCAGCCTAGCGCATCTAAAGAACAATTAAGAAGTAAAATATAATGCAAGTAATAAATAGAAAAAAGACAATTGGATATGAACCAGATATCGTAGGTTCTTACCCGCCCAATGCTCATGTTATAAAAGTTACCAGCGATGAGTACATCTCAATATATGAGTTGAGAGTACCTCAATCGGAAATTGACGCTCCCATCACGATCAAATGGAAGCAAAAAAACATTGGTGTCAAAGGTACATGGACGAGCAATAATATTCTAGACAAGCGATTCCGTACAGACTGGGAAATGCCCGCTTTGAATTCATCTATTTCTACAGATGCACCTATTATTTCTTTGTATGACAACAATGATCAAAATATTGTAACTGTAGCCACTTCAGACATTGTCAATCTTATCAATATTGAAGGCAGCTTAAGAGAGGAAGACAATCACTTTTATTTTACCTTCCAGTTTTTTAATGAAGCCGTTCAACAAAAAGATTATGCTATAAAAATTATTGTTGATCAAACGCCTGAAAATTTCAGCCATCGTATACAGGCCATTGCAGATTGGATGATCGACTCTAATAAGCTACAGCCCTTAAGCGTACCTGAAAATGCAATAACTCCGCTCTATAGTACTTGGTATTCCTTTCACCAAAATTTAGAATTGGATGCACTCAAAACCGAGTGCTTGGCAGCCAAAGACCTAGGTTATGGTCTTGTCATAGTTGATGACGGCTGGCAAACCATGGATGACAACAGAGGCTATGACTTTACCGGCGACTGGAGACCTGATCGCTTTCCAGATATGGCCGCCTTTGTGGCAGAAATTCATCAGATGGATATGGCCATCATGCTTTGGTACTCGGTCCCATTTTGTGGCAAAAAATCAGACGCTTATCAAAAGTTCAAAGGTAAGTTTCTAACAGAGAATCATTATTGGGCTCCTGTTTTTGATCCTAGGTTTCCAGAAGTTCGTCAGTATTTGGTAGATACGTATTCTGCTGCACTCAAGGATTGGAATCTTGATGGTTTCAAATTGGACTTTATTGATGACTTCAAAATTTATCCCGAGACGGAAACCAAAAATCTAAACGGTAGAGACACCCTCTCTGTCACCGAAGGTATTGCCAAACTCATCATCGAAATAAGAGATGCACTCATCGCCATCAAACCAGATATCCTAATAGAATTTAGACAGCAGTATATTAATCCTGCCTTGAGGGAATTGGGCAATATGTTTAGAGCCTTCGATTGCCCCAACGATAGTTTGATGAATAGAGTACGTACCACAGATGTCAAATTGCTTTGTGGCAATAGTGCGGTTCACTCTGATATGCTGACTTGGCACAAAGAGGAATCCGTAGAGGTTGCTGCATTACAATTTACAAGCATCCTTTTTTCGGTTCCACAATTATCCGTCCGCATCAATGAAAGATCTGAAGAGGAACGGGCTATGATTAAGTTCTTTACCAATTATTGGAATGAAAATAAGGACATATTATTAGATGGAAATTTCACTGCCTACAAGCCTTTATCCAATTATCCTTATCTATCTGCTCAGACTGCGGATACCACGATATATGGCATCTATGAGGATATCGTACTACCAGTATCTCTAAGCGTTCCAAGCATTCATATCATTAATGGAAAGATGTCTAAGACTCTAGCGCTTCTTTTGGATGGGGAAAAATCTGCTTGGTCTTGCGAAATCTTAAATTGTAAAGGGGAGCTGGTTTCGAAGACCGACCTTACACTTTCTGCTTCTTTGCATCAATTGGAGTGCCCAGCAAACGGGATTGTATTTTTGAGGAAGGGGTGATGGGGGGTTATTGCAAAAAGCACTTTTTAAAAAAGAAAACCCTCAAACTCTATTCCTCCCCAATACTTTTTCAAAAAAAATAGGTGCTTGCTCGGTATAGAAAATTGGAATATTCAATAAATCATCTGTAAGCTTTAGATTCAGACTTGAAATTCTTACACGCAATTTAGGATTATAGATTTGCTTATATACAGCTAAGCTTTTGGCCTTAGTATCAATACCTGATTTCACTTCTATTGGCACGCAATTGCCTTCCTTTTCCAATACAAAATCGATCTCTGCTTTACCTTCTGAAGTCCAATAATAAGGACTCTTAGCCAACGTTTTGGTTAACGACTGCGCTACGTAGTTCTCCGCAAGCGCCCCTTTAAACTCGCTAAAAAATTGATCTCCAGCTATAAAAGTTTTAGGATTCAGACCTGCTAACCTCATCAGTAGCCCTGTTTCAAATACATATAGCTTAAAAGCTGTAAGGTCTTCATACGCTTTCAAAGGAATCCCAGCTTTCATTACTTTTGGCACCTTATATACTAAGCCTGCTTGAATCAACCATTGAATAGCTTC
>CALJVI010000076.1 GCA_937974575.1 uncultured Saprospiraceae bacterium | reverse complement strand
TGATTTTTTTGTAGCAATATCATCTATTGGTGCAGCAGACTCGCTTATTGCAAAGGGATTGCTTTCCTTTTCTACAGAAATAGAGGAGGCTGTTTTATTAGCATGATCAGCAGAGGCAATTTGCTCGCTTGGCATTCCTTTCCCTGTATTTTCAGGTTTACTTGTTTTTTGCTCTATATTGTCGGCAGTCATCTGATTATCATTTCCAGAAGGACGAAGGATGAAAAAACCAGCAGCGATAAGAATTGCAAGACCAGCAGCGAGTTTCATCCAAGGCAGATCTGCCGTGATATCGTCTTTATTTACTCTTTTAGCAATTCTCGATTCTAGATTAGATAGTGAGGTTTTACGATTGACCTTACTCATGAGGTCAATACCTTCCTTGGCATCAAGGATGTACTCGTCATCAGCTGCGGCTTGTTCTAAAGCACGGAGGTCTATACGAGAAGCCTCCCCTTTGAAGTACCTCTTGATGAGTTGAATGATATGACTATCTTTTTCTTTCAAGGCAATTTTTTAAATTTCTTCGTCCATTTTGGATATGTGATCGAACCTTATTTTGTTCTTCACCAGATAGCTCTGCTATTTCTTTATAGCTCTTTTTGTCAAAATAATGCTGTCTTATGCATTGGGCTTGACTTTTGGGCAATATCTCCATACAGCTTTCGAGCTTAACTAGGGTTTCTTCATCCCATTCTTGTGCTAACCAGTCACCATTAGGATGCGAGGCACCTTCATTATGCACAAGTTCGGAGTCATAAATTACTGTTAAAGATTTTTTATTGTCTTTGCGAAGCTTCATTAAGCAATGATTCTTGCTCAAAACATACAACCACTTGTCAAAACGATCAATTTTTTGACGTTTGACTTTTTCGACCAATTCTTCGAAAATGGCCATGACAGCGTCTTCTGCCTGTCCAGTATCTCTAAGATATTTATAGCATAAACCAAGCTGCATCTCCATATATCGCTGATATAGATCGCCTAGTACACCAAGGTCATTGGTCTTCTGGTATTGTTCCAGTAAGTCAGCGTCTGACTGTGGTTTGCTATTTCTATTGAATAATTTGATCAAGTAAGGTTCTTTTGTATTCCCAGAACGAAAAGTAGGAATAAATATTGAGAATAAGGACAAGCGCTGTGCAGTAGTGCCACCTATTGTTTTGGCCTTGGAGCAGGGCAGGTGGCAGACTGGTAGTGCTCTGACTCGACCTTAGGAGAGGAAGAGTGCTGACAGGCCGAGGCGACTGCCGAGCTACGGAACATAGCGACCCACGATTTTTCTCGTGGGATGGCCCCGAAAAAACATTTTCTAAAGATTATTTATACTGGTTATTTAATAAATCTTCTTTCGTATTTGCTGCTTTCATTCGGTAGGACCTAGATGGGTTTATTCTCTAATTAGAGATACGAGGTTATTTTGTGGTAAGATTGTAATCTTGAAAATTCTGCGAATTCTGATGCCTGAGGAGATATGAGCGGCTATTTACACCTTTGGACTAATCGTAGTGTGTTAATGCCTAAGAATAAGGATATTATGATCTTTTAATTATATTGCAGTTCAATCGAGAAGATATTGCAGCACATAAAGTTACATTCAACCTTGAAGTTTGCGTTACAACTTGGCTTTTGCTTATGTTTCCTACTTATCGGAAATCAGGAGATTCAAGCGGTCAATAAGCAGAAGGGGAATATATCCACTGTGCGTGCGGAAAATGAGAAGAAAGCACTGCCGGCAATACCCACAGAGACCGTGATAAAAATGGAAAAGAAGGCCAAAAGGGCTATCATTTTCAGTTTGGCAGGGGTGGTACTCGTCATAGGTATAGTGGTGGTATTGTCACTGGGTACGATGGTTGGAGCACTGCCTATGTTAGGTGTAGCTGCCTTATTTGCGAATATTGGATTTTTAAAAGCTATGCGAATCAGGTCTCAGACTAAATCCCGAAAAAGGACCTATGCTAAAGCTCGAAAAAGAGCAAAGACGGCTTTGATTTTGTCCTGTGTGCTCGGTATAACGCTCATATTGGGATTACTTTCTCTGCTGGTGGAAAAGGGAGCTGCCTTTTGAGCTCATCTTCTTTCTGCATCATTGGGAATAATTTTTTAAATTAGAGTCTCAAACCGAAATCAATGATGCGATTAAAAAACACCTCTTTACTGATATTTTGTTTTTGCTTTTGTTGCTTGTGCAGTTGCACCAGTGAAAGCGATGTTTTTCTAGGTGAATGGCAAGATGCTCGTGAACCTGGCAATGTATGGTCCATAAGTAAAAGTGGGTCTAGCTTTTCGGGGAAAAGAGTAAGTGGGTCTGACTTTTATAAGTATGACAGCGAAGAATGGAATTTTGAGTTGGGCGAAGGTGGCTATCCGAGTTTGGTGCCAGCGAAGGAAGGAGGGAGCACCCTGGTTTTTCAACCTAATCAAAATCGTGTTCTAAGAAATCCTCCAGGACGAGTATATATTAAAGTAATAAAAGAATCAAAATAGATGATAGATACATATAGAGGCTCTGTGTTTTCTACTGACTGTGACGAGGTCGGGCATATGCATGTAAGTAATTACGTAAGCAAGTTTGAAGAAGCTACTTGTCAATTGATTGGGAGTGTTGGTTTTACGCCCCACTATTTGAGAAATAATAATAAATCGGTAGTCTCTGTAGAGCATCATATCAAGTATATCAATGAGTTACTTCCAAAGGATCTGATCATCATAGAATCTCGAGTATTGGAGCTTACTAGAAGTTCCATTAAATTTTTTCACCGTATGATGAATTCTCAAACAAGAAAGGTCGCGGCTGAAATGGTGATCGTAGCTGTGCAGCTGGATATTACTACCAGAAAATCCAGTCGTATACCGGATGACTTAGCCAATACCATTACCAATCATATAGCAGCCCACGCTCAATAAAATATCTATTTGTCAAAATTTTCATCCACAGCTAAGGAATTAAAAAAGTGGTCTAATCTTTTATTGAAAATTAGACCCACGAAGTCATTTTCAGCTCTTGCCATTCCTACGGAGCCTGATTATAGCGATAAGGATACTTGGTTAGCGCATCCTACTAAGCCTAGTAAAGCGCTCATGCGGCCTACTCAGTTGGAAGAGAAAATCCTGGACGAGGTGCCTACTTTTTTTATACACCCCACTACTTATTTTGGCTCTGAATCTTGGAATGCAGACATTCAACATACTGTCTCTCGTGAAATGATTGAGGAGATGGTACTGCCAGGTCAGGCATCGGTGTTTAATCATCTAGGACCTATCTATGCACCGATATACAGACAGGCTACTTTCTACAGTTTTATGGTGAGCAATCAAGATGCCTATAGTGCGCTCGATTTGGCTTATGAAGATATAAAAAGAGCTTTTATCTACTTTTTGAAAGAGATCGGTGATCGACCTTTTTTTGTGGCTGGCCATAGTCAGGGCAGCTTGTTGGGGATGCGATTGTTGGCGGAAGAAATAGAAACAAAAGTGGATGTAAGAAAACAATTGGTAGCTGCATACTTACCTGGATATAAGTTGCCACTAAAGAAGTTTGATAAGGAATTTGATTTTATAAAGAAAGGGAAGAAGCCCGATCAAGTGCATTGTGTCCTCGCTTGGGATACTTTTATAGAGGGATTTAATCCCTTGCAGCATATAGATAACGCCTCTACATACATCGTAGAAGAGGGGCAGGGTAAATGGAAAAGACGCATGATGTATACTCCATTTTGTATTAATCCTATCACCTGGGATGTTGATAAACCCAGTGCTATGAAAGCAGAACATAGAGGGGCTGTTGTCAATGAATATGACAGAGCCCATGCTAGGTGGGTAGATGTAGGAGGTGGGGAAGTTACTAGCTTTACTACCAAGTCTCTTTCTGTACCCAAACCAGAACTCGTCTCTACTAATGTAGGATTGGGCAACTTGCTCCAGATATCAAAACCAGCTGGCTTGATCTATAATATTGGGAAAATGCCAGGCGGGAATTACCATGTATACGACTATACTTTATTTTATATGGATATCCGTCATAATGCCAGTCTGAGGTGGAAAAGTTATAAATCCTTATATTTGGATTGATGAATGAAGTCCCGTTAGTACCTAGATCCAGATCTCTACAAAAGACGCTTAGTTTTGTGCATAATCCCATTCCAGTATTCTATGAATATATGGAAGATTATGGCGACAATTACTATATCTATTTGGGTGGTCTGAAGAAGTGTTTGGTTACGGCCAATCCTAAAATGATTAGGCATATCCTGCAAAAAAATCATAAAAATTATATCAAATCTGAGATTCAGACCGATATCCTAGCTCAGTATATAGGCAATGGATTACTGACCAGTGATGGGGATTATTGGTTGAGGCAGAGAAGGTTAATTCAGCCTGGCTTTCATAAAGAAAGAATCAAAAGTTTGGTTTCTTTAATTCAGGATGTAGTAGATGCGCAGTTGGAGGATTTGGAAGCTAATCGAGGTCAGACCTTGGATCTATATCCAAAGATGATGGAGATTGCATTCCGCATTATTGGTAATGCGCTGTTTAGTAATTCGGCTACGCAGGATGAATTGAACATCATAGAGCATGCGATATACACGGTACAGCAATTTATAGTAAAGCGAGTAAGGCAGCCCTTTATGCAGCCTATATATTGGTTGAATGGAGATCTTAAAAAATATAAAAAGATAGCGGAGAATATAGATGATGTCGTTTTGGGGATCATTCAGGCTCGCAAAAAATTGGATGAGCAGCCCGACGATTTGCTTGGTATGCTGATCAATACGCGCTATGAAGATGATGGTCAACCTATGACAGAAAAGCAGCTGCTCTGGGAATCAAATATCTTGTTTGTTGCTGGACATGAGACTTCTGCTAATGCACTCAGCTGGATGTTGTATCTCCTAGCAAAACATCCTGAAGCGGCGGACACACTGCGGGCAGAGATCAAAGCGCAGCTCGGAGATAGCAGCTTGGATTTTGATGTGCTCATGAAGATGCCCTACCTCAATGCCATTATTATGGAGACCCTGCGTATGTATCCGCCAGCGTGGATCATGGATAGGATATCTAAAGAAGACGACGAGGTAGATGGGGTGCCCATTCCTAAGGATATGTTGATTATCGCCTTAGTATATCACGCACACTACAAAAAAGAAGATTGGGATGAACCTGAAAAGTTCAAACCAGAACGATTCATAGATCAGCGAAATCATCCAGCTTACTTTGCTTTTGGTGCTGGGCCTAGAATGTGTATTGGAAACAATTTTGCGATGTTGGAAATGCAAATTTTCTTGGTGCAGTTCTACAGAAAATTTGATGTCGCACTCACCGATGAAACCGATGCCACCATCAAAGCATTGATTACACTCAAGCCCGAAAATGGAATGAAACTGAAATTAATCTAGACCTATAAAATTCACTTTTCTAAGTACCAATACATGACACCAGAAGAATTGTTCCAAAGTTTAGACAAGAAGTTACTCGCGGTATATGGAGAAGGAGAGTTGCGTAGCATCTGTCGTATTCTATATGAGGATCTAGTAGGGAAGGAGGATTTTGATATGGGCGAACTACCTCAAATTCTAAAGCGTCTGGAAAATCAGGAACCGGTGCAATACATCATCGGTGAAGCAGAGTTTTATAGTTTAAAGTTTAAAGTGAATAATGCGGTATTGATCCCCAGGCAAGAGACGGAAGAGCTGGTTGCGCTATTCAGAGAAAAGGAGCGCAAGGGCGCTAAGCTTGCAGTGCTCGACATAGGGACAGGGACAGCTTGCATTCCCATTACGCTTCGATACAGTCACCCGAGGGCGCAGTTTACAGCTATCGATGTCAGTGAAAAAGCCTTAGCGGTAGCCCGATTTAATAATGAGCGACACCAAACAAAGGTGGATTTAGCACAGTTAGATTTTTGCGATACAAGTCAATGGTCCAGCTTACTCAGCTATGATGTGATCATAAGTAATCCTCCATATATTGGAAAAGAGGAGGCTAGTAATCTTCTGCAGAATGTGATCAAGTATGAGCCTCATCTGGCTTTGTTTTCTCCTACTACAGATGCCAATTTTTTCTATAAACTGATTTACGATTTCAGCAAGCAACATCTAAATCTTGGTGGCAGAATTTACCTTGAACTCAATGAATATAATGCGCAGTCTGTAATGGATATTTTCTCTGCTGGAGGTTTTGCCTCGGTTGAGATAGTGAAGGATATTCATCAAAAAGACAGAATGCTTTTTGCTAAGAAAGCTGAAGGTTAGCGAGCTTGGTAAATTACCTGAATCAGGATTCGAGGATTTAGATATTACTAGAAAAGGTATTTCTTAACTTTAATTAGAGACTAAACCAATCCGCGCCCATCCGCTCAATCCGTGTTATCAGCGTTCAACAGAAGAAGCAAAGTGCAAATTATTTGAATCAGGATTCGAGGGATTACAGGACTTGGATATTGCTAGAGAAGGTATTCTTAACCCTAATTAAAGAATTGACCAATCGGCACACTCCTTACCGACCACTCATCTTCGTTTGAGAATAACCAGCAGCGATAAGCAACTTCGAAATTTTTTCTTGATTATTGCCCTGCACCATGATCTCCCCATCCTTTACAGCACCACCAACACCACACTTAGACTTAAGCATCTTACCAAGGTCCTTAAGATCATCCTCATGACCGACAAAACCAGTCACTAGAGTAACCTCCTTGCCCTTACGCTGCTTACGATCAACAGAGACATACAGTCTTTGTTGCTGAGGAGGGAGCGTATCTTCATCCTCCCCTTGATTATACTCATAGTCATGATCAGGATTGGTGGAGTAGACGACACCCTTGCGATTTTTCTTATTCTTACTCATGGCTCAATTACGATTTTACTTTAGGCTTTTTCCAGTTTTGATTGAGATAACGCAAGATAAGATAACCTAAACTATTTGTGCTATTTTCAGAGTTAGAAAGAATGACTACACCCGTATTGGTTTCTTTTACAAAACCGATAAAAGATTGATGGCCACTAGTAGAACCAGCATGCAAGACTACATTGTGATTCTTCTTTTTTAGTACATGCCATGACTTACCGATATAGTTGCCTTTAGCGATAGCAGTCTCAAACAAAGGCTCATGCATATCATCAAACATACCCGCGTACTTTCCAGTTTGGCTGCCCATTTGAGCAGACATAAAAGTAAGCATGTCATTCACCGAAGACTTCATACCTACTGACCCTCTAAAACTGCTGAACCTCCAAGGCTTAGTAGGGTTGCCTAGTATATTATATCCAGGAGATAGGCGAGTAACCTGTTCTACATTCAGTTGAATATTAGTATCCTCTAGTTGTAGCGGTATCAAAAGCTTCTCTGCGATGACTTCCTCAAATCGTTGGCCAGTGATGTTTTCAATAGCCGTTTCGATCAAAGCATAGGTTACATGGGAATATTGATATCTATTCTCTTCCTTCTCCTCGATCGGATAATAGTTTTTATAAAACTCAAACAAGTCACTCTTCGCATAGTAAGCATATGGGTTGTTGGCTTCCCGTTCCCGCTTACCTATACCATGTGGTAGTCTCGGCATACCCGCAGTATGCGTGATCGCCTCATATAAAGACACATCGGACTTCGCATTTCGGATAGATACTGGGAGATAGTCATTCAGACTGGTTTCATAATCCATGAGTCCCTCCTTTACTAGGATCTCTACCAGTGAAGCCGTAAAAACTTTAGTGATCCCGCCCAATTCAAAAATAGAATTGTTGCGCGGCATGATATCCTTCGCCTTCGACAGCGAACCATAGCTATAGGTGTAAGTAGAGTCGCCATGTATAATCCCAATGACTAGGCCTGGAATCTTTTGAAAGTCAATATCCGCATCATAATAGATGATTTTATTGAGTTCTTTTTCGAGTTTGTCTCGATCTTGGCTGTGAAGAATATCTGTGGGAGCAACGAGTAGAAATGACGATAATAGTATCGCCATGATTGAGTGTAATGAGTTCATGGTATCGGTTAAAGTTGCATTCATCCTAACAAGAGATTAACGGAAACAATTCCCTTCTTTCCAAAAAATCTAAAATTAACAAAAAGCTACATCTTTTTTCCCTTCATAGCCTGATCTATCGCCTTGTCCATAGCCAAGTGAGCTAGGGGAGCGGTATACTCATTTACTTCCTGCATTGTGAGGTTGATGGCATCCTTATCTTCGCCATTTTTTACGTCAGTCAGCTTATCATAGAGGTGGATTACCTGTTGAGTTTGTTCTTCTGTAAGCATGTCTTTATTTTGCTCCAAAAACCGCTTCATACCCAGTAGGATATTATCCGCTTCATTGCGAGCTTCTAGCAGCACTTTGATTTTCATATCCGACTCGGCGTTCTGGATAGAGTCTATCAGCATCTTGGCCATTTCCTCTTCGCTTACGCCGTATTGAGATTTGATGACCACCTCCGTCTTTGTCTCTGATCTCAATTCTTTAGCCCTCACTTTTAGGATCCCATCGGCATTGACGATAAAGTGAATTTCTATTTTCGGTATACCAGCAGGCATCGGAGGGATCCCCTTCAGGATAAACTCTCCCAGCTTTCTATTGTGCTGCACCAAGTCTCGCTCCCCTTGAAAGACTGCAACCTTTAGATTCGTTTGCCCATCTACAGAAGTGGTATAAGATCTCCCTGCTCGGATCGGGACCTTGGAGTTTCTAGTGATTATCGGATCCATCAATCCACCCACCGTTTCGATACCTAGCGAAAGGGGAGTGATGTCTAGCAGAAGCATACCCGTTTGATTACCACTGAGTATATCCGCTTGTATGGCAGCACCCAGTGCAACCACCTCGTCAGGATTAAGATTGTCATTGGCAGGCTTTCCAAAAAAAGCAGACACCGCCTCCTTTACTATGGGCATTCGGGTAGAACCACCGACAAGGATTACCTCATCGATATCGCCAATTTCCTTTTCCGCATC
>CALJVI010000075.1 GCA_937974575.1 uncultured Saprospiraceae bacterium | reverse complement strand
GCGAAAATAGTTTGCTCGCCATCAACAGAAAATCCTCTGGGTGTAAATCCTCCAGCATCAGACTCCAATGCAGCCATGTGAAACTCTTTATTCTCATTGGAGATTTTTGCGTAGGCTTTTGCTCCACCGAGGCCGTTTTCTTCATTCATAAAAAGTACACAGCGTATAGTATGTTGAGGGCGATAGTTGAGTCGCTGCAAAGTTTGCAGTACTTGCATGACATGCACACAGCCAGCACCATCGTCATGTGCCCCTCCACCAATATCCCAGGCATCAAGGTGGCCACCTACCAAAATGATTTTATCTGGGTAAGTACTGCCTCTGATTTCTCCTATTACATTATGAGAAGTTTTGTCTGGAAGGGTCTGGCAATTAGTCTCTATTGAAATTTCTACTACTCCAGATTTTAGCTGTGTAGATAACCAGTCTGCATCATTTGTACTGATGGCTACTGCAGGTATAGGTTTGTCATCACTATATATAGTTACTCCTGTATGCGGTACATCGTCAAGTTTTGTAGTCATAGACCGCACTACCGTTGCTACTGCACCATATCGAGAAGCCATGGCTGGACCTCTTCCTCTTTGGTCTACAGCTCCTCCATATGCATTGAAAGTCCGGATCTGAGTGGCATCCATGGGTCGATTATAAAATACAATTTTCCCCTCAATATTACCACGGCCTAGTTTTTCAACCTCGTCGAGGGAGAATACTTCTATGACCTCAGCGCTTGCCTTACCGCCTGGTGAATTGCCTAGTGCGGTAGCTTTGAGCACCTTAGTTTTAGCAAGGTGAGTCATAGCAGTCACTTTTTCAGGTGCACCACGCTCCCAATGCGGAACCGTACACTCTTGGAGATATACCTTGTCTAAGCCTAAAGTATCAAGAACAGATTGGGTATAGCGGACAGCACCATCAGCATTTTCCGAACCTGCGAGTCGGCCTCCATGCTTAGTGCTTAAATCGGTTAACCAGTCATAACAGACCCCTTCGGTTAAAATTTGGTTGTAGATATTTTTAATGAACAAGGCATCTTCAATTTCAGATTGTGCAAAAGCCGAAGAGATGCTTAAGAGGTTGATAAACAGCACATAACGCAATAAATTAAGTCTAATCATCGATAAAGTAGGTTTTGTCTTTAAGCAAGATAATTATTTTCGCACAATGGCCCTTTATCTAAAGATCATCAGCCAATATTAACATCTAGTAAAGTAAAGTTATAGATTTCAAGCTTTATTTATTGAATATCAATTATTTATCTATTTGAAATAATTGCAATAGAAATGAAATATTTAGGTATTTTTGCCGAATCGAAATGCAGATGTACCCATCTTTATAAATTGTACGTCTAATTAATTAGTAAAATTGACCCCCGTTTCAACAAAAAATCATTGGGCAAACAAGGTGCAAATAAATTGACGGATGAGGAAGTAATAGGCTTCTATCTAAAATCAAGATCATCATCCTACTTTACGATGCTTTACTCCAGATATTCTGGTAAAGTATACAGTAAGTGTATATCCCTACTGAAGGATGAGCAGCTATCCGACGACGCTACTCAAGATATTTTCTTAAAGATATACTTGAACTTGGCAAAGTTTAGCGGAAAGTCAAAGTTCAGTACTTGGGTATATTCTATAACGTATAACTACTGTATAGACTATATCAGAAGGAAAAAGAAGGAGAAGAATATCTTTTCTGAGGATATTGAAAATGTTGGTGAGCCTTTGGAGGATGTACATGACCATGAATTACTGGAAATAGAGGTTGGTAGATTGAAGAAAGTCATGAATGTAATACCGCCAGGCGACAGAGCAGTATTATTGATGAAGTATCAAGATGATATGTCGATTAGAGATATTTCAGAAGTGCTTCAGAAATCTGAAAGTGCGATAAAAATGAAAATCAAAAGAGCAAAACATAAAGCCAAATCGAGTTATAAAGAATTGTATAAAGACTAAAGCTTTTCCCATGAGTGGAGATTTAAGAAATAATTTTAAAAGGTTGTCTGAAGAAGACGAATTAGAACCAAGAGATGAAAAAGAAATTCAAGGAACGATTTCTTTTATTAGCTCTATTTCTAAGGTGATCGAACTATATTTGCCTGGATTTTTCCAGCTTATGATATCAATTTCGGGCGGAGGAAATGATAAATCTCCCAAGCCTGGTACTCCGAATAATAATTCAGGATTGGCAAAAAGAGATAACGAACACAGTCCTTCAGAACCACCAAAATAAAAACGAAAGTCCCCAAGACTTGAAACCAAAATTTAGCAAAGAACAATGAACGAAGACACAAACACTCTCGTATTTAGTTTATTAAACAGCTTAAAGGAAAGCTTACCAAATATTTTAAAAGCGTTAATCGTTTTTATAATAGGCTACATTATTGCCAAAATTGTTGCAAAGTTGATTAGAACAGCTTTGGAAAAAGCGGGTATTGATAAGATTAAAGATAAACTTGACGAAATTGAAATTGTCAGCAAGTCAAACATCAATATCGTACCTAGTTCTGCCCTTTCCAAACTCATTTATTATTTTATACTACTAACAGTTACAGTTACTGCTGTTGATATTCTCCAGATAGATGCTATTACGGATTTACTAAAAGAATTTATGATTCTTTTACCTAATCTAGTTGTAGCCGTTATTATACTGATTATCGGCTTGTTAATCGCTGAAGCTGTGCGAAAAATGGTTCAAGGTACCTGTGAATCTTTGGGTATCCCGGCAGCGAAAGTGATAGCTACATTCGTTTTCTTTTTTGTAATGATAAATGCTTTAATGATTTCATTAAAGAAAGCTACAATCCCAACTCAATTTCTTACGGACAATCTTACGGTACTTTTTGCGGGTATAGTCGCAGCTTTTGCCATAGGATATGGATTGGCATCGAAAGGAATTATGAGCAGTTTCTTATCGTCTTATTATTCTAAGAGTAGATTTAATATTGGTGACCATATCAGCATAGAAGATACTGCAGGAGAGATAGTAGAAATGGACAGTACGAGTATTATTATTTATGCAGACAATAAAAGAGTGATAATTCCACTCAGCAAATTTTCAGAGGAAAAAGTAACTATTCACGATAGTGTATCATCGTAAAATAGGCTTGATCATAACTATTAAAATATTTACAAAACTAAAAAAAAATTAAGATGCGAAAAATTTCACTTTTGTTCTCCTTTTTAATGATTGTATCATTTGGAGTACAAGCTCAATCACTTGAAGAGTTGAAATCTATGAAGGCTGACAAAGAGGCTAAACTTGCGGAATTGCAAGCAGAAGTAGATGGCTTAACAACTCAAATTGACAAATTTCCTGGTTGGAAGATCGGAGGTGCTGGTGTAGTTGGTTTCAACCTTTTAGGAAACAATAACTGGTATGCTTTAGCAAATGCAAACTCTTCTAACAGTAATCTAGGAATAGGATTTTCTGCTTTTGCAAATCAAGATCAGGAAAAGTACTTCTGGAGAAACTTATTGAACATTAACGTTAACAGATCAGCTGCATATGCAGATAAGAATAATGATCTTACAAAGTCTGTTGCTTTGACAAACGGTTTGGATTTATCTTCTCTTTTTGGATACAAGCTTTCTGAAAAGTGGGCTGCATCTGTAGAAGGAAAGTGGTTATCTTCTATCTTGGAGTTTGATCCAGTTGATAAGAATGATCTTTTTGACGATAAGTACAACTTTGCTTTGAATGCTCCAGGTCAGATTACAGTGAGTGCTGGTGTTACTTGGACTCCTATGGACAACCTTGTTGTTATTATTCACCCATTAGGTTACCAAGCAAACTTCCCAGGAGAATTTATTTCTGCTGCAGGTGCTAAGATTGGTGCAACTTATGCTGCTACTATTATCAAAGGTATCTCTTGGACATCTAACTTGTCTGCTTTTATTCCTTATGGTGGTGGTGATACTATTGATCACTTGAGTGTTGCTGGTGATGTAGTTGGTTCTTCTACTTATGAGACTGGTGATCTAGTTACTTGGGATTGGTTAAACGGATTTTCTTTCAGTGTTTGGAAGGGAGTTGGTGTAGCTTTCAACCTAGGTTTGAGAGGAAACAATCAAGTTGCTGATTTAGGCCGTTTCCAAGCTATCGATGCTGGAACAGTTTTAGCAACAGATGTAAACTTCGATGACAACCCAGTACAATCTTACTATACTTTAGGTCTTGGATATACTTTCTAAATAGAATCTTATATCTATCACTTATTAATAGAAATAAAAAGGCTGTTCATTAACTTGAACAGCCTTTTTACGTTAATCTATAAAGCGCATCATTATTGATACGCAGACTTGATTTTCAATCCTACTTACAGTGCACAAATTTTATATACTTCTTATTTTCTCTTTCTTGTGGCTTGTCCAAGTCAAGGCGCAGAGCTTAGAGGTAGTAGAAATTATAATCTCTGGAAATAAAAAGACTAAGGAGAAAATTATCCAACGTGAAATAACATTTCAAGTTGGAGACAAGATAGAGCTAGAGGAGCTGCAGGCCATCTTAGATCGTTCAGAACAGAACATCCAAAACACAGGCCTCTTTGTAAAGACAGAGCTCAATACACATCTCGAAGACGACAGACTCACTGTTCATTTCACAGTATTCGAAACCTGGTACATATACCCATATCCCATTTTCGAATTAGCAGATCGTAATTTCAATGTTTGGTGGAAAGAACAAAACCGTTCCTTAGATCGGGTCAATTTTGGTATGCGTCTGATTCATCTAAATCTCACTGGACATAGAGACAAACTAAAACTTACTGTCCAAGATGGATACACCAAAAAATATGAACTAGATTACTTTTTCCCAGGAGTCAATAAAGCGCAGACACTAGGCGTCTTTGCAAATGCATTTTTCTCTCGCGCAAAAGAGATTGCTTTCATTACACAAAATAACAAACTTCAATTCTACAACTTCGATGAAGAATTTCAGTTACGAAGATTAAGATTGGGTACAGGTCTTTCTTATCGTCCAGGGTTCTACACTTTCCAAACTTTCAAACTTCTCTATAGTGATAATGGGATCAGTGACGACATCGCATTTGATCTCAATCCGGAGTACTTTTTAAATAACAGAAACAACCAGAAGCATTTTACGCTAGAGTACAATTTCACATTTGACAATCGTGACATCAAGCCTTATCCACTCCATGGCAAGCTCATTTCTGCTAGTATCCAAAAAGACGGCTTTGGCTTGAGCAAAGATGTCAACGCGCTTATCACCACCCTAGCTTACCAACAGTACTTTTCTTTCAATGACAAGATTAGTCTAGGGCTTATAGGCAAGACTAGAGTACACCTCCTTCGTCACAAGCAGCCCTACACACACTTATCTTCATTGGGTTACGAGGACGATGTCTTGGCGGGTTACGAATTATATGTTATTGATGGGACGGACTATGCCTTTGTCAAGTCGGGCTTGCGATACGAGTTGATCAACCGAGAGTGGGATTGGGGCAAAATTATGTTTATCAAACAATTTCGCCAGATGCCATACAAGGTGTACTTTGTGCTCAACAATGATGTTGGTTATGTCAATGCACCCTACTATGACCACTATGGATCATTCAACGATCAAGTCCTCTGGGGCGGAGGAGTAGGATTGCACTTTGTTCTTTACTTTGACAAGGTCATCAAGTTGGAATATAATATTAACAAATTAGGAGAAAAAGGATTATTTTTAAACTTTGACTTTTCTATATAGAGCCATTATTTATGCAAGTAGTTATTTACGGAAAGACCATCAAGAAACCCAATCTAGAGTTTATTCAAACGCTATTTGACACATTGCATGATCGAGGTATCAATGTATTCGTCTATGAGCCATACCTGAAGTTAATGGGGGACTCCATAAAGCAAAAAAAAGATGTAGGTATCTTTGAGGGGTATCTCGACCTTAAGACAAAAGACATAGACTTCATGATTACACTCGGTGGTGATGGTACTATATTGAATGCCATTTCCGAGATTAGAGACAGTGGAGTACCTGTCCTAGGGATCAATCTGGGTCGCCTAGGATTTTTGGCAAGTATCGAAAAATCCAATATCGAGTCGGCAATAGACTTATTGACACATGACCGATTTTCACTAGACATGCGGACGCTTTTATTTTTAGAGACCAATGACAAGGGTCTTTTTGGCGACTACAAGCTTGCGCTCAATGACTTTACTATTCTGAAGCGGGATACCTCATCCATGATTACGATCAATACTTTTATCAATGGTGCCTATCTTGCTACCTACTGGGCAGATGGTATCATCATCAGCACTCCTACAGGATCCACTGGTTATTCATTGAGTTGTGGCGGTCCTATTATTTTCCCTGGCTCTGGCAACTTCGTCATCACACCAGTAGCTCCGCACAATCTCAATGTGAGGCCTATTGTTATTTCTCAAGATTCAGTAGTTTCCTTTGAGGTCGATGGACGAGCAGACAGTTTCTTATGTACATTAGATTCTAGATTTGAGACCGTCAACCATAGTCACCAGTTAGCCATCCGTAAAAACGACTACCAAATGAAGCTGGTACAACTAGAAGATAAGAGCTTCTTGAGTACCATCCGTGACAAACTCGCCTGGGGCATAGATACCCGTAATTAACACTTACACCTAATTGCTCATCCATCTCTAGGCACACTTTCACGAGTCGTCATACCTATTCATATCTCGGCTCCTCGCCAGGCTACTATATACTACGGATATTTATATTTGTTAAGGTCTAGGATCAGGTTTGGATTTTAGCTGATGAAATACGATTTTAGTATCGCATTTTGGAGCTGCTGTCGTGTAGCAAAAATTTGGGCCTTTCTGCGCAAATTATCATAGCATATATCCAAAATTTATAATAAATTGAATCTGAAGTCAAAACAATTCAAAGCCTTTTGCCTTGTATAGGTTAGTGGGTTCAATAATAATTTAAAAAACTACAAACACAATTTAGCTCCCATGGCGAAACTGTCGTCAAGATTTGCACCTAATATCTATCGTGAGTTCAAGGATCTCCATGGAGCGGAACCTCGTGAATTGGCTCGATTCTATGAGCAAAATCAAACCCAAATTCAAAATCTCGATGCACATGAGTATTTTGATCTCCAGGTATCATATTTAGTAGCTTTATTCGAATTAGGGCATCATGACAAGTTGCTGTCACTTATAGATGAGCCCATTGAAGCCAGTATTATCCACAATTTCCAAAAGCATAATGGCAAAGATGTCTTTCGCAAATTATTATACATAAAGGCAGATGCACAGTACCATTTGATGCAGTATAAAGAAGCACAGCATACTTTTTTGGAGCTGATGAAAATGGATAAAACCAACGTATTCTATAAAGAAGGCTTAGCAAAAACAATGCGAAAGATTGTACCTCAATTTGTGAAGAATGGACGAGCACTTTGCATCTTGTTTTTTATTCTCTCCGCAGTGGTGATTGCTTTCGAGGTATTAGCCATCAAGCACTTTTTCTCCGACTATACTTTTCATGTAGAGATGATTCGGAATCTACTTTTTGCTTTAGGATGGATTACTTTGATAGGGTCAGAATTGATACACTATTTCAGAGTTCAAGCAAAAGTCAATAAATTCACCAAGTAGATATCTCTATTTATCTAATAAGCATTACACTTCCTTGCAGTCTTACTTTTTCACCACCTATTACTTCCACTTCTACTAGGTAGGAGTATACCCCCTGAGGCAGTTCTTTCAAACCAGTCCGTCCATTCCACCCTTTTTCAATTTGCTCGCTTAAAAACAAGAGTTCTCCATATCTACTGAATACTTTCATTTGATAAGAAGCTATGGCATCCGTATTGCCAACCAAAGGTCTAAAGATACTATTCACTCCATATGGATTGAAGGCATTAGGCATTCTGATGATGGGAAACCCTTTACTACAAGCAGTATTAGACTTTACAAGAGTCTCTTTTCGACTGCCATCAATGAGCAAGCCGTCCGCCTTTGTGATCACATAAAAGCAAGACTCGCCACCATCCGAAGATCTAGGATATAGCAATTGGGAGTTTGATCCTTCATAGATGATTTCATCCAAACCATCCTTAACTTCATGGAGCTCATATGCAATAAGCATAGCATCAGAATATTTGAAAGCATTCCATTTTATCTCCAGTTCATTTTCCGATTGAGGAGACACGGTGAGTAAACTAGTTTCAATTTCCACACTTTCAAAGACACCATCGCACTGGTCAGTAGATACGAGTCTTATGGTGTTGATTTCAGCGTTTGTATTATTGAGATTGATTTGGTCCGAGTCAGTAGTCGTCAAAGTACTAAATATATTTTCTTCTACGCTACTATTGATACTGCTAGAAGTATGTCGTATTTCATACTTACTCAGATCGGCATCTTTATTCCAGCACCATTCCACCAAAACTGAGTTTTCGTTTTGGACGGCTACTTGGGTAAAAAATATTTCATCCATTTTTGTAATCACCTCATTATTGACAAAGGTGATATTTGAGTTTGCAATTTTATTTGGATCCCCATTTATATACCCTCTAATAAAGAAACCTTCGATATCAATATTGGGAATATCGGTTAATATATACTCCTCGGCTCCGGTAGGCAAATCTTGAATAAACGTTTCTGTACCATCTGAAC
>CALJVI010000074.1 GCA_937974575.1 uncultured Saprospiraceae bacterium | reverse complement strand
GAACTGACGATTACTTCTTTTGATTCGGGATACTATTATTTTCCGTCTATTAGAATCAACTATACCAAGAATGGACAGAATGTAAGTCGAAATACGCAGCAGATACAATTGGCTGTCATAACACCGCAGGTAGATTCTCTCCAAATACGACCTATCAAAGATATAGTAATAGAACCCATAACGGTGGCTGATTTTTATCCACTATTTATTGGCCTAGGTTTAGTGCTGCTGCTTGGGATCATAGGGTATCTACTCTACAAGAGGTATGTGAATAAGCCAGAAAAAGAAGTATACATTGCACCACTGCCGCCTCATACTCTTGCTTTATCAAAGCTGAAGCAACTGGAGGAAAAGCAACTTTGGCAACAGGGTAAACTGAAAGCCTACCAATCTGAGTTGACCTATATAGTAAGGGAATACTTGGAAAAGAGATACGAGATTCAGGCACTGGAGTCTACTACCGATGAAATCATCAAAGAGCTAAAGCAGGAAGATATAAGTGAGGAACACAAGACACAGCTGTCTGATATGTTCCGAATGGCAGATATGGTAAAGTTTGCAAAAGCGAAACCGCCTTTAGATATTCAGTCAACATTGCTGAATAAGGCAGAGCAGTTTGTGCAAAATACCAAGAAGGAGATTATTATTGAACCTGATAATCCAACTGCGGAATGAGCTATTTTAATAACATACAGTTTGTCAATCCTTGGTTCTTTCTCTTGCTGCCAGTCATAGTAGGGGTCTTTGTTTGGTTTTATCTACGAAGGAATATTTACTTCCCCCGATTGAATATGTCAACGCTGCAAGGGGTGGAAGGGATTACCTCATTTAGATCTCAAGTAGGATTTGTACCTCCTTTGTTGCGATTTTTGAGTTTGTGTGCATTGACCATAGCGATGGCAAGACCACAGTCTATATTGCAAGAAGAAGAAGTGAAGGCGGAAGGAATTGATATTGTTTTGGTCATGGATTTGTCTAGTAGTATGCTGGCTCAAGATTTTAAGCCAGATCGTCTTACAGTAAGTAAGGCAGTAGCAGGTGATTTTGTGCGAGGTAGAAAATATGATAGAATTGGTTTAGCTGCTTTTGCAGGAGAAGCATATACCCAGGCGCCATTGACTACAGATCATGCTGTAATTTTGGATTTCTTGAATCCAGAAGCAGGTTTGCAATGTGGAAGATTGCAGGATGGTACGGCTATAGGTATGGGACTGACCACTGCGGTCAATCGCTTAAAAGATAGTGAAGCGAAGTCAAAGGTGGTCATATTGCTGACTGACGGAGTGAATAATGCAGGCTATGTAAAACCTTTGACTGCTGCGGAGATTGCACAAGAGTTTGATGTGAAAGTATACACCATAGGAGTGGGGTCTACAGGGGATGCTTATACACCAGTGACCAGAACTGCAGGAGGGCAATATAGATACGGACTTTCACGAGTAGAGATTGATGAAAAATTATTGACCAAGATCTCAAATATGACGGACGGAAGATATTTTAGGGCTACGAATGTAGAGAGCCTGCAAAAAATATACGCATCTATTGACCAGCTTGAAAAAACAGAAATAGAAGTTTCTATACTCAAAAGGTATCAGGATAAATTTTATCCTTTTGCATTTTTTGGTTTGTTGTGTTTATTTATTGAGATGATTTTGAAGTACACTTTATTAAGATCCATACCATAACTAGGTAATGTTTAGATTTGAAAACATACATCATTTATATGCATTGGCAGCAGTACTCATTACTGTAATAGCCTTTCTGTGGTATCTGTCCTATAGAAGAACTGCTTTGGAGCAGTTGGGCGCATGGGGGAGTTTAGAAAAATTGATTCCTGGATATTCAAAAAGTAAGCCTACCCTTAAGTATGTTTTTTTGGCAGTTGCATTGCTATGCTTATGCATCGGATGGGCAAATCCTCAATGGGGCTCCAAAAAAGAAAAAGTGCAGGCTAAAGCAGTTGATGTTTTTATCGCCTTGGATATTAGTAATAGTATGTTAGCTGAAGATGTACGTCCGAGTCGATTGGAGCAGGCCCAAAAATTTGGTCAAGATCTTGTGGTCGGTTTAAAGGGCGAGCGCATAGGTCTGATTTTATTTGCAGGAAATGCATATTTGCAAATGCCGCTGACCAATGATTATGCGGCGGCGGCTATGTTTATAAAAAGTGCAAACACAGGTCTTGCGCCTACTCAGGGTACAGCAATCGCAGAAGTGATTGACTTGGCTACTCGTTCTTTTAGTGAAGACAATAAGCACCATAAGGCTCTAGTTATAATTACCGATGGTGAAAACCATGATGACAGTGCCTTAGTGAGAGCTGCGGAAGCAAGTGAAGATGGGATGTTGATTTTTACAGTGGGTGTTGGTACGGCGGAAGGGGCTCCTATTCCTTTTTCATTTAATGGAAGAAAGGCTTTCAAGCAAGATAAAAGTGGACAAAGGGTAGTGTCAAAAATGAATCCTGTAATGTTGACAGAACTGGCTACTAAAGGAAATGGAACGTACTTCAATCTTCAAGAAAATTCACAAAAAGTAATTAATGAATTGGATAAACGTATTGATAAGATTGAGAAGAGAGATATAGAGCAACGGTCATTTACAGAGTACAATAGTTATTTCCAATATTTTATTGGTTTTGCTATTTTGCTAATGCTTGTTGATCTGTTTTTCTCTTACCGTAAAAATCAATGGATAAAGAATAAAGATATATTTGACGTTTAACCTTATATCGACTTTAATATAATGATGAGATATCTTCTTACTACAGCACTAATGGTTTTCTTCTGTGGATTTGTCAATGGGCAAACATCGCATAAGCTGCTCCGCTCAGGAGATAAGTTATATCAAAAAGAAGATTTTCAAGCTGCAGAAGAAACTTATCGTAAAGCAGTAGATGAAACGCCTACTTCAAATGGAGAGTATAATCTGGGAAATTCCATTTATCAACAAAACAGATATGAAGAAGCGCTAAATCATTATGAGCAAGCGGCTAGTCTAAGCGCTGACCCAGAGGTTCGTTCCGAAGCCTACTACAACCTTGGGAACACCTACATGAATATGGAGGAGTATGAAAAAGGTGTGGAGGCATATAAAAATGCCCTGCGGAATAATCCTAATGATGAAGACAGTAAGTACAATCTCTCTGTAGCCAATAGAATTGTAAAGCAGCAACAGCAACAGCAACAGCAGCAGCAACAGCAACAACAGAAGGAGAATCAAGAAGATTCTGAAGAAGATAAAGAGAAGCAAGAACAACAAGAGCAACAAGAGCAACAGGAGCAGCAAGAACAACAAGGCCAAGAAGGAGAGGAGGAAAAAGAAAATGAGCAACAGGAATCAAAAGAAGGGGAGGAGCAAGAGCAAAAACCTCAAGAAGGAGAAGCTGCTGAAGAAAAGAAGGAATTGAATAAGGAAGAGGCGAGAAGACTGTTGCAGGTAGTAGAGGAAGATGAAAAGCGTACACAGCAAAAGCTAAGGAAAGCGGATAGCAAATCAAATAAGCAGGACA
This sequence comes from uncultured Saprospiraceae bacterium, assembly GCA_937974575.1. Taxonomy (GTDB): domain Bacteria; phylum Bacteroidota; class Bacteroidia; order Chitinophagales; family Saprospiraceae; genus JALZVN01. The sequence goes on along the minus strand of CALJVI010000074.1, from coordinate 10,412 downwards.
AAGATTGGTAGGCTTAGCGTACGTTAATTAGGAATTAAAGTAAAAGCGAAATTCGCATAAAGTATCGAAATGTTAAGACTGTTTATTCTCTTTTTATTTACATCTTTTTGTAGTCTCGGCCTAGAAGCACAAACGCTCTTTAAGGCAGAAACAAATACTAGAAATGTAGTTCTGGGTAGTACAGTACAATATTCCGTAACACTTGAAAATATTGATTCTAGATCTTTCAAACCTCCAAGTTTTGAGGGGTTTAATGTGGTGTCTGGTCCTTCGACTAGTATGTCAAGCACGACTATCAATGGTGTCACTACTAGTGAGTTTAAATACACCTATATATTAGAGCCTAAAGAAGTTGGAGAATATGTCATACCGGCAGGTACAGCTATGTATAAGAATAAGCGCATTCAATCCAACCTAGTAAAGATAATAGTAAAAGCGGGTAAAGGCGGTGCAAAGAGTCAAAAGGAGCTAAGCAAGAATATGCGTGATCAAATGTTTGTGCGTGCTGTTCCTTCTGCAGATACTGCATATATTGGTCAGCAAGTGACGCTTGATTACAATATTTATTATACCGTAAATGTCCGCAGATATGATCAGGTGCAAGAGCCAAAATATGATGGTTTCTTTTCAGAGCAATTGCGCAGCATTTCTAGAAATAAAAATGTTGAAATTATTGATGGTGTTCAGTACAATGTAACTACTGTAAGAAGAGTTGCTTTATACCCTCAACAAACAGGAAAGCTTAGCATAGAAGCTTCAAAGTTTAAATTGGGTGTAAATGCTCCAGGCAAAAAATCTAGAAGTATTTTTTATGAACCATTGAATTATTACAACTTCTCTACAGAGCCCATTACAATTACGGTACTGGAATTGCCATCAGGTGCTCCAGCTTCTTTTTCAGGTGCGGTAGGAGAGTATACTGCCAATTCTGTGGTGTCACCTTCCAATCTTACTACGGATGATGCATTGACAGTTATATTAGAAGTATCAGGAAATGGTGATGTGAAGCAGACCCTGCCTCCCCAAATAATTTTTGATGATAATCTAGAAGTTTACAATACTTCAGTACTAGAAAAAAAATCAGTGGCTAGGGCAGATTATCTGCAGAGTTTTATGAAGGTAGAGTATACGATCTTACCTAAAGTAGCTGGTCGATATTTGATCGAGCCCAAGTTCACTTACTATAACCCAGATAGCGCCAGATACATAACGATATTGACAGGTGTGGATAATGTGATGGTGAGGCAAGGAAAAAAAATAAAGTCAGATCAGGCGGTCATATCGGAGAGCGAAGCCATGTCTTCCAATCTGAAACCGCTCATGACCAGTACTTCTTTATCCACTCAGCAGAATAGTGCCTGGATACAAAGTCCAATGGGTAAGGCTTTGTTTTTGTTTCCATTTCTAGCGATGGGAGGTGTAATGCTGCATCGACAAAATGAAATTAAAAAAGGGAATATTGATCCTGACCTTATCCGAAGACAACAGGCGGGTGGAGAAGCCAAAAAAAGATTACTTACCGCAGAACAATTTATGGTCATAAAAGACAGTAAATCCTTTTATGATGAAATTGCAAAGTCCATTTTTGGCTACATTGCAGATAAGATGAATATTCCTTTCTCGGAATTGACACAAAGTAATATTGCGAATAAGCTCAAGAGCAATGGTATAGAAGCGGGCATCATAGATAAGCTTTCTTCGCTGTTGGAAAGATGTGAGATGGCCCGATTTGCTGGGGTGAACAATGATGATGCCATGCAAAACGTGTATAATGATGCTCAACAAATCATCGAATCTCTAGAGGATGCGGCATAGGTTTGGATGATCTGATCATGGAGTTCTACGCTTGCATATCAATTGTATTTTCTAAATTTTAAATTCTTCTCATTTTGACTTTACAGGATGCACAACAACGAGTGGATGAATGGATCAAGACCATTGGCGTTAGATACTTCAACGAGCTGACCAATACGGCTATGTTGACAGAAGAGGTCGGAGAAGTAGCAAGAATCATGTCTCGGGTATATGGAGAACAGTCTTTCAAACGACCCGAGGATGCTGCTAGTGCTAAAGAGGATCTTGCCGATGAGATGGCGGATGTCTTATTTGTATTGATTTGCCTAGCCAATCAGACAGGAGTAGATCTGGAAGCTGCCCTGGTTAAGAATCTAGACAAAAAAACAAAACGAGACAAGGATCGCCATCAGAATAATGATAAACTGAAGTCGTGATTAATTTATAGCTTTCATAATCTAAACTGACCTTCCGCATATTTGATGTTTAAACGAACTAGAAGTTTTTTTGATCTGTGGAGGAACCGAATGCAGCTATAGTTGTTTTTCCAACTTGAGCTTTTCAAATCCATTTCGCTTTAGCACTTTTGTTATACCCCTTTACAGTTTCGCGAAACCGAATAGGTGGAGCACGGCAAACGGAGTGCGCTAGAGACAAGAGATCGCAGCGGCATCCAGACTGTAGCAACGCGGAAGTCTGGATATAGTGTAGAGCTCGGTCACGCCCTTAGGCCGTGATGGCCCCTCGTAATAACTAATCTACTTTACTTGTTTGTTTTTGTCTTTGAGCCGATTGAGACCTGACTTTGCTTTTTGATGCAGACTAGTTTTGTAGTCTTCTGGGCTCATACCTATGCACAGTTCATAGTATCGTTTAGCTTCCTTGTATTGCTCCAGGTCTTCATAGATAATGCCGCACTGAAGCGCCGCATTGCAAGCAAAAAAGTAGGGGGAATTGATTCCAAAGGCAATGCTGTAATTATAGTTGTTGATCGCCTCGGGGATGTTTTTGAGCGCATGATTGACACGACCCAGTCGATAGCCATATTCTAGCCGCTCTCGTTCACGCTCGTATTCGTCTACGTGTGTAGCTTCCAACATCTGTCGAGCATCAGTGTAATATCCACCATCAAAAAGTAGACGTGCACTAAGTAAAGTGGGGTGAGGAATGATTTTTTTGGCAGCTTCCTTCATGGCGCTTTTGTCACTATCTATGAGTGTGTTGCCTCTGACTTGGCATAGTCGCATATTATTTTTGTAAGCGATGGTATTGTCATTAATCAGATAATACCAAGCCAATTTTTGATAGGCATCCTTGATGAGATTGACCCCTCTGTAATTATTGAGGTAGCGTTCAATATAGATATCGGCCGACTTGTCGAGTTTATACAAGAGGGAATAGCCATGGAGTAAATCTAGATAATAAAACGGGAGGTACTCTTTTCCTTGAGGTCTTTGCTGAAGTATGCTTAGTGCCTCACTAGAGCGTCCAGTGCGCATAGCTATATTGGACAGGGCAAAACATGCAAGGGGGTTTTCCTTAGGCTTTAATTGAGCCTGGTTGATGACCTCCCATGCTTGGTCGGATTTGTTGTCCAGGTGCAAAAGTAAAAAAGCGTAACTGACTTTTGTCTCTTGTTCAAATATGAAATCATTTTGCCTACTATAAGCCAACACTTCTTCTAGCTCCTGTTTTCCTTGAGCGATAGTACCATCTAGTCTACCCAATAGCTTGAGTCCCCACTTGTAATTGTCAGGAACAGTACCTACTATGGCATGAATAACTCCAAGGCTTTTGAGGGTTCCTTTAAAGTTTGGGTACTTTTTGGTGTTTGCTTCGAGCTGCTTGTATGCTCTGTTGACTTCCGAAAAAGCTTGAAAATATTCTTCAAACTTGAGTCTAGTCAATGCCCACTGTAGTTGGATTTCTGCTTGACAAAAAAGATAGTAAGGGGAGTCTTTGGGTCCTTGTTTTATTTTTTCAAGGCGTTTATTTTTATTGGGTTCCAGCATGTGAAACTCTGCAACCTCTTCGTTAATAAATATGGTAAAGAAGTCAATATAGTTTTCGATGTGGTAAACACTTAGATTTTGGGGTTCGGTTCTTTTTATAGAATCTATGAGTATCCGTCCTTCTTCTAGTTTTAAGGAAATTATTTTTTCGTAGGCTTCCTTGACCAGTGGGCTGTAGTCAAAATGAAAATCACACTTCGCTTGGCTGCTGATGAGTAGGAGCAGGACGGAAAGAAATACCCACTTGAGAGGACGAACAAACATATACGAATATAACGGAATGAATCGGTAAAAAGTGATAAGCCAATAGAGATAAAACAAAAAGTGCCTCCGAATATAAATTCGAAAGCACTTTCCTTGCATTCATTTAGTATAGGTCTTATTTCTTTTCAGTAAGCGTACCGTCTACCAATACTCTACCGCAGTGCTCACAAGCAATAATTTTCTTACGCATTCCTATTTCTAGCTGCACCTGTGGTGGTATCTTGTTGAAGCATCCACCGCAAGAGTCTCTTTCTACTGTAGCTACTGCGATACCGTTTCTATAAGATGTACGTACTTTGTCGTATGCTTTCAAAAGTCTGTCTTCGATGACTTTTCTTTGCTTATCAGCTTTTTTATTGAGCTTGATTTCTTCTTTGTCTGTTTTTTCCTTGATCTTTTCAAGTTCTACTTTCTTGCTACCAAGATCTTCTTTTTTAGCTTCCCACTTTTCTTGAGCGTTAACTAAAGATTCTTTTTTGATCTCGATATTTGCTTCTGTTCCTTTTATCTTCTTGGTAGAAAGCTTGATGTCCAATTCCTGAAATTCAAGCTCCTTAGTAAGGGCTTCAAATTCTCTGTTGTTCTTCACCTCATCCATCTTCTTCTTGTATCTCTCAGATAAGATTTCAGCTTCTTTGATCTTGTTATTGTGATTGGTTTTCTCTACTTCCAAGTCTTGGATTGCAGCTTCCAATTTGCCAACACGGATTCCTAGTCCTGCTATTTCGTCTTCTAGGTCGTTTACTTCCATTGGAAGCTCGCCTTTTAACACTTGTAGCTGATCTATTTGAGAGTCGATTACTTGTAAAGCAAACAGCTGCTTAAGCTTTTCTTCTATGGTAATGTCTGTAGTAGTAGCCATAATTGTTAGATTTTTATAAAACTAAGAGTGATTTAATAGTAAAACACCGGATTTGTATTCAATTTAGTGCAATGGGACGCAAAATTACTAAATTTTTTTGTTATAAGTCCATGTAATAGCTCAATTGTATACTGTTCTGACTCATAATGCCCTATGTCGGCTATGATTATTTGACCATCAGCATCAAAAAACTCATGATACTTGTAATCTGCGGTTACAAACACGTCAGCACCAGCACGTATTGCTTCAGGCAGCAAGAAGCCTCCTGCTCCACCACAAACGGCTATTTTCTGGATTTTCTTGCTCAAAATAGCAGTATGCCTAAATCCACTAAGATTCATGTCCTCCTTTAGTCTTTTAAAAAATGTAGACGTGAGTATAGGCTTATTTAAGCTACCGATCATGCCTGAACCTACCTTCGCATTTATATTTGCTACAGTATTGGTCTGGTAATCTATGCTAGTGTTGCCAGTCGCTTTTTGTAAAAAATGGACTACTTGTGATACCTCATTTTTGGCCAAAGTAGTTTCATACTTCATCTCGGCAGCATCCTCTTTTAGTCCTGTTCGAGCAGCAAGTAGACTATGTAGATTACTTAGACTGTCTGGGATACCTTCCCTAGAAGTAGCATTTTGAAAAGCATGAATTTGATTAGGATTGAGGTAAAATTGAAGTTTTACCATATTTTGCTTAGGTGCTAAAATTTGTAGATTTTTGAGCTTCAGCTTTTCTGCAATTTTTGAGCTCACACCATTATGATATACGTTATCCAGATTGGTATGTATGGCATAGATACAGATGTCATGTTTGATGGCTTGCATCACCGTCCTTTCCACATAGTTTTTTCCATTAAACTTTTTCAAGCCTTTGAAGACGATAGGATGATGCGCAATCACCACATTGCACTTTCGTTTTCTAGCTTCTTTGATGATGTCTTCAGTACTGTCTAGACATATCAGCACACCTTTGATACTGGTATTGGGATCGCCTACTATCAAACCAGCATTGTCATATGATTCTTGGTAAGATAGGGGAGCTATTGATTCTAGGTACTTTATGAGTTTATTGAGTTTCATGGATGCAGCTATTTTTTAGTCCGCTTCTCCCTGTATTCGGGATACTATGTTAGAGCTGGAGTAGCCTTCCAAAAATGGGAGGGTTTTCACTATTCCGCCTTGCTCTATTACTACGTCATGACCGACTATTTGGTTCAGATCGTAGTCTCCACCTTTGACTAATATATCGGGCAAGACTCCTTCTATAAGTAAGATGGGAGTATCTTCTTCAAAGATGACTACAGCATCTACAAAGCTGAAGCTCGCCAGCATCATGGCTCTGCTATTTACATCATTGATAGGTCTAGTATTTCCTTTGAGTCTTTTTACAGAGTCGTCCGAATTGAGACCCAGGATAAGTTTGTCCCCGAGCGCCTTTGCTTCTGCCAGGTAGCTGATATGCCCTAGGTGCAATAGATCAAAGCATCCATTGGTAAACACGATCTTGTGGTCATGTACTCGCCAAGCTGCTACCAATCTTTGTAGGCTATCTAGGCTTTGAACTTTTGCTTTGGTAGCATCAAGCATTACTGGTTATAGATTGAGGTTTGTAATTTCTGTTAAGATAACCAATTATTGAAAAAGCAAGTATGCCAAAGGTGACATTAGTCGCAATCTGTATAGTACAAAATGAAATATTTGAAAAAGAAGCGGCGTCAAATTCAGATACCCCATACATACCCAGTACCAGTATAGTCAAGTAGTGGTATGAGCCCATACCGCCCGGAGATGGTATCACTATGCCCCAAGCGCCAAAGACAAATGCCAAAAGAGCCACTATCGGCTGTAGGTGTTCAGTAGGTTCAAATGCGAAGAAACTCACATAGACCATGACGAAATACATAAACCATATCATCAAACTATGGAATATAAACATGGGTATATTTTCCAGCTTACTTATGCTCAATATCCCCTCCTTGAAACCTCTAATCAGATTGACCATTTTTTTATAAAAACCTGACTCTGAGAATGCAGTCCTAAATATATAAGCAAGCAAAATGATGACGACTATAGTACCCGCTATAAATAGTAAAATTTGTGAGCCCTTCTCTCCAAAGAAGTTAGAGACAGGTTCCGAAAAGTATCCCCACAGCTTATCATACTCTAAGACCAAGGCAAGAAAGGTGGCGATAAGTATACTGATGACGTCTAGCAGTCTATCCAGCACTACAGTACCCATTACTTTTTCGACAGGCATATTTTCGTATTTGCTTAGCGTCCCAGCTTTGATGACTTCACCAGCGCGGGGCAAAAACAAATTGCTAAAATAGCCGATCATGGTACAGAAAAAGGTATTGATTAGCCGAGCTTCTCTTCCCAAAGGTTTGAGCAGCATTTGCCACCGGATAGCTCTACTGATATTGCTAATAGTAAAACTTACAAAGATCATGAATATCCAAAAAGGCTTAGCAGACCTAAAGTCATCTATAAGCTTATCTCCAAAGTTGCATTGATCAGCACTTTGCCCTTGGGCCATGCAGTCTATGAGGTACTTTGCTGCAAAATTATTGTAGAGATAGTATAGAATGCCTAGCCCCACACTGAGAAATACAACAAACTTTAGTACGTTTATTAGGATTTGCTTCACTTAGTTTTACACGAGTTGATTGTTCTCATCAGGGAAAACGGCTATAGGCTTATATTTCTTCGCTTCCTCTTGAGTCATCAGTGCATAGGAGATGATGATCACGATATCCCCAACAGCCACTTTACGCGCAGCTGCACCATTTAGGCAGATCGTCCCAGCTCCTCTTTTACCTTTTATGACATAAGTTTCAAGGCGTTCACCATTATTGTTATTTACGATCTGTACCCGCTCGCCTTCTAGTAGATTGGCTGCATCCATTAGATCCTCATCTATGGTGATGCTCCCTACATAATTGAGGTCCGCTTGTGTAACAACTGCACGGTGTATTTTTGATTTAAATCTTTGTATCAACATATTTGCAAAGTTAACTATTATTCTATTTATGGGCCTACCGATATGCAAGGGTAAAAAAGATAAATTCTTTTTTACCCTTGCATATCGGTCGCTATGTTACGTGACTCGGCATCCGCCTTGGTCCTCGGCTAGCCCTTCCAGGCTCTGCTCGGCTAGCCCTTCCAGGCTCTGCTCGGACTGCCTCTGCTGTACTACCAGCCTGCCCGATGTCGGCACCACTGCACAGCGCTAGTCCCTGCGTCCATTTGGAGACCTTTCCCGTTATCAAACGGAGTTTTAGGCCTTTTCGTTTCTTAGTATCATATTATCTATCAGGCGCACATCCTTCATGAATGCAGCAACACAAGCTACGATATACTTGCTGTCGGAGTATTGGGATATACTTTGCAGACTATCACCATCTACTATTTCAAAGTATTCTGGCTTGAATCCTACAGACAGCAAGTGATCCTGGGCTTGTTTCTTTATAGTGTCAAGATCCAAGGTGGATATATTTTCTTTTGCCTTCAGTAGCGCTTCATGTATTGCTTTTGCCTTTTCTCTATCTGCGGGTTCTAGTCGCTCGTTTCTAGAGCTCATTGCCAGACCATGATCTTCTCTCAAGATGGGGCAAATCACGATTTTAGTTGCACTTTTTTGCTGCATCAGCATGTTACTCACTATAGCAGCTTGTTGGATGTCCTTTTGGCCCATATAGATCGCATCAGGCCTTACTATTTCCAACAGTCTGTTTACGACTTGTACCATCCCTTCAAAGTGTCCTATTCTGAAGCGACCTTCCATGACCGTAGTCAGGCCACCAAATTTAAGGTTAACCTCAGTTTTTAGATCGGGAGGATATATTTCTTGGACATTAGGCGCAAAAAGTACTTCAGTTTCAGCTAGGCCAAGCATTTCAGCATCTTTCGGCAAGTTTCGAGCATATTTTTGCAGATCATCCGTATTGTCAAACTGAGTAGGATTGACAAAAATGCTGCAAACAGTGATGTCGTTATCTTTTTTAGAGGCATCGATCAGTGATATATGCCCCTTATGTAAGGCACCCATAGTGGGCACAAAGCCTATTTTTAGTCCTTTTTCCTTCTTTGCAGCAATGAATTCCTGCAAATCTTCCACTTTTTTGAATATATACATGCTGTTTAGCGTTTATGCTGTGTGTTTTGATTCAATTTTAATATTGAATATCAATGTTTTAGCTAATTTCTATCCTGTTGAACAACAATCTAATGTCGAAAGCCACAAATATAGGACTTCAGGATGTTTATTTAAGAATGGTTTAACAGATGAACCACTCAAACTCAATAAGAACTGCTATTTTTTTATTAAATTTGCACTCTTATTCAACAAAGGGATGACTTTGTTGATCAAATTGAAAAATTGCTTATGTCGAAGAAAAAAGTGTTAATTGTAACACAGGAGATGCAGCCATATACTGCCCTCTCAGAAGTAGCTGCGATAGCGAGAAAATTACCTCAATATATACAAGAAAAAGGAATGGAAATCAGGGTATTAATGCCCCGATTTGGTACCATCAACGAACGCAGACATCGTTTGCACGAAGTAGTTAGATTATCAGGAATGAACATCATTGTAGATGATGATGATTTTCCTTTGATCATAAAGGTTGCTTCACTGCCAGGAGCTAGAATGCAGGTTTATTTTCTAGATAATGAAGATTTCTTCAAGCGTAAGTCCGTTTTTGAAGACTCTAAAGGAAAGCCTTTCAAGGATAATCCGGACCGTATGGTATTTTTCTGTAAAGGAGTTATCGAAACGGTTAAGAAATTCGGTTGGCCGCCAGACATCGTTCATTGCCATGGTTGGATGACAAGCTTGGTTCCTTTTTATTTGAAGACAGCATATAAAAACGAGCCGCTTTTTCAAAATTCTAAAGTTGTTTATTCACACTATGATACTCAGTTGGATCAGGCGTTTGGAGATAACTTCTTGGAAAAAGCGACCATTAATAATCTTGAACCTGAAGATCTGAAGGACTACAGCGAAGATGGAAAAATTACTCTAAACAAAGGTGCAATGCTTTCCGCTGATGGTGTGATTCGTGGTACAGAAAAGATTTCTGACATTGATGAAAAAACAATTGAGGGGCTTACCGTACCTGTTTTAGATTATCAGAATGAGGAGGAGTACTTAGCTGCTTACCTTGAGTTTTTTAATAAATTAATGGAAAACGAAGTAGAGGCTGAAACGGAGTAATTATATTTTACTCTATACAACCTTTGACTAGCTGTATCTATACCTTATTCAGAAATTAATTAACCTTTTCTGTCTAGTATATCAGTTTCCAAATGAACAAGCGCGTGATTAAACATATTATTTTTTGCTTTTTTGCATTTACATGCTGGAGCACTTTCTCTTGCAATGACCCAGCTGCTATTGATACCAACTTGGTGGACATAGATTTGCTAGACATTTTAAGTGAATCAGATTTTGATATCTCTTCATATACAGAAGTAGAAGATTCA
>CALJVI010000073.1 GCA_937974575.1 uncultured Saprospiraceae bacterium | reverse complement strand
AAACACAAAGTACACTATTATTGCAATAGCTACACAAATGAACTCGCAATTACTTAGAATACAGTAATTTACAATACATATTCAAGATACATTTGCCTATTTTGGATATTGATGATGGCGTGTCTATTGCACCCTAAGCACTTCGTAAAAGTACATATTAAGGCCGAATATCCATGAACACAAAGAGCTTGTTTTGTACAAATAAGAAACTAAAAAGAAGTCGGTCTTGTGCCACCCCTATCCATCCGTCCGCAGCCAACCAGTAATGCTCATTCTAGGCTTATGACTTAGCAGTACTTCATGCTCTAGCTCGCTACTTTTGAAGAATACGCACTTGCCGTTCATAGGTGATATGACCTGCTTATCGGTCGGATGATATATGCAGAGTTGCCCTCCATCTAGGGGCACCCAATCGCTATTGAGATACATGATCATCGAGTAAGCTCGGCTCTGATTGTCCTTAAACTGATCCAGGTGTCGCTTGTAGGAACTCCCCTCTTCGTAGTAGGCATAGTGAAATTCGTAGCCCGTGATCCCCGTGTAACAGGTCTGATTCAGATACTTCACAAAAGCATCTATGACTTCAAAAAAAGATTTTTCATGTGTATTATTATCCTTAGGATCGAGCCAATATATGATATCGCTGCGTATAGCTTTGTCGGTCACGAGCTTGGCATTATTGCCTATACCAGCAGCTTTGAGTTGTTTTTCAAACAGCAAAGCCAAAAGATTTTCTTTAAGCTTACTTGACAGTATCGGATCCAAAAAATCATCCATAAGACCGACTCTGTTCTCCAAAAAACTAGCAATGATACCCTCGAATACATGATCCACGTTTCCACACTTGATGCCAGCAGCATAAAACTGGCAGCTCGTAATATTAAGCTATTCACAGCTCGAAAACGAGGAAACCGAACTTTGCTTTGAGACCTGCATCAAAATAAGCCTATAATTAAACAAAGTTCTCTCAAATCTTAACATAAAATAGCCCTTCTATAGCCTCCTTTGCTTGGGATCATCCCCTGCGTAAAAACGCGGGGTCGGGCTCTCTGCTATATCTCTATTACAGACGCATTGCCATGCGTTTGTAATAGAGATGCCGCTGCCGATCCCTTGCTCTGCTCGCTCCGCTGCGCCGTGCTTTGGGCGCAAGCGCCGTCGCATAAGTATTAGGACTGAAAGCACCCAAGCATCGCTGCCAAAGAAATAAAGATAGCAACAAAAATATGGTTAACCTTTCAAACTTAAATTTGAAAATTATTAAACCTAAAAATTGAAAACCTTGACAAGTCATTATAATTTACTTACCTTTCAACGTTAGTAACTTAAAACAAAAGCATGATTGTTAGCTTTGGGAACAAGGAAACGGAAAAAATTTGGAGTGGCCTATTTAGTAAAAAACTACCGTCTGAAATTCAACCCATAGCAAGAAGAAAATTGAGAATGATAAACAACGCTCACTCCATCAATGATTTGAGAATCCCACCTTCTAATCATTTAGAAAAATTAAAAGGTGATTTATCGGACTTTTATAGTATCAGGATAAATAAAAGGTGGAGAATTATCTTTAAGTGGTCTACACCAAATTCATATGAAGTTAAAATTACTGATTACCATTAAATTGAATATAAATGACTGTAAATGCCCATATAAAAAGGATAACCTCCTCTGCTGGATTAAGAATAAAGGATATTGATTTCAAATTATTTGAACAAATTTTAAATCTATCAAAGCCCATATTTATATTAGATAGCAACGTAATAATAAACTTGTCTAAAAAAAAGGAAGTTCAGCAAATTAAAGAAGATTTCATTATTAAAAATTTAGGTCAGAGTAGTGAGTACTCAGATTTGATCATCTCGAAAATCAAGAACCTACTGAAGCCGAACAAGGAAGTTTATAAAACCTTATTCTACTACCTTATTATAAAAGAAATCACTTCGTCTGAAGACAGGCTGCCAAATATTCATCCTGGAGAAATTCTCAAAGAGGAATTTTTAGCCCCCATGAATATAAGTGCATACAGATTATCAAAGGAGATTGGAATTCCTCAAACCAGGACTAGTGCTATTATAAAAGGAGACAGAAAAATAACCGCAGATACCGCCCTTAGATTGAGTAAATATTTTGGGAACTCCGCTCAATTTTGGCTTGGGCTTCAAAATGATTTCGACATTGAAGAATCCAGGAAGAAAAAAATACTAGATCTTGCCCAAATCAACAAGTATGATTCTGATAAGAATTAGAAATCCTTTACAATAGGATATCGATTTTCAACTTATCTGATATCTTGATAGTGGCTTGATAATCAAAAAGCACTCTTTAAAACCTCTCCAAATGCTCCAAAATTTCATTGAAAGATGGACGTACTTCAACATCCTCCAATATGCATGCTGCAATCAGCTTTAGCCACTCGATACGTAGCTGTCCATCTAGCTCAGCAACGTCTACTAGACTTAATATATCTTCCAGCAAACATCCATATGCCCTCACTTCTACTCGCTCGATATTATGCGCTAAAGGTGATTTTTTATCATAAAAAGTAGAGGCTCCAAAATCTCCAAGAAGGCAATCTGCTTGTTCATTAATCAATATGTTGTGTGCATAGAGATCTCCATGATTAATACCTTTACTGTGCAACTGCACGCAGACCGAGGCCATGTCTTTTGCGATCTTAAGCAAGTCTTTACTGCTAAACTTACGGTCTCCATCAAATACATCACGAGTGCAGGTCTCTAAACTTGGAGGGTTGCCAAGATTGATATAATCGGGAGAAATCAACTTCATGATCAATCCGTTTTTCTGCTCAGGATGGTTATTTATTCTGCCTAATACTTGAATCAAATTGGAGTGCTGTCCAGCTGCAATGGAAACATCCATTTCATCCTTGGGCAATCCATCTGTCGTCACCGCTCCTTTAAAGATCTTAAGCGCTACTTCTGTA
>CALJVI010000072.1 GCA_937974575.1 uncultured Saprospiraceae bacterium | reverse complement strand
CTATACCGAACTCCAAACACAACTCTATGAATCTATACAAGAGAACGATGAAATCATAGAATACCCAGAACTACTAACTTGGCTTTTTGTGCAGCAAAAGGATTATAAAAATGCATTCCGACAAGTCAAAGCAATGGATATAAAACTAAATGAAAATGGAGGCCGTATTTATAAGCTGGCCGAAATCGCATTTAATGCAAAAGACTATGACTCTGCAATTGAAGCATATGACTATATCGTCACTGAAAAAGGAAATGTCTCTACCTTCTATCTCGATGCGAAAAGACAAACACTTCGTGCGAAGAAAAATAAAATTACAGAGGGCTATGCCTATACCGATGAGGATCTTAAAAATCTTGAATTGGAGTATGAAACTTTTCTCAATGAATTTGGCAGAACAAAGACAACTGCTTCTATCATTTTAGAGTTGGCAAATCTAGAAGCGTTTTATTTGAACGATCATGATAAGGCCATCAGTCTATTGAGTGAACTAGTCGAGTACCCTAATATGAACCCCAACATTCTAGCAGAAGGAAAATTAAATCTAGCTGACTTTTATCTAATGAAAGGCGAACAATGGGAAGCCACTCTACTTTATGCCCAAGTGGATAAGGAATTTAAAGATGATGCATTAGGACATGAGGCCAGATATAGAAATGCTAAGCTGAGCTACTATATGGCTGACTATCAATGGGCACAGGCTCAGTTCAAAGTACTCAAAGCCAGTACTTCAAAGTTGATTTCAAACGATGCCATCGACATTTCTGTATTCATCACTGATAATCTGGGACTGGATACTACCGCTACAGTAATGGAGCTATACTCCGATGCGGAATTACTAATATTTCAAAACAAATTTGAAGAGGCTTTTACAAAGCTGGATACTATACGAAGAGATTACGCTGATCACACCCTGGTCGATGACGTGCTATACTCAGAAGGAAATATCTACTTGAAGAAAAGAGAGTACACAAAAGCTGCTGAGAAATTTCAAAAAATAATAGACAATCACGTTGAAGAAATCAGGGCTGATAATGCCTTATTCAAATTGGCCGAGCTGTATGAAAAGCAACTCAATGATCCAGAAAAAGCAAAGTCTCTTTATGAACGTTTATTTATAGACATGAGCAACAGCTTGTTTGCTGTAGAGGCTCGAAAAAGGTATCGTGCGCTGCGTGGAGATGAGATATAAACGACAGCAGTAGCTATCAAATATGTAATTCATCCATCTCTTGAACTCTATTTCTATCCATGAACAAATCGGAATATCTTGCCATAAAAGCAGCGCGGCTAAAAGCACAAGAACCAACACGATCTATGTGTGTAGAATGTCTTAGACCGGAGCGTGCATGCCTTTGTCATACCATCACTCCATTTTCAACACAGGTTCATTTCAGAATCTTGATGCACCCACTAGAGGCCAAAAGAGATCAGGTAGGAACGGGAAGAATGACCAATAGAGCACTGCAAAATTGTCGTATCATCAAAGGCGTAAGCTTTGAGCACAATGAAGAAGTAAACGCTATCATCAAGGATCCTACAAATCAAGTACTACTCTTGTATCCTTCGTCAGATTCATTAAACATTTCTGAAAATCAGCTTGGCACCGAAAAATCAAAACGTCTTTTTATTTTTATAATTGACAGTACCTGGGCATGTTCCAATAAGATGCTCCGTCTTTCGCCTAATTTATTGGCGCTTCCAAAAATCAGCTTTACGCCCAATTACTTATCTCGTTTTGATATAAAAACACAGCCTAAAAAGTACTGCCTCTCCACGATTGAATCCGTCTATAGACTCATCCAAGAACTCAAAAGACAAAATATCGAGACTATAGAAAACGAACATGAGATTCTTCCAAAGTCACTAGAAAGAATGGTCAACTTTCAGTTAGCTTGCGCCAAGGAACGTCGACTGAATGAAGCCTTGCAATAAAGATCTGTTGACTATGTTTAAGAGAGAAACCGAGGACCTTCCTGGAGCTTGCGACATCTACAATAATCAAGAAAATTCATAATTGAGCTGACTAATATGCATAGGGATATTCAGAGATAGAATTAGCCCTTTGATATATATAGTATTCTGCCTCTTTTTCTTCAATCACTCTACCTCCTTTTTGATCATATAAGACTCAATACGGGGTAATCTGATTTTGGAAAATTTGAAGATTATACCTCAAGCTGAAAATATTGATCTATAATAACATTATTCTTGCTTCTCTTACTCTTACTTTTTTCCCGCAAAAAAGTAACAAAAAGCTCCCGGCTGTATAGATTCTTAACGCTTACGTAAGCTAAAAAGTCTACAAGCTTAAAACTCGCCCTAATGCAGTTTTTCAAGTCATATTCACCCCCTACGTTGTACAGTTACTCTTTTGCTTAGCATTAGTTTGCTCGACCATAAAGCTTGCTTACGACTTTTCTGACGCTTACGACACTAAATCTATAAAGGCCGAAATTTATTCCTAATTATAAATCTTCTCCCACTTTTAGATTACAGATTTTCAAATTGTAAAATCTTGATCTATTTCTACTTCCTTACTTCTGAAGAGCCATAAAGAATACTCTATAGTTTATTCACATTGTATTGAACAGCCATAATATTTGCATCAAACTGAGCTGTATTTACGGCGGGCTGATGGTAATACATATTGAGTGCTTTGCTGTAGTCGTTTTCTACAAACTTCACATTTGTAGATTCGATAAAACCTTTCTTATCGTCAAAGGTCTTTACTAAGAAGTAGATCTTTTTTGTTACTTGATCGCCTACTTTTACATACTTTTCTTCTTGTCCAAGTACTTTAAGCGTTTCACGAGTACCAACTTTTCCGATAGTTTGATTCAGGCCTGGCCCAGGAAATAAATCTAGATTATTGCCTAAGGGTTTTACAATAGGGCTGGTACGACTAGGCTCATATAGAGTCTCAAATCTACTTGTCCCTTGGTCCCAAGCATAGGTGTAGGTAACATACTCCATACACGAACCTCCGTAAGAATCTTTGCAATCAAAGTAATCGATATAGGATACACGTATGCTTCCATCTTCGACATCAAAGAATTTGCGATTGATAGGAGAAATGTTTTTGGCTTGTTTACCTAGATTTATCTTTTCAGAGAAGATGCTGCGCATATCATCCTGCTTCAATGTGAATATTTCCAGATATTGATTTACGGTTGTACTCATACCACCTTGACTATTGAGTTGGATGATTACTTCTTGATAAGTATCGCTATTGAGATCTACCAACTGTACATCTTCAACCCATGACTTACCTTCTACTTGTTCTCTACCGACTTGTATATATCGGCTTTGTTGAGATCCATTGGTAAAGACTAGATATTTTTCGATGTATGGATTAGTGTTGGCTGCTACAGCATCGTAGCCTGTGATAGAAGCCGTCCATATTTTAGAATTATAAAAACCGCTACTGAGTTTTGCTTCTTTATTAGCTAGCTTGTCTGTCAGATCTGTAGCTTTGGCATCGTATACCGCAATGTTGTTGCCGAATACCCAACCTGTTTTTCCCGTTTTTAGCTTTATCTCGTACCACTTAAATTTTTGCGTCTGGCTGTCATCTTCGTGAAATAAATGCGTTTCATCTATCAGCTCAAAAGTTTCTCCTTCAGCAATTGCTATATTTGAGTGATTGTAAAAAGATGAATCTGGGAATAGGATAAATTTATTGACCGAAACGGCCATATTTTCGAGGCCTAGTTGCTGAAAAGCACTGGATGATAAGAAAAGCATTAATCCCCCGATCAATAGTATTAGTCTCTTTGGTAACATAATAACAGATTCTTGATTAGTATAATATGAATCATCATTATCTAATACTTAAATGGTGCCAAAAGGGTTACATATTGTAAATTATTGTATGTTAATTAGTTAAATGTGTCGTAAATAATGGTAAGGTGTGTTAAAAGAGGGGATTTGGACGTCAAAAAGTGGGATAATTGTATCCAAGAAGCCCATAATGGCAGACTGTACGGCATGTCCTATTATTTGGATAGTGTTTGCGCTAGCTACTCTTGGATAGCCTTAATTTACAATGATTATGAGGCTGTAATGCCACTACCCCTCAATAAGCGTATTCCATTATTCACAAGGATCATGCTGCCTCATTTTGCGCAACAATTGGGCGTATTTTCCAAGTCTACAATATCGGCGAATTTGGTAGCGGATTTTATATCTGCTATCCCTAGCCAATACAAGAGTGTATATGTCCAACTGAATGATGCAAATCGTATCGAACCTATGCCTGGGATAGAAACAGCCACTAGAGCAAACTATGTCCTCCAGCTAACCCAAGACTATGATAGCCTCTACAAGGCTTACTCTACAAATATCAAACGTAATATCAAAAAAGCGGCAAAATTTGAGCTATCCAAGTCGGAGTTAAGCGTCGAAGCCTTTATTCCATTTTACCTAGCGCATGAAAAAAGCAGCTATACCAGCAAGAGTACTACCATGGATGTGCTCAGTGAATTGCTTCCTACTCTATTGGAAAAAGACCTTGCTACTATCTATTGTGTAAGGGATCAAGATCAGAGCATCCTAGCATCATGCGTAATCACACGTTTCCAAAAGAGGATGACCTACTTGATGGCCAAGTCTTCGCCTGCCGGAAAAGAAAAGAGGGCGATGCATTGGTTGATCAATCAGATTATCATGGATAATTGTACGGCTATGGACTATCTGGATTTTGAAGGATCAGATATCCCTTCTATTGCTCAATTCTTCTCTTTCTTTGGAGCGGAAGTGCATAATTACTCTTTGGTGAAGTATGATCGGTTTCCGTTTTCGTGGATTGGGTAAGGAGTAAGGTATCAAACAAAAATCCCGCCTGAATGACTCAGTCGGGCAGGCTCCTGGCTGTATAGATTCTTAACGCTTACGTACAGCTTCTAACTCGCCAACTTTAGTTCATAGGGCTTTAGGAATGCATAAAAATTGATGCTGAATTCTTCTCCTAATTTCAATGCAATCTTCTTTGTTATTTCTCTTCTGTACTTGGTGATGTCATTGATCAGTTGGGGTGATACC
>CALJVI010000071.1 GCA_937974575.1 uncultured Saprospiraceae bacterium | reverse complement strand
CGTCTTGCATCGGTAGCACTTCGCTGACCGCTAAGTACTTCTTGTATTACTTTTTGTTTGAATGCTGATGTGTAATATTTTGAATCTTGGTTTGTCACAAGTTGTTACTTTTTTGTGTCAACCTTTTTCAGGAGTAGACCCCGAGTCCCGAAACGTAGCGACCCCGCCTGCAGCGTGAGGCAGTCGGGCAGAAAAGCGGGGTAGGCCCCAAATAGAAATTTTATAATTATGCGATGGCAGTATCTAAATATTGTTTCTTGCTCGCTTCGATAAGTGACTCGAATAAGATACGACCCTGGGTGTTGCCAAGGATCTCCTCAGCTGCGCGCTCAGGGTGTGGCATCATACCAAATACATTTCTACCCGCATTGCAAATACCGGCGATGTTATCAATACTGCCATTAGGATTGGTGCTGTCTGAAAAATTACCATCTTCTGCGCAGTATCTGAAAAGTACTTGATTGTTTTTGACCAAGTCCGCGTGTACCTGCTCGCTGGCAAAGTAGCGACCGTCCGCATGTGCGATAGGGATCTGAAGTACTTCTTGAGCCTTGGTGTTTTTAGTAAATGGAGTGTCGTTGTTTTCTACTTTGATGTGTAGGTTCTTGCAGATAAATTTCTGTGTATCATTGGCAAGTAATACCCCTGGAAGTAAACCAGATTCACATAGGATCTGAAATCCGTTGCATACACCGATCACATAGCCGCCGTTGTTGGCAAACTTGATGACCTCTTGCATGATCGGAGACAACTTGGCGATAGCTCCTGAACGTAGATAATCACCATATGAAAATCCACCAGGTAAAACAATGCAATCGCCTGGGCCAAAACCCTCCAATTGGTCATTCTTATGCCATAGCATCTCCACTTGCTGATCAAGTACTTCAGCTAATACATAGCGCATATCCTCATCACAATTGGATCCCGGAAAAACTACAACACCAAATTTCATCTACTAAATATTTAAAAATGATATGAAATGCAAAATAAGTATACCTGATACCAGCAGCATGTGCCATACTTCGCTCCACTGCCTGGTCATGTGTACAAAATTGATAGACACAAAGATAGCAAGTATTGGTAATAGCATTTGAAAATGCTGGACATTTATTTGATTTTGGAAAAGTAAACTTACCGCCGTTGCTGCCAGTACCCAATATAGAATGTCAATGATCTTCTGAATTTTGATCTTTTTCTTGTAGGTATAGAGTTTATAGCTGAATAAGGATATCAACATCATAGCACCGACCAGGGCAGCTGATACGATATCTTTGTATTCTCTAAATCCACTGAAACTCAGGAGTTTGAAGTTGGAAATGATCTCTTGTGTAAAGAAGGTATGATGCATGTCATGCCAGAAGTGGTAGGTAAACACAAAGAAGTATGGGCATATAAAACCAAAGATGAGTATGATCCTTTCTTTCCATCGGATGGCACGTAGTATTCCGATACCTACCCAAGCAAAGATCAAAAAGACGATATATGAAAAGTAGAATAAGGAGGCTACTCCTATGAATAAGCTGATATTGAATATACGATCTGCGCTTGAATACTCTTTGTAGGTAGAAATAAGCTCTAGAATAGCAAAAAGCAAGAAGAAATTGGCAATAAGCAATGGCGTTACCGTCCAAAACTGACTGCTGAATCCCATGAATAATATGTAAAAGACTCCGGGAAAGAGGGTTATCTCCTCTGTAAGCCGATATCTACTTACCATCACATTGATCAACACTGCTTGGAGTAGTGTGAGGAGTGCTGCTATGAGGTAATTAAATAGGCTCCCTGGTACGGGTAAGTATTGGCTCAGGCTATCGAATAAGAAGGTACCATCTGAGACGACTACATCTTGAGTCAAAAAGAAGGCTGGGCTCCAGATGACCAAAACGTATAAAACAAGAAACGCGTTTGCGAAAAATTGATTGGTTCTGAATAAAGATAGCACTGTCGAAAAAGCGATTTGGTAATAAAATGAGCTCTGACAAATTTACGAAATCCTAGGACAAAAGCTTGGTCAATTTGAACTAGGAGCATAAGGCTGCAGATTATTTAGGAGCTAGCCAATCTAGTGGATTGAGCCTTGTCTTTTGTCGCCAGATCTCAAAGTGTAGGATGCGATCATCATCACTCAAAACACCAAGCTCTTGCTGGGTGCTTATTGGTTCGCCTTTATCTACATATATATGATCCATATTACTATATACCGTATAGTATTCCCCATGTTTGATCAGAACAGATTGCGTTCCGTTGGGTAAAGTAAACTTACCTGCCACTTCTCCAGAAAATGAGGCAAAAACTGAAGTAGAGGCGTCGGACCTAATGTCTATGCCATTGTTGACAATCTCTATTTTGCTCAAGGTAGGATGTGCTTGTCGTCCAAAGAATCGTTCTACCATTCCACTTTTGATAGGCCAGCGTAGATTTTGTTTACCCCGTTGAAAGTCAAGGGTGATATCTCCAGAAGAGGTATTGGGTATGGGGTATGCAGTGTCCCCGATCAAGTTAAGAATAGCACTTTTGAGCTGGAATGCTACTTCTTGTTGGTCTTTTAATTCAGCTCGTAGCCCTCTTTCGTTTTTCTTTAGATCCTTATAGAGTTTGTTTTTTCGCTCCGACTCTAGGTTGAGTTGTTTTTGTTGGTAACGTTGCTGAGCAAGGAGTTTTTCCTTTTCAAGGCTAAGCTTAGATAAAGTTTCTTTTTTTCGGATCAGCGACCTTTGGGTGTCTTTGATGATCTGTGTCTGTCTAGCTCTGTGTGCTCTATATTGGTTGAGGTATCTCCATCTTTTGAGGGCTTCGTTGAAATCTTTGGAAGAGAAGATGAAGCTGAGGTAGCTGTCGCTTAGTTTTTGACGGAGCGCTTGTCGGATCAGCAATCCATATTCTAGTTCTAGTACTTTTGCATCTTCTTCGAGTGAAGTGATACCATCATTAGTACGTGCGATCCGCTCTTCAATCAAATCATCCTCCTGTTCTAGTGTACGGATGAGTTGGGATCGTTTTTGAATCTTACGCTGCAAGGCGAGATAGTTGTCTAGTGCTTTTTTTCGGTCTTCTTTGGTTTGCTTTAACCTTTTTCCGATCAATTCGATTTCATTTTGGATAGACGCTCTTTTGCGTTCGAGGTCTGTCTTGCTTTGACCAAATAGTAAGACGGTACATAAAATCGAAAAAATAATGAGCGAAGTCCTTTTCATGAGGGTACTTTACATTCGCGAGTAGCTTCCAGGAATATTGAACTTGATGTCTTGAGCCTTATTGATGATAATATTATCATATAGAATGCTCAATAAGATTTCGTCTTCATTGGGACGGTTCACTAGAACATCTCTTCTGTAAGCCATGGTATGCTTGCCGTCCACTAATCTATAGTCGCTATACTTAATAGTTAGGGTGCTTTCCCCTTGAGTTAAGGTGAAGTATCTTGCCTGCATGGATGCAGCATTTACCATAAGCTCCGTTTGATAGCCGTCTCTGTTTCCGGACAATAGGATTTCGGATTCTTTAGGAATGATCTCCGTATAAGGGATAATGTCAAGGATTGGATTTCCAATAAAAATATCTTGTATGTGATTGAGGTCTAGGGCTTGAGTTAGTATGCTTGGGAGCTCAAACTCATTGGATACCCAGGTCATCTCTTCAGCCAAATACTCTCTTTGCAGTCGATTGATAGCATAAATGGAGTCAGGTGTAAACATGAAACGGGCTCCTTCAATACCGAATTTCTTCCCATTCATCCATAGAACTTCCTCATTTTTACTGATGATGGTGGAGGTGAAAGACATTCCTTTTCCGTCAATACGAGACTGTAATTGTGCCTTGGCTCTGAACCACTCTGGCCTAAAGATAGTAGCATCAATCTTGGTCAGAATATCTTCGACAGCACTTGCCTTCACGATCTCCTCTTTAGCTTTCTTGGAAGTTTTACAAGAAGAGGCAAGAGATAGGGTCAAGATAATAATAGACCAACAGGTCAATGAGAGGTAATTTTTCAAAAGAATATATTTTACAGCCCTTTATTGGCGATTTTGTCTTTTAGACGAGTGGAGAGTCCACCTGCTTTTTGCGCTTTTTGCCAGTACTCGCTGGCTTCAGTTGTTCTTCCTTGCAGTTGCATAAAGTCACCATAGTCTTCTAGAACTTCTGGATTGTTTTGGCCCCCTTTACTTAGTGCAGATTGATACATTTCTTCTGCTTCTGATATTTTCTTTGTCTGAGCCAAGATGAAGGCTTGAGCAGATATACTTCTGAAATTGTCAGGATCTAAAGCTAAAGCTTTGCTCACTTTATCTTGTGCTTTTTCAGTTTTGCCTGTAGCGATAAGTGGTTTCACCATACGGCAAAGAACATCAATTTTGAGCACCTCCTTTTTACCAGCCATGATCATAGCTTGATTTAGAGAAGACAAAGCGTCTTTGTGATTTTCTAATTCTCCATTGGCAATACCATTGAAGTAATATAGCATGACTTGATTTGGAAAGATGTCCATTCCTTTTTCTGATATCTCGGCCAGTTTTTCCATTTGATATTGCTCCGCATAGATGTACATCATTTGCTCCCAAACAGTGAATACATTCTTGTTGAGTGCAATAGTTTGCTCGTATTGGACTAGTGCTTCTTCATCTTGCTTTGCATGGTACAAGAGATCTCCATATATAGAGAAGGCTTTCGCTTCTTCTGGATGTACCTCGGTTAAAATTTCACCCAAACCTAATGCAGATTCTATCATATCCGCTTCCGCTGTACCTTCGGTTATTTTTTTAATGTACGGGTATAAGGTTTTGATTTTGATATCAATGGATTCGTTCTTGTCACGAAAAACTGCTTCTAAAGAACGCAAAAAATTGGTGTCGCCGCCGCTCTCTTTTTTATCCGTTGCTAAGGCTATAGTAGCTTTAGCATTGGTAGGATCTAGGGCTAAGATTTTTGCATAAGTATCCTTTGCATCATTGATCAAATTTTGCTGTTTGTAAAATCCAGCAAGTAGATGTAGGTATGAAATATTTTCTGGAAATTTTTTAACCAGCTGTTCAAGTTCTTTAGCCGCATTTTTAGTGTCTCCTTTTCCTAAGTAGAGTGCATGCTTTTTGCGCGTGATCTCTACATTGCTGCCAAACTTTTTTGCAATGAGATCATAGGTGTCAATTGCGTCATCTATTTTCTCGCCTTTGACTTGATAGTAGGCCAGTTGGAAGTAGTGGTATTCGGTTTCAGGATTCTTGGCAACCATGTCCTTGTATATTTCTGCAGCTTCAGCATACTTTAAGGTCTTTTCGAGTACATCCGCTAAGAATAGCTTGTACCACATATTGGTTGGATCCAAGGAGACCGCAACTTTGATAGAGCTCAACGCTTTTTCATCGTTATCTTTCACATCGTATACACGAGCTAGCTCATAAGCCGCAGCATGATTACGAGGGTCATTTTTGAGTACTTCTTTGAATAAAACTATCGCTTCACCGTAGTTTTCAAGCAGTTTTTGCTTGTTGGCTTCTATGAATACTTTTTGCCTATTGACCTCAGCTTCGGTGGTTGTGCCTGGTTGTGCTTCCATGCATACACTATTAAAAAGTCCAAATAAAAGAACTAAGAAGAAGTAGCGATATGTATGAATTATGGTCAAATTTGTATTTTATACTTTATAAACGGAGTAGTCTCCAATGCTTATCTCAGATCTAGAGCCAACATATTCCACTTTATTACCAATCATAGAATTCTCTAAATTAGCAGAGTTTACAGTAGAATCGCTCTGAATCACTGTGTTGTTAATAACGGAATCTGTTACTATTGAATTGTCTCCGATAGAAACATGAGGCCCGATTACACAATTGGTTAGCTTTACATTTTTTCCAATATAACACGGTTGGATAACAATAGAGTTCTCTGATTGCAAGTTTTCTGCATTTTCAGAGTTAAATGCCTTGATTTCAAGCATTCTCTGATTGGTATAGACTACTGCATCTTTGTTTCCGCAGTCCAACCACTCGTCAATCTTTCCTACTTTGAACTTAATTCCCTTTTGCTTCATGTTCTCTAAAGCATCAGTCAATTGGTACTCTCCTCTATCGGTTATATCATTATCCAGTAAGTATCGTAGCTCCTTTTTAAGGTTGTCTCCATCTTTCACGTAGTATATACCTACAATGGCTAAATCAGAAACAAACTCTTTTGGCTTTTCGACAAAATCAGTAATGACGTTGTCGGCATCTGTTTTTAGTACTCCAAAGGCAGAAGGATCTTCAACTTTTTGAGCCCAAATGATGCCGTCTTCTTCAGAATTAAATGCAAAGTTGGCTTTGAAGAGGGTATCTGAAAATGCAATCATACATTTTCCAGACATACTTTCTTCAGCACAAAGGATGGCATGAGCAGTACCTAAAGGCTGGTCTTGCTTATACACACTACCTTTTGCCCCTAATGATTCTGCTATGGCGATCAATTGCTTATCCACATCAGCTCCAAAGTCTCCAGTCACAAATGCAATTTCGTCTACTTTCTCTTCAAGAGATTTGGTTAGGTCTTCGACTAATATTTGCACTATCGGTTTTCCTGCAATAGGTACGAGAGGTTTAGGTACAGTCAATGTGTGAGGTCTTAATCTGGAGCCTCTGCCGGCCATAGGGATAATGATCTTCATGTATTTAGTATATCTATTAGGTTAATCGTTCACAATTTAGGACTATCTCTTGGATTTAGAGTCACAAAATTAAGTCTTGTATTTTAAGGCACCTTTATTAAGTCTAATCTCAAATCAAAAGATAGTTAATAGAACTGACCTCTAATCTATTACGGTAACCTTTAGCATGTTGGTTCGATATCGCTTTTCTAAAGGCATACTTCCAGTATTAATTACGATATCTCCCTTCTTTAGATACTTCTCTTTGGTTAAAATTTTACAAACATCCTCAATTGTACCATCAGTAGTGGTGAACTTATCGTAATAAAAGCAACGCACTCCCCATACGAGGTTAAGTGTTGCAAGCATCCCTACCAATTCTGAAAAGATATAAATCTTAGCATTTGGTCTAAAACTACTTACTTTAAAAGCGGTATACCCTGAGCTAGTCATTCCGATTATTGCCTTTGCTTTCACGTCTTCAGCTACTTTAGCAGCATTAAAACAAATAGCATCGGAAAGAAAGGTTCTAGACTTTTTAGACGGAGTAGGTCGGTTTTTTATATCATATTCTCTTTCCGCTTCTGTGATGACCTTGTTCATTTGCTCCACTACTTTGGTCGGGTGTTTTCCGACTGAGGTTTCTCCGCTGAGCATTACCGCATCTGCGCCATCTAATACAGCGTTGGCAACATCTGTGATTTCTGCTCTAGTAGGAATAGGAGAGTGGATCATACTATCCATCATGTGTGTAGCTACGATCACTGGACGTGCTCGTTGGATACATTTTCGAATGATCATCTTTTGGAGCATTGGCAATTGTTCAATAGGAACTTCAATACCTAAATCTCCTCTAGCGACCATGATGGCATTTGAAGCCTTGATGATCTTATCAATTTTATCAATAGCTTCTGGCTTTTCTATTTTAGCCATCAACTTAGCAGGGTGTCCTGCTGCCTCTACCAGTGTCCTCAAATCCTTCATGTCCTTTGCAGAACGGACAAATGATAATGCAATCCAGTTGAAGGGCTGAGTAAGTATATACTCCAAATCGATCTTATCTTTTTTGGTAAGAGAGGGAAGACTGATTTTTGTATTGGGTAAATTGACCCCTTTATTAGAAGAGAGTGTACCTCCAAATAGTACTTTTAGCTTGACGGTGTCTTCCTTATTGGTCTCCACTACTTCGAGCATAAGTTTACCATCGTCTACCAATACTTTTTCGCCAGGAGAAACATCTTTTGGAAACCTTTGATAGCTCATGTAGATCTTCTCCATAGTACCTAAGCACTCTTTGTTGGTAAAGGTGAGTATATCTCCAGGCTTAATCTCTAGTGCGTTGTTTTCGATTTTACCCACTCTTAGTTTCGGACCTTGCAGATCTGCAAGTAGACTAATGTGAAGGTTATATTTTTCATTTATATAGGTGACACGATCTATGACTTCCTTATGATCCTGATGCGTACCATGTGAAAAATTAAGACGGAATACATCTACGCCAGCTTTTACAAGCTCCAAGAGCATTTCGTATGAGCTACATGCAGGTCCTACTGTGGCAACTATTTTGGTATTTTGATGATCTACGATCTTCATTGGTGAGATTTTGATGATTAATGGACAAAAATACTTAAAATTAGAACAGGCATTAGTGTAAATATTACAATAATTCTTTTTTCGATTTGTATCAGTGGCTATAGCTTGTTATAGTGTTTTAAAGCTAATGTCTAGTTTTTTTACTGTTTTTAACGATTTTAGGTTTTTACACCGAACTTAAATACGGGATTTCCTTGGTTTTTGTGGTACTTATAACTTACTTTGTGGCTTATTAAATAATTTAGTTTACCCCGGTAAACGAATACAAAATCGCAATAAATATGTCAGAGATTGCAAACAAAGTAATTAAAATCATTGTAGACAAGCTTGGTGTTGACGAATCAGAAGTAACCCGAGAAGCAAATTTCACAGTAGACTTGGATGCAGATTCATTAGATACAGTAGAGTTGATCATGGAATTCGAAAAAGAATTTGATCTTTCTATTCCTGATGAAGACGCTGAGAAGATTCAAACTGTTGGAAATGCAATAGATTACTTAGAAAAGCAGTCCGCTACTAGCTAATGATTTGGTAGCGGTATTTGAATATGACTTTAAATGATCTTTACAAGTCAATACATCCACAAGTCATAGAAGTGACTTGTGGATTTTTTTTATTTATTGTAACTCACGTTTAAACCAAGCTCATGAAAAGAGTTGTCGTTACAGGAATAGGTGCCATGACTCCCATAGGGAACAATATTGCTGAATTTACAGAAGCACTGAGAAGTGGAAAAAGTGGAGCAGCTGGGATTACCCTTTTTGATGCATCTGTTTTTAAAACTCAATTTGCCTGTGAGGTAAAAGGCTTTGATCCTAAGGAACATATGGATCGAAAAATATCACGTAGAATGGATCGTTTTTCTCAGTTTGCCATGGCAAGTGCGAAAGAAGCGATGATAGATTCTGGATTATTAGATGCCACTTACAATGCAGAGCGTGCGGGTGTGATTTGGGCATCAGGTATTGGAGGATTGCGTTCCTTGGAAGTTGATATTGAAGACTTTGAAAAGAATGGAAGATCTCGACCACGATACAATCCTTTCATGATTCCAAAAATGATTTCTGATATTGCTGCTGGCTATATCTCTATCGAGTATGGACTCAGAGGGGTGAATTTTGCAACTGTATCTGCTTGTTCTTCAGCTAGTCATGCTATTTCTGTCGCTGCGGATCATATTAGACTAGGCAAATCTGATATCATTGTGACTGGAGGATCTGAAGCAGCTATTACCACTACAGGTATAGGAGGTTTCAATGCGATGAAAGCTTTGAGTGAAAGAAATGATGCACCACATTTAGCATCACGTCCATTTGATAAAGAAAGAGATGGCTTTGTACTAGGTGAAGGTGGAGGTGCACTCATTCTTGAAGAATTGGAACATGCTCAAAAGAGAGGTGCACAAATTTATGCAGAAGTAGTTGGCTCAGGTGCTACCGCAGATGCATACCATATAACGGCACCTCATCCTGAAGGTCTAGGAGCTAGCTCTGTAATGAAAATGGCCTTAGAGGATGCGAAAATGAATGCAAATGAGATTGATTATATCAATGTGCATGGAACTTCTACACCACTTGGAGATGTTGCTGAATCGAAAGCAATCCTCAAAGTATTTGGAGATCACGCATATAAGTTAAATATTAGCAGTACCAAATCAATGACAGGCCATTTACTAGGTGCTGCAGGTGCGGTAGAGGCAATAGCTGGAATTATTGCCATCAAAGAACAGTTTATCCCCCCAACAATTAACCATTTTACAGATGATCCGGAAATAGATGGTAAGTTAAATCTTACCTTTAATACGGCTCAAGAGAGAACAGTGAATGCTGTCTTAAGCAATACTTTTGGATTTGGTGGACATAATTCCTCCATTATTCTTCGGAAATTGTCATAAATGTGACAACTTTACAAACTAATAATACTGATCTTTCGTAGCATTATAGACGCTAGGGATAATGTATAGCTTATAAATGTTGGCTTTTTCTCGCCTATCAAAACTGAAACTTCCAAAGCCATACCTAGCTAAAATAGCTCGGTGTTTTTATTATTATTTCAAACAGTTGGATTGCGTTTTCTATTTAGATTTTATAACAGACATTTCTCAAAGCATAAAGGCTTAGTAAACAAACTACGCCCTTTAATAGGCTTTACTCCCGTCAATGTTGACTTGTTTAAGTTAGCTTTTTCACACAAATCAAACAATTCTGATAAATCTTATGGTATAAGAAATAATGAACGTTTAGAATATTTAGGTGATGCTGTGCTCGGTACTATAGTAGCCGAATATCTGTTTAAAAAATATCCTAGTGGAAATGAAGGTTTCCTCACCAAAATGAGATCTAAGATCGTAAGGCGAAAATCCTTGAATGACATCGGCGATAAGATGGGGCTTGATATGCTCCTTGCAGAATTTAACACCACCAAGCTGAGCAAATCTATGCTAGGCAATGCAGTAGAAGCATTAGTAGGTGCTGTCTATGTTGAAAAAGGGTATCGGGTGACTAAGCGTTTTGTTATTCAGCGAATCCTACGAAACTACATTGATATACATCAACTAGAGGATGTAGATGAAAACTACAAATCTCAATTGTTAGAATATTGCCAAAAGAACGGTCAAAATGTAGGCTATAAGGTAGTTGCTAGATACAAATTTGAAAAGCGAGACCGCTTTAAAGTAGCTGTTCTTATTGATGGAGTTCAGATAGCGTATGCCGATGACTTTAATAAAAAGAGTGCAGAACAAACGGCTTCTGCTAGGGCTATCAGTCAACTCGGAATTCAAAATGTAAATCAAGAAGAGCCTGCCTAAGGTATGCCTACTCCCAACCTAAGCCTCGATCCCTTTTTCCCCAATGCTACGCGCATAGATAATATGACCCTCGGTGCTGATGAGATCATCACCTGGCTCGCAGATGTTATAGATAGTGGAATCACTTCTTTATATAATCAACCTGAAGAATTCTGGGATAGCATAAGTAAGCGAATGGTTGATGCCCAGCTATCTGGAATCAGCGGTAGGCTTAAGCTACTCAGAAATGCAATCCATGGAGAGGAAGAAGAACATATTATCAATCTGATCTGTGAAATTTATCTGCTCGCAAAGTCTATCTCCAAGCTGGATCATTTTGACTTGGAGTCTCAACTCTCCTTTCTGAAAGCTGGGGGCTACAATATCACAAAGAAACAATTGGCAACAGCCGATCGAATCCAAGATGAGTGGCTGACACTAGGTGTTATAAAAGGAGAAGAGGATAAAATCAAGTATCGAAGGACGTGGATACAAGGTGTGAAGTCCAAATTCATGGGATTGGTTTTAGATTATGCCTGGGGAAAACAAGATTTTATGCAAAACTGGCAAGCAGGTAGAACTTTTGTAGGCGATGTCCGCGTATATCCTGGCGCTTATAAATTGCGGGTACAAGTAGAGTCACATAATCATACTGCCCAGTTGTTCAATGCATTTGCGAGCTATCCAGATTTAGAAGCTTTTCTAAAAGCCTATACGGTGGCACTGGCTACAGATCCTGTGCTACCTCGATTTCCTGTATGCCTAAAGGATATATCTGTCCAGATGCGAGGTCAAGACGCTTACTTGGTCGATAATCAGCTCAATTCCATGCCTTGCAAATGCAGTGAAAATGCAAAATGGAGCCTCCTAGCTGCTAGTGCAGGGCGAAAAATTCAAGTTTTTGCAGAATGGGATGGGCTTATATTTCAACCTGTTTCAGTAGTAAGTCAAGGTAGATTCATTAAATTATAAAATTATTTTTCTATTAAGTAATTGATATCCAGTGACTTGATTTAAAATATCAATGTTGTAACGCAGATATTTTGGCAAAAGCTTGTAAGAACCTGTTAAATGTTATAACTTTAATGTTGTAACGTCAGTGTTGTTACATCAAAATAAAGTTAAAATTAAAGAACAATGAGTACACAAGATTTTTACCAACATATAGATAGTATATATAATCCTTTGCAATCATTCGCTTTGGGTTTGACAAAGAATATGGATGACGCCCGCGATTTGTTTCAAGAGACGGTATTCAAGGCATTAAAGAATAAGGACAAGTTCAGTCTAGGGACAAACTTCAAAGCATGGATAATGACTTTGATGCGTAATACCTTCATCAATGAATATCGTCGCAAGAAGAGACATAATGTGACTTCTGCCGCATCAGATAGTTTTTATTTTGAAGCGAATAAGGATAATACAAGTATCAGGAACCTAGGTACCTCTAATCTTGAAATGGAGGAGCTAGATAAAATGATGAACAGTATCGATGATAAATTGAGAAAGCCTTTTCAGATGTATTATATCGGTATGAGTTACCAAGAAATTTCGGATGATTTGAACGTTCCACTAGGTACCATAAAAAGTCGCATCTTTTTTGCAAGAAAAGAATTACAAGCTCTAGCATTGAGTGCAGGTTTGCGATAAACAATTGTACCTCTTTAGATATTATATTATAATTAGCGTTAGAATCAGTCATGGATATAGGAAAAGCAATCAATCAGGTAAAACCATTTAGGAGTGAATATCAGAAGGCCACTATAAACCTTATATTTACCCATAACTGGTTGAATCTAAAACTGAAGAAATTTCTTAAACCACACGACTGTACGCTACAGCAGTATAACGTACTGCGTATTTTGAAAGGAGCTAATGAACCCATATCTACTAGTGATATCCGAGATCGAATGATCGAGAAAATGGCCGATACTTCTCGTCTTGTGGAAAGACTTTGCCATAAAGGTTGGGTCAACAGACAAGCATGCTGTGGGGATAAACGTCTAGTAGATGTGACGATCTCCAAAGAGGGTTTAGATTTTGTAGAGCAGCTGTCTAAGATGGACAATTATATCGAAGAGCTATATGGCAATTTGACCTCCGAAGAAGCTCAACAGTTGAATACTATTTTGGATAAGCTCCGCCAGGAATAAGCTCTATTATTCAATATTATCGGAATAGGGATTTTCAGGATTTCAGGATAGGTGGGTTCTAGAATATAGGTTTTTCACAAATTTGCACACCTCACATTTCTGCTTGCGAC
>CALJVI010000070.1 GCA_937974575.1 uncultured Saprospiraceae bacterium | reverse complement strand
GCACTATGCGCCAAGCAATGCCATCATGGTTTTGTCTGGAAATATATCTATTACCAAGGCCAAAGAACTTATGCAAAAATGGTTTAGCGACATTCCTGCTGGACAGCCATATCATCGAAATCTAAAACAAGAACCAAAGCAAAGTACGATCCAAAAAATGAGCACCAAAGCCAATGTGCCCATGGATGCCATCTACATGTGTTTTCATGTAGCGGAGAGAAAGCATGTAGACTACTATGCTACCGACCTCTTATCAGATGTCATCTGCAATGGTAAATCATCACGTTTATATCAGAGCCTACACAAGGAGCAAAAACTTTTCAGCTTTATAGATTCCTATATCACTGGCAGTAGTGATCCAGGACTCCTAGTCATAGAAGGAAAACTTTCTGAAGGCGTAGATGCGGATCATGCCATCGCACAAGTATGGAAAGAAATAGAAAAAATAAAAAGTGAAGTCATCTCTCCCAACGAACTGCAGAAATATAAAAACAAGATCGAAAGCACCTTACTCTTTTCTGAAAGCAGCATCTTGAATAAAGCTTTCAACCTAGCCTACTTCGAGTCTATTGGAGAACTAGACATGATCAACAATGAATTGGAAATCTATGCCAATATCAAAAGTAAAGACATCCAGCGATTGGCGCAAAATATCTTAGTAGAGGAGAATGCAAGTATTCTCGTTTATGAAAAGAAAAAGCGATAAAATGCCACTGTCTCTGCTCACCATTTTGAGCAGTATTCATATTTAGAAATTCTGAATTAAGAGCAATTGTTTTTCGGTTCACCACAAAGTTTATAAAGAACTCCAAATAGATCTAAGATCATAATTTGAATTATTTCAGGATACGTGTATTGCATCGAGATTGAAAACCTCGACGAGCGAATTAAGGTAGTTATTTTCATTGGTGGATGGCTGAAGACGTCGACCTAATATGTACTTCACAGATTGCGCCTAATTTGCAGGCTATCATATGGCATTGAGGGCACAGCCACTCGACGAACGAGATCCTAATTTTAATGCTAATTTGAATTATTTCAGGATACGTGTATTGCATCGAGGTTGAAAACCTCGACGAGCGAAATAAGGGAAATAAAAATCAACCCTGGAAAGCCTGCCCCGAACTTTCTTCGGGGGGGGGTGACAAGATTGTGGAAAAAATGTTTAACAGATGTTTTAAACCCTGGAAGGGTGATATGATTTCTACACTCTACGAGTTGGACATCACCAGCTATAGAGCTGCCTAATTTAGTACACA
This sequence comes from uncultured Saprospiraceae bacterium, assembly GCA_937974575.1. GTDB lineage: Bacteria > Bacteroidota > Bacteroidia > Chitinophagales > Saprospiraceae > JALZVN01. The sequence goes on along the minus strand of CALJVI010000070.1, from coordinate 3,165 downwards.
AGTTACAACTGTCCTTTAATCCATTTTAGCACCCAATGTGCGGATAGTCAAATATATCTAATAGTGACTTCAATGCAAAATCAATAATTATCTACCAACTTTCCTTTGCGATCAGGGGAGTAGTGATATGAGCTGGTCTATACGACTCATGAAGGTGTGACTAGAGGTGGATGAGCGGATGAGCGAATACGACTCTAGGCACTACCTGAATAGGCGTATAGGCCAGTGAATACAAACGGATCACCTGAAAAATCGCCCAAAATAAAAAAACTGAAAATCACTGGCTCAAGACCAAAAACTCTACTCTTCTGTTTTGTTGACGGCCTGTGAGTGTCTCGTTGGAAGCACAGGGATTGCTATCTCCAAAGCCTTTAAACTGAAGGCGCGACTTGTCTATCCCACCCTCATTGTGTATGTACTCGACTACGGACTCCGCTCTCTTGAAAGACAGTTCTTGATTGTACATAGCGTCACCTTGATTGTCTGTATGTCCTCTAATCTCTATGCGCAAACTGGATTGGCTCTGCATTAAATCGATCAGATCTTGCAGTGCTATATGAGAACGCAGAAGCAAGTCCGACTTATTGAGGTCGAAGAAAATATTTTTCAGTACGATTATTTCACCGGTTTTAATAGTGCTTTTTAGTAGTTCATTGGTGGGCTCTGGTACGGCGATGTAGGGCCTTTTTTTGACAACAGAAATATTATCGAAGTAGTAATATGAATAATTGAAATCTTGCTTTGCCGCCTGCGTGACTTCGGTATGATTATCATCCTTAAAATTGCCGATGATCAAATATGCTGCTGCTGTTTCTGCCACAAATTCGTACTTCATCTTCTTCCAACTTTTGGGTACTATGTGGGTGACTTTCGTTTCCTGTACCTGCGGTGAGAACTGGAGTAACTCTTCGGTCTTATACTCATATTGCTTTTCGGAAAAGTAGACCCCCATATTATTGGAGTACATCGATCTAGGTAGGTGACTCATAAAATACTCCACTGCATATCGCTGACCCACGACAAGCGGCTCGCTGAGCTGTATCTGGATATACTCTCGGCAGTGTGGCTTGCCATTGCTGCAGCCATACATGGTGAGTCCCACATATCGCTTGCCATGGTAGGCTGTCTGATCACCAAAGCCTTTGCTCTTCCAACTATTAGGCACTCGGATGCCATCCCCAAATATATCTGGCGAGGTGCTCGTAGGTGAGTTCCAAAATCGCATGACATTGTCAAAATGCGCGCCCTTGTAATACCATCCGATGGGTGTGCCGCTGAATTCTTCAAAACTGGGATTTGGAACTATGTTTTGCGCAGTATGGTCATAAGTAGACTGGGCAGAGAGATTACAGAGATGCAATCCACAGATCCAAAAAGTTAGAAAGAGTCTTTTCAATTTTATTGTCAGTTAAGCTTACCGAATGCACTGGGGAAGAAGAGTAAGTTACGATCTTCTCCTAGAACAATAAAAAATATCTATAACTTATTGTCTTAGAAGGCTATTTTTTGATTTGCAATTGGATGGCTCTACTAGCTTGCTATGCCTAAAATGCGTAATTTTGTAGCAAAATTAATAAGAATGTTTCCTGTATATGATGTGATAGTAGTGGGTGCTGGTCATGCTGGCTGTGAAGCTGCGGCCATGGCTGCCAAGATGGGGTCAAAGGTATTATTGGCTACGATGAATATGCAGACTATCGCACAGATGTCTTGCAATCCTGCTATGGGTGGTGTTGCTAAGGGGCAAATCGTGCGTGAAATAGACGCGCTAGGTGGGTACTCTGGGATCGTCACAGATCTCAGTATGATCCAGTTTAGGATGCTCAACCGCTCAAAGGGGGCTGCTATGTGGAGCCCGAGAGCACAGAGTGATCGCAATCAGTTTGCAAGGCTCTGGAGGAATCATTTGGAGTCTTTGCCAAATGTGGATTTCTGGCAAGAAATGGTAACGGGTATAGTCGTAAAAGATGGTCGAGCAGAAGGTATACAAACTAGTCTGGGGATCACGATTTCTTCCAAGTCTGTCGTGCTGACCAATGGCACCTTTCTGAATGGATTGATACACATCGGTGAAAAACAGTTTGGCGGAGGTCGAGCTGGCGAAAGAGCGGCTACTGGTATTACTGCTCAGTTGCATGCGCTGGGTTTTGAGTCTGGTCGTATGAAGACGGGTACGCCTCCTAGGATAGATGGTCGTAGTCTGGACTGGTCAAAGATGGAGCTGCAGCCTGGGGATGAGATGGTCGGTAAGTTTTCGTTTTCTGATACACCTCACCTCAAGGATCAACTGCCATGCCATATCGCTTATACTTCACCAGAGGTGCATGAAACTTTGAAGGAGGGATTTGATAGGTCGCCCATGTTCAATGGTCGTATACGCGGACAAGGGCCTCGTTACTGTCCTTCGATAGAAGATAAGATAGATCGGTTTTCTGATCGAGACAGACATCAGTTGTTTGTAGAACCTGAGGGTAGGGATACCTGTGAAATATATGTCAACGGATTTTCGTCTTCTCTACCTGAGGAGGTTCAATATAAAGCGCTGCGTAAAGTGGTGGGTTTTGAAAACATGAAAATGTTTAGACCTGGATATGCCATCGAGTATGATTACTTTCCGCCTACGCAATTGGCTGTCAATATGGAAACTAAGCTGGTAGAAAATTTATTTTTTGCTGGCCAAATCAATGGTACTACTGGCTATGAGGAAGCTGCCTGCCAAGGTCTGATGGCTGGTATCAATGCACATCTGAAAATAAACGATGAGGAGCCATTTGTACTGAGTAGATCAGAAGCTTATATCGGGGTACTGATAGATGACTTGATCAACAAGGGTACTGATGAGCCATATCGCATGTTTACTTCTAGAGCGGAGTATCGCATCCTGCTGCGTCAAGATAATGCGGATATTCGATTGACGCATCTGGCGGAAAAGATTGGAGTGCAAGATATGCGCGAGCGTTTGGAAAAAGTAAACATCAAAAAAGTAAAAACTGCCGAGGTCTTAAAATACTTCAATAACTGTAGTGTAGAACCTGAGGTCATCAACGAGATGCTCAAAGAAAAAGGAACGACTACTGCTAATCAAAAAGTCAAACTAAATACACTCTTACTGAGACCACAGGTGACACTGGATGACTTTAGAGCTTTACTGCCTGATCTGGATAA
>CALJVI010000069.1 GCA_937974575.1 uncultured Saprospiraceae bacterium | reverse complement strand
TCTCCACCACTAACAAATAAACTTATGCTTCCAGTTTGTTCATCACAATCAATGTGATCAATCTCGGCGTTTATTATGATGGCTTCTTTTTGAACAAGTGTAACAGTTATTTCGGAAACACAATCATCAATATCATTAACAAAAATCTGATAATCGCCTTCAGTAAGATTTTCGAATATTCCAGTTGTGTTTTCTATTGAGCCAAGTATAAAAGTATAAGGCTCAGAACCACCTACTGCTTCGACTAGTATCATTCCATTGTCTGACTGATCACAGCCAGGATCAAATGCTGAATTTAGATTTAATTCTAAAGAACATGCAGAAGTACTACAAGTCTGTGCATTGATAGGGCTATTACCACAAGGTCCAATGGCTTGAATCTCAAATGAAACAGATGACCCTAAAGGTAATCCACTTATCGTATAACTTGAATCAAGACCTATACTTTGCCATGTGCTATTATCGATATTAACTTCATAATATTCTGATCCTTCTATCGGCAACCATGTAAAAGTAATATCTCCATTTGCATCACTTTGGCATTCGACAACAGGTGCTGCTAGCGCATCTTCATTAGCGTTAACCATGACCTCATACTGGAGTGAACATCCATTGGTATCTTCTATGTCCAATGTATACAATTGGGAATCAGTTGGATTGAAGGTAGGGTTTGGACAATCGGTACAGCTTATTCCATTATTGGGACTCCATGAATAATTTACATCGTAGGATTTTCCAAAATGTATAGACCAACTCTGCAATGTTCCAACACTACCTTGGTAGTCATCTATCATCATTAATCGCCAGTCTCCATTCACTTTGTAAGTGGAGTTCCCTAAAAACTCTTCCCAGTTTCCTTCTGGTTTGTATGCACCCATATAAGGAGGCGAAAAAGAAGGATCACTAATTAATTGATTTGCGTCAATTGTAAAACAAGTATTTAAGAAGAAATCATTTTGTGTCCCATTTCCTCCATTTCCTCCATTTTTTGATGATAGTTCAATAAATTGATTGTCGGGCCCATATAAATATATGGATAGATCGTCGATCCATGGATGTGTCAATTCGTCAATACATACTTGTATGAAGTCTGTATTGTTAAGTGTACTAGGGTATATGTTTTCTACTTTGATAGTAGAGAAGACCGGTTCATTGATTGGTTCAATTCTTAAATTGTCTTGGTTCCTAAATACATTAGGCGACGGAGTCTCAAACGAAACCGTGTAGTCTACTTGGTTTGGTAAGTCATCACATAAGAATATAGGACCTTGATCTATAGGCCCTTCGAGCTTATTATCTTCTATACCTAGCCAAATGGTATCTGAAGAACAAGCACCATTCATAATAGCTATACCGAGACTCTCTATATCTTCATCAAGTTCATCTTCAATCGGAGTGATTTCTATGGATCCATTGCTTTGTCCTACAGGGATAGTAATTTGAGAAGGTATAGGTTCAAAATCAAGACCTGATTCTGCAGTACCTAATAACTCAAAAGTTATAATTTCCTCTGATGTAGCATTTTGCGGAAGTTCAAATACGATAGAGGCACTTGCGCAGCCTTCAGTGATAGTTCCATTGGCGCTAGTAGTTAAGGCCTTTAATTGAATAGCATTGGAAGAGAAACTTTTTCCTTCAAGAAATACAGCTGAATCCTTAAGGAAATCATTGACATCTCCTATGGATATTTTTATAGTATAAGTCTGACAAGGAATTACCTTGGCAGCTGCTATGAATGGATCCAAAAGTCCATCAAAGATTAAATGTTCACTTGTGTTATCATTGTAAAATTGTCCGTAGTTTAGATTTGCAACTTCATCACAGTTGGCTGCATTACTGCTTGAGCCAGGAGCTCCACCATTTACATTATTTATAGAAACAGGTAAGTTGGTAGTACCTGGTACAATGGCAATATTTTTTGAGTTGTATTGTCCACCATTTGGATCAGGACCAGATATAAAGAAGCCAAAAACGTCATTGAATACTGAGCAGACATACTCAGGATACTCCTCAGAGACAAATACATAATTAAACTGTATGGAGTCTGCAGACGGGATAAAAGTTATTTCATAGGTTATGACATCTTTGAGTATGTTAGCACCAATGATATCAGCCAGCTCTTGATTTACTACATCCAAATTGGAAGTCAAAGTAGAGCTTTCTACAGTACTTGCATTGGTGAATCTGTCCACCTTTCCAGTTCCGAGGACTATACCTTGGTCAATCCCTATGTCATTGAGTCCATTTGAAAAGTACCCCGCAGCTGAGTTTTCGCCCTCGAAGCGGATGTCTAGAATTTTTACACCTTCCCCTATAAAGTAGTTTCTTATTATTGATTCAGGTGTAAACGGCTCTTGCGAAGCATCTATTATCTGAGTATTCTGAGAATAAACAGGATGGTATGCCATGGTACAGAGTACCACACAGAATAGTATGTTAAGGATATGTTTGGTCATTAGCTTTTTTGAGCTTAATGTTTTTAAATCTGATTATTGGTTTTTAGTGTTCTTTAGTAGGGAGAAATGTCTAAGACATTAAATTAAAAATGCAAAAATCGTACCGAAAATTCAATATTGACTATTTTGCGTTTAAAAATGTTCTAATTTTAACTTATGTCTTTCAATTCAATGGATTTATCTAAAAAACTTACCAATTGAATTAATAACACTTATGTTTGACGCATCATTTTATAATAAGCCACAATAATTATTCTTTAAATTCTAACATCCATTTAAATGAAACAGTTCGTAAAATTTGCTTTTGCTTCATGCTTAGGAGTATTCTTAGCTATGCTTGCCTTATTCTTTGTTTTTGGTATTGGCGCTTCATCTATTGCAAGTAGTATGAATAAGACTGAAAAGGTTAAGGCTAACTCGGTTTTGCGAATTAAGTTGACCAATCAGATTCCAGAAAGGACCAACAATGTAGAAAACGAGTCTTTTTCTCTGGAGCAAAATGATATTTGGGGTGTACATGATATTACACATGCCATCGAAAAGGCAGGATCTGATAGTAATATAAAGGGTATTCTATTGGATTTGAGTATGGTTCAAGCCGGATCAGTTACGAGATCAGAGATAAGGGATGCCATTCTTAAATTCAAAGAGTCAGGAAAGTTTATCCATGCTTATGCTAAAAACTATACCCAAGGAGCTTACCACCTAGCTTCTGCAGCAGATAAAGTGTATGTAAATCCTCTGGGTGGAATAGACTTTAAAGGATATGGAGCAAATATCATGTTCTATAAAAATATGCTTGAAAAAGCTGGGATCAAAATGCAGATTTACTATGCTGGAGATTTTAAAGGAGCAACAGAACCATATCGCTTGGATAAGTTGTCAGGAAAGAACAAGCAACAAATAAGAGAATACATCAATGATCTGTACTCCGAGTTTATTGAAGATATTTCTGCATCTCGTGGAGTTTCTGAGGCTGACCTGAGGAAGACAGCAGATCAGTATTTAGTTCGCCAGCCAAGCGATGCAGTGAAGTACGGATTGGCTGACAAAGTAGCTTACTTTGATGAAGTTATCTCTGCCATGAAAGCTGAGATTGGTCTTGATGAGGATGATAAAATAAATGTCTTTGATTTGAATAGCTACGTGAAAGGAAATACACGTAAAAAAGACTACTCTGTAAAAAACAAAATTGCCGTAGTTTATGCTGAAGGAACTATCCTCTCAGGAAAAACAAAGTTGGGTGAAATAGGAGATGATAAATACACAAGAATTATTAGAAAGATCCGTAAAGACGATAAGGTAAAAGCGCTCGTCATTAGAGTTAATTCTGGAGGTGGATCTGCGCTTGCTTCGGAAAATATATGGAGGGAATTAGAGCTGGTTAAAGCTCAAGGAATTCCGGTGATTGCCTCAATGGGAGATGTCGCTGCATCTGGTGGATATTATATCTCTGCTGCAGCTGATACGATTGTTGCAGAGTCCAATACCATCACTGGTTCAATAGGTGTATTTAGTATGATACCAAATGTTGAGAAATTATTTAACGAGAAAATCGGTATCACTTTCGATACTGTATTAACTGGAAAATTATCTACTGGTTTATACGAGAATATATTCATGGAGCATAATGACCTACAAAAAGAAATCCTTCAAAATAGTACGGATACTATGTACAATATATTTTTGAAGCGTGTCGCGGATGGTCGTAATATGACAAAAGAAGCGGTGCATGCTATAGCTCAGGGACGAGTTTGGTCCGGTGAGAAGGCTGTAAACAATGGCTTAGTCGATGTATTGGGAGATCTTGACGCGGCTATTGCGATCGCAGCTAACTCAGCTGGTTTAGATAGTTACAATGTAAAAGAGTATCCTATAGTAAAAGACCAGACACAACAGTTGATTGAAAAGGTGACTGGAAAATCTGGTGACTCTGATAAGATTGGTGCCATGCTTAAGAATGATATGAGTGAATTTTATCCTTATTACAAAGAGATGAAAGAAATAAAATCTATGTCTGGGGTTCAGGCTAGAATGCCATATATGATAGACATTAGGTAATCTTACGGATATCGCGGAAGCGAATAGCTGGAGCTCGGCAAGCGGATGCGCGCTAGAGGCTAAGGGTGGAAATGAAGAAGGGGTATATTTTTGTGATAACAAAAATATACCCCTTCGTAATGGACGACCTGACCCGCGGCTTTTTCGCCGCCGGGGAGACCCAAAATAATAATACTTTACTGATCTAGAATACGCTTAATGGTCTTATGATATTGGTCAAATTGAGAGAGATTGTTGTGTGTTGCTTTTGCTATTATTGTGAGACTACTTTCCGGATTTGAATTTGCTTTTTTTAGTTTTTTTGCATGCCTCAAAGGGATGAGTTCATCTGCAGTACCATGTAGGATGTGAACAGGACAGAGAAGCTTTCTCATCTTACGCTTGTTGTTGAATTTGTAACGCAATAAATATTTTACAGGCACATAGGGAGTGCTAGCTTGTACCATACTTAACATGCTACTAAATGGTGTTTCGAGTATTAAGCACCGAGCCTTAAATTCTGTAGCCATTTGTGTCGCAATGGAGCAGCCGATTGAACGACCATAGAAAATGATATCTGATATTGGGTACTGCTTGAGCTGCTCGTTTATGATATGCCTTGCATCCTCGTATAGATTGGATTCGTTGAGTTTACCGCTGCTCTTTCCAAAAGTTCTATAATCATAGACCAAGAGGTCATAGCCATGAGGTATGAAATCTTTGTGTACCCAAGCCCAATCGTCTAAAGATCTAGAATTGCCATGCGAATAGAAGATTAATCCTTTAGAATTGGGTGACTTGAAGTGCAATGCATTGATTCGACCTTGATGGGGAGTATCAAAGAAAAGTTCTTCATGGGGTGGGAACTGAGAGAATGGATAGTTTGGACTTAATTTTGTAGGATAAAAGAAAAATCCTTCTTGTGTGAAGTATAGCAGCAATGCTGCTGAAATATAAATCAACACAAGTATGATTAATACCAAAATTATCCCTGTTAATAGCTGCATTTGTAACCTTTACGAATTCTTGAAGGTGATTCAATGTACGTGATTGCACTTCCTAAATGCAATCTCTATTTGGTGTAAGAGTACGCCATTATAGTGCTTTTGGCAAATATTTGGTATTTTTTTCTTTCGCTTTCTTGATCTTAGATGCGTTTAGACATTCACTTCGAATAAAAGATATCCAATTTGCCAATTTTTGCTGGAAAATAGAGTTTGGACTACAAAAGAGCATGAAAATAATGCTAATTGAGCCGAAACAGGGACGATTTGAGTAGAAATGTACTCTAAAGGGATGTATTTGCTAGTTATTTGAATTTAAATTTTCAATTTCATTGCATAATATATCGCCTATTAGATTAGAGTTAATCTATATTTGTTGTTTGAATCGAAGAGAGCAATGAATTTGGAGCTTAGAGTGAATAATAAGATGTTTCGAATAGTGTAATAGAATGATGGAAAGTGTTTTAGATGCTCCATAAAAGAGAATTTTAAAAAAGTAGAAGAAAGTAACGTGACCATATCAACATTCCATAGAAGTTTACTCACTGCATGTATCTTGTTTTTGTGCGCCATAACGGGTCATAGTCAAGATTTTATCATGAATAATAGTCCTGTAAACAGCTGTTCGGGAAGCTTTTATGATTCTGGAGGCAGTTTTAACCGATATGGTAATAATGAGAATATTACTAAAACCATTTGTCCAGCAGGTGGAACGGGTACGCATATACAAATGCAATTTTTAACCTCTGATATAGGGCCAGGTGACAACCTTTGTATATACGATGGAACCAGCACTGCTGCTCCAGAAATATTATGTACCATAAATGACTCTGGTGATCAAGCCAATGGATCTTTTAAGGTGTCCGCCAGCGCTCCAAATAATAGTGGCTGTCTTACTTTTCAATTTACTTCTGATAATGCTGGTACAGGAGAAGGTTGGGAATCAATTATAAGCTGTGTACCTGCGCATCAAATTATTATAGCAGAATTGGTTAACTCAACTCCTTCTGCTGTTCCTTCTGATAATGGTTGGATAGATGTCTGTCCAGGAGGTAATGTCAATTTTGAATCAAGAGGAGTATATCCTCAAAATGGATTTAATTATTTTCAATCGGACGCCACTTCTACATTTAGTTGGGACTTTGGTGATGGGACTATAGGTTTTGGACCAAATGTAACGCACACTTACCAAAGGTCTGGTGGATACACAGTGCAATTGACTATAGAAGATAGTCAAGGATGCACAAATAATAATGTTATTTCTCAGCGAGTAAGAGTAGCTACCCAACCATCATTTCTATTTGATGGAGCTTTTCCTGATCAAGTATGTGCCAATGATACACTTGTCTTTCTAAACAATATAAATCAGGCGGATTCTTATATAGATGTAATACCAAAAGAAGGCATATTTAAGGTGAAAAGTGGTGTCGTTGATTCCATTCCTCTACCAGATGGAGTAAATGTAGCCTATGAAAGTCCAATAACATTCAATGAATTTATACCGGGAGCGGTGATCACTAGTCTCGACCATGTAGAGAGTATCTGCATCAATATCGAACACAGTTATTTGAGAGATTTGGATATTAGTATCCAATGTCCCAATGGCGAAATAATGCGTCTGGATACCACCAATGCAAGTTTCTCTTTGGAGGCATACCTAGGAATACCCTATGAAGCAGATGACGATATACCGGGCAACCTGGATGATCCCATCCCAGGTGCTGGATTTACTTATTGTTTTACTGCTACGCCGCAGTATGGTACATTCTATGACCAAGCATTAGCACAACCATCAAAAACTACATTACCTGAAGGTACATACGAACCAGTAGATGGCTTCAATACCTTACTAGGCTGTCCAGTCAATGGAGAATGGAAGCTCATAGTGGAAGATAAAATCAAGCAAGATAATGGATGGTTATTTTCGTGGAGTATTAAGTTTGCTGATGAGCTTAGACCCAATATTGAAACGTTTACGCCGGGCATAGTAGACTGGGGATTTCTTGATAATGAAACCATGATTCACAACGATCAGGACAGTATGGTTTCTGTACCTGGATCTGCGGGTACTACTAATTACATTTTTCAAGTTACGGATGAATATGGATGTACATTCGATACGACTTTATCGTACAGTGTTTTGTCTCCTACAGATCCAAGTTGTTTTTTATGCGATGATGTAGTTGGTGATGCACCAGATGTAGGGATTTGTGAAGGAGAAGATGTGCAGTTGGAAGTTGACTATTTAGGATTTGAAGGAAATACTGTTCCTTTTGAAAATAATACAGTAACAGAATTTGGTAATGCAACCCATCCTCCAAGTGCACCATTGATTTCGATGATTGCAGTAGCAGGAGCGGAGCCAGGAACCATCACAAATATTGCAACAGATATAGCATCTGTATGCTTAGATATTGATACGGATGCCACTTTTGATCTTCAGATATATTTGAGGGCACCTTCTGGTGAAGAGCTAGAATTAACCACTAACAATGGGGGCACTGGAGATAATTTCAGAAACACATGTTTTAGACCCGACCCGAGTTTGCCAAATATTACTGCTGGGATGGCTCCGTTTACCGGAGATTATCAGCCAGAAGGAAATTGGAATGATTTGGTAGGCGCTCAAGTTAATGGAAGATGGGAGTTGATACTCTCTGACGCAGCTGGACCTATAGATAAAAATCTTTTAAACAGTTGGTCTATTTCCTTTAATGTAGAAAATGATGTAATGTACACATGGACTCCAGCGACTGGATTATCCTGTACCAACTGCCCGGACCCGATCGCTCAACCTACTGCGACAACCCAATACATAGCTATGGTTTCTGATGACTTTGGTTGTGTCGGATTTGATACTATAGTTGTCAATGTAGTGCCAGATTTGGAAGCTCCAATCATTGAGATTGACGATCCTGCGCCAGGTGTATTAGTATTTGAATGGCAAGCCATTCCAAATGCAACTTGCTATGAGGTGAATGTAAATAATCAAGGATGGTTTGCTCCTAACAATGGCACATTGTCTCACTTTGTTACTGGTTTGGATATAGATGATCCTGTTAAGTTTGTGGTTAGAGGTAAAACAGATATAGGCTCATGTATACGAGAAGAAGCCTGTGCTAATGTTATTTATGGAGAATGCTTCATGACTGTAGAGGCTGCTGTGATCAGAGAAATAACTTGCTTTGGGGAGATGGATGCCGTCATTGCTGCAAACGCTATGAATGCTACACCACCCCTAAGCTATACATTAGATGATGTTACGAATCAGGCTATAAGTCTTTTTCAAAATATTGGTCCTGGGATGCATAAGATAGTTGTTGAAGATGCTGAAGGGTGTATTGATTCTGTTTTCTTTGATATTGTTAGTCCTACGGAGATAGTAATTGATACTATGGCCACTGATGTCACCTGTGTAGGTGATAATGATGGTACTTTGACGGCCTCTGCATCTGGTGGTGCAGGTGGATTTAGTTACCTATGGACTACTGTGCCTTCTACATTTGATGCAGAAGCAACTGGTCAAGGACCAGGATCCTACACCGTTCAGGTTACAGATGCTAATAACTGTAGAGCTCTTGCAACAGCCACTATAAATGAACCTGACCCAATGATGGTCTCTTTGCTTGGTGACGAACCCAGTTGTAATGGTGGTATCGACGGTACCATTTTATCGACAGTCACAGGTGGAACCATGCCATACGCATACGAATGGTCAAACCTCATGTTTACTGCTGACGTTATGGTGGGTGCAGGAGAGTACTTTTTGACAGTAACAGATCAAAATCAATGTGAAGTAATTCGATCTATACAGATTACAGAGCCTGCTCCTGGTACTGCAACTGCAGTCGGGACAGATGCAAGTTGTCATAACAGTATAGATGGTGAAGCTACGATTGACCTACTGGGAACTGGGCCTTTTACCTTTTTGTGGGATGATTCCAAAATGCAAACTACCCAAACTGCTGTAGACCTAGCACCTGGTGTTTATAATTTTACCCTCACTGATGCTGCTGGTTGCAATCATGTAGGCTTTGTCGGTATTGGTGCTCCAGCTGAAGTGCAAGCCACTACTTCTACTACAAGAACATCTTGTTTTGGAGGCGCGGACGGAACGGCTACGGTGACTGTTGCTGGTGGAGTACCACCCTATAATTATCTCTGGAATGATTCCGCCACGCAGACTACAGAAATGGCTATTGGTTTGGAAGCGGGAGATTATGAAGTGATTATTACAGATGGTAGAGGTTGTTCTTCTACACGTCTCGCCAATGTAGAATCTGCTAGTCAAATCAT
>CALJVI010000068.1 GCA_937974575.1 uncultured Saprospiraceae bacterium | reverse complement strand
AGTGAACACGGAGCCTGGAGAAGCCCGGCCTACAGTAAGCTCCTCTTAAAGGAGCTTACTGTAGGATACGCCCAAATAAAAATTACCATAAGAATCCGCACAAAAAAAGAGGCCACTTCAATCAAGAAGTAGCCTCTTTTGTTATTTATATAAAGCTAATCTTAGCTTTCTAATACAGTAGAAAATGCTTTACGCTTCTTTGTCTTCGCTTCGATCTCACCAGTCAAATCAGACATGATAGGAGTAGCAATGAAGATAGAAGAATAAGTACCCACGAGTACACCGATCAATAGAGCGAATGCAAAACCTTTGATCGCGCCACCACCAAAGATGAACAAGATCAATACTACGAATAGGGTAGTCAAAGAAGTAATTACAGTTCTAGAAACCGTGCTATCGACAGCAAGATTGATCACCTCGTTTTTAGGTTTACCAGTATAGATGCCCATGTACTCTCTCACTCTATCGAATACGACCACGGTATCGTTAATAGAATACCCAATCACGGTCAAGATCGCAGCGATGAATGCCTGATCGACCTCCATAGAGAAAGGAAATACACCGTGGAAGATAGAGAATATACCGAGTACGATAATCGTATCGTGGAATAGGGCAGCAACTGCACCCAATGAATATTGCCACTTGGAGAATCGTAAGAAGATGTATAAGAAGATAAACAATAAGGCAAATACAGTAGCGTACTTAGCTGATCGTGCGATATCATCGGCAATGGTAGGTCCTACCTTAGAAGATGCAATCACGTGCGTCCCAGTAGTCGCTGGACTTCTGAATGCTTCAAGAGTAGTACTGATACCTGGTAGGGTAGAAATACCGGTGTGGAGCTTCTCCATGACCATGTCAGCTGCCTTAGGATCATTACTAGATACTAGGTAAGAAGTAACGATATTATAAGTGTTGGTTCCATCTACTTCCTTCACGGTAGTATTAGAATCAAATACGTCATTTAAAGAAGCTCTCAATGCTTCAGCATCTACTTGTACAGATTCTTCAAAGGCAACATTATAAGAGTATCCACCCTTGAAATCTACACCCAATTCGAATCCTCTAAAGATGAAAGAGATCAAACTCAATACGATCAAAGTACCAGAGATCATGTAAGCGACTCTGCGCTTTCCTAACCAGTCCTTCTTTACATTGGCAAATGCATTTTGAGATGCACCCGTCCAGAATGAAATGTCACGGTCATTCTTTCCTAACCACCGTTCGATGATCATACGACCTACGAGTACGGCAGTGAAAACAGACATAGCAACACCAATAGCCAATACTACAGCAAATCCTTTGATAGGGCCGATTCCGAAATAGATCAAGATCAAAGCAACTACAAAAGTAGTAACGTTGGCATCGATGATCGCAGAATACGAAGCCTTGAATCCATCCTGTATAGCTAAGAGCTTAGTTTTACCAGCTCTCAATTCCTCTCTGATTCTTTCATAGATAATCACGTTTGCATCTACCGCCATACCAATGGTCAATAGTATACCCGCAATACCAGGAAGTGTAAGTACTGTACCAAAAGATCCAAGCGCACCTACGATGAAAAATACATTCAAGAGTAAGGCAACGATAGATACAATACCCGCTCCACCATAGTAGAAAACCATGAAGAGAAGTAGTAAAGCAAAACCTACTACGAATGCCATAAAACTAGAACGAATATTTGCCTTTCCTAAGGAAGGACCAACTAGTGATTCTTGTATGATAGTAGTCTTAGCTGGAAGCTTTCCGATCTTTAAGATAGAAGATAAATCTTGGCCTTCAGTCATCGTGAAAGAACCAGATATTTGTGATGATCCACCACTAATCTGTGAGTTTACATTTGGAGCAGAAGCGACTTCGTTATCAAGTACTACAGCGATTGGACGTTGTCCATCTTGTACCGCTTCAGCAGTCATACCAGACCATATAGAAGCACCTTGACTATCCATAGATAGAGATACCAAAACCTGACCTGTTTGAGGGTCAGTATTTACAGTAGCGTTTGTGATGCGATCACCTTGAAGAGGCGCTTCTCTACCATCCGTACGGATAGCGTATAAAGCAAATCTATCAGAAGCATCTTCATCTTGACCAAATTTCTGAGCCTTACGGTCCCAAAGGAATCTGATGTTAGGGAAGCTAGAAGCATTGTCTGCAAAGTATTTGCTGATAATGTCTTTCTTATTCTTATCCGCAGATCCAATGATAGCACCGCCATCTTGGTACAATTCGAGCTTGCTCAATAAAGGACCTGAACTTTGGAAGTCAGATGCATAAGTAGTATCCACTCTTACTATATTAGTAGAATCAATATTTCCTAAGTCATCGGTAGCATATACATTATTGGTAGACAGGATTTCTCTTTCCTGAGTTTGGCCTTTACCTAGCTCGCTGTCCAACCGTTGGATAGCACTAAAGATACTGCTGTTGGTACCAGGTATAATGTCTCTACTTCTGTGTACATGCCAAAATTCTAAGGCAGCAGAAGCTTGGAGGAAAGATCTCGCACGCTCTGGATTAGATACACCAGGAAGTTCTACAGCGATGATATCACGGGCAGCATCCAAAGTTACGTTTGGTTGTACTACACCCAGTTTATCTATTCTTTGCTTTAGACGATCATGCGTTAACTTCACAGTCTCATCAGCTAGTTGTCTGAGTTCTCTCAACACGTCTCCATTATCAGAGTCACGGTTGATCCCGATCTCTCTCATGGTTTCGTTGTTGCTGAATATAGAAGCCAGTGATTCACCACCACTGTTTTCTGCCCAGGCGTTAGCAAATAATGCGATGTAGTTATCTTGTGCACTCGCTTGCAATTGGTCTGCAGCATCTAGAGCTGCTTTAAAATTGCCTTTACCGGCTTTCGTTCCCGCTAAGTTTTCAAGAAAGTCACGCAGATCGACTTGCATCAATACACTCATTCCTCCTTCTAGATCTAGTCCGTAAGCCAATTGACGGCTTTTCAAGTCTTGGTAGGTGTAACCCATAAAGACTTCTTCTGACGAAATAGAATCCAGATATCTAGCTTTAGCATCATTTGTTGCTTGCTTGATTTGGAGCTCTGAACCTGACATTTCTGAAACTAACTGAGAGGCATACGAATCCGCTTCTTTCTCGATACTGTTAGTCGGTATGATCATGCCATATTGCCATAGACAAATAGCGAAGATGATGACCAACAATGTTACGATTATCCCTTTCCCTTGCATTAGTTTTTAAAGTTATGTGATTAATTTAAATATTTAATTCTTGAGGCTGTTGAAAAACCCCGCAAATATAAGGGTTTTACTTTATTTATGCTCTTTTTGTTACGGATATAGTTGGCTACCATACACTTATAGTCCAGATGGTAGTTTAATTCATTTAGGAGGTCATTTTCCGACTTCAAGCTTCTGACAACGTATTGTTTACATAATCAAAAGAATCATATTGGATATTACAGAATCACCTGTTTTTGGCACCAACGACGAATAAAGTTTTCAACATCATCCAAATCGTAGTGAAAAACATGCAATTTAACCTCGCACTTTATGCGGAGGAGGCATCATTTAAGGGTAAAATTTTAGGAGAGCCTAAATGTAAAGATATTTACTTCAATAAGCAGATTTTTTACTACATTTGGTAGGATACCATCGACAAAATAGCCTTTTTAGGGTACGAGTAGTATGTATTTTATCCCTCATTTGTATGTAGACACGAAAAACTAAGGATCCTCTGGGGTCTTGAACACACAATTTTCTAAAAAATCAAAACATTAAAATCTATGGGTTTATTTTCATGGTTAAAGAAGACCGGAGCCAAAGCCTCCACAACAGCGGTTGAAGCAGCTAGCACAGTTGTAGATGCCTCAAAATCAGCTAGTAACGAAGCATTTGAATCAAGACTTACCGACCAGAAAAAGGTGATGCTTACAGGTTTAGTGAATAGTCTGGGTCTGGGTATTGACAATTTTGATTTGGAGTACGGTGATGGTAAAGTGACTGTATATGGTCAAGTAAGTTCGGACAAGGATAAGTCCATGGTCGTCTCTGCCCTCGAAAGTGCGGATGGCATCAGTTATGTGGACAATCGCATTTCTGTAACTGCGCCAGCTGTCCAAACATACACCGTCAAAGCGGGTGACAGTCTTTCAAAAATCTCAAAAGCGTACTACGGAGATCCTATGAAGTACAAAGAAATCTTTGCTGCTAATCAAGATATTCTAGATGATCCAAACAAGATCTTCCCGGGCCAAGAATTAAAGATTCCAAATTTAGGATAAGCAACTTCCTGAAATTATAAAGATCAAAAAGGGTTTGTCTACACATTAGATAAACCCTTTTTGCATGCAGGCTATATACTAGGTAGATGAAGCTATATGGTAGATTTTTTGGGCCCATCCTGACGAAAAGGTCAGGACCGGGTCGTCCATGAGTCCGCTGCGCTCCCGTCCTACGCATTTGCTGAAAAAGCAAATGACTCCGGACTCCATCCCAAAAAGGATGGATCATTCCCACCCCTTGTGCGTGTTTATTCTTGCATAAAGTTTCATCTATATATTCTTGATCACTTCTCCTCCATTATTTGGAATAGACGAACAAACAAATCAAATCTAGACCAAACCTGAGCTTATGAAAAACCACAGTGTTTGATTTTATGGAAAAAACAATTGCTATCCATCGCTAAGAAAATGACATTCTAAAACAGATATAGTATTTTGATCTACTCATTTGTTATATTCACGCATCTCTCGAAGAGATGGAATAATTGAATTAATAGAAATAAAAATCCAAGTAACAGATATGGCAGACAATAAAAAAATAATCTTTTCTATGGAAGGCGTCAGCAAGACCTTTCCACCTTCCAAGAAAGTACTCAATAACATTTGGCTCTCTTTTTATTATGGAGCAAAAATTGGCGTGCTAGGACTCAATGGATCTGGTAAGTCTAGCTTGATCAAGATCATAGCAGGCCTAGATACCAACTATGAGGGAAAAATAGTTTTTGACAAAGAATACAAAATTGGATACCTCGCTCAGGAACCAATCCTCGACGAAACGAAGACCGTAAAAGAAATCGTCTCAGAAGGACTCAAGGAGATCATGGATGTAGTCAACGCCTACGAAGCGGTTTCTGCCAAACTAGGAGAACCTTTGTCTGAGGATGAAATGATGAAAGTCATCAATGAGCAAGGAGAGTTGCTAGATAAGATGGACCAAGTCGGAGGCTGGGATGTAGATCAGACACTCGACCAAGCGATGGAAGCATTGCGCTGTCCACCGGATGATGCAAAGGTTTCTGTACTCTCAGGTGGTGAGCGTCGTAGAGTGGCACTCTGTAGACTACTCTTAAGCAAGCCTGACATTTTACTTCTGGATGAACCTACCAATCACTTGGATGCGGAAAGTGTGCATTGGTTGGAGCAATTTCTAAAGTCATTTCCAGGTACTGTAATAGCAGTGACACACGATAGGTACTTCCTTGACAATGTAGCAGGCTGGATATTAGAATTAGATCGTGGTGAAGGCATTCCTTGGGAAGGGAATTACAGCACATGGCTAGAACAAAAATCTAATCGAATGGCTACTGAAGAGAAAACAGCAAGTAAAAGACAGAAGGCCCTCAAGCGCGAATTGGAATGGGTAAGATCAAACGCCAAAGGTCAGCAGTCCAAAGGCAAAGCCAGATTGAATGCCTATGAGGCAATGAGTAATGCTGAGCAAAAGGAAAAGGAGGCTAAACTCGAACTCAACATCCCTGCAGGACCTAGATTAGGCGACACCGTGATCAATATAGAGAATCTCACCAAATCATACGACAATAGAATTCTTATTGAAGGGCTCAATATGAATATCCCGAAAAATGCCATTGTCGGAATCGTAGGACCAAATGGTGTAGGAAAGTCAACACTGTTCAGAATGATCATGGGCGAGGAGCAACCAGATAGTGGAAGTATTACTATTGGAGACACGGTCCAACTTGCATATGTAGATCAATCGCACGAAGCACTCAAGCCTGAGAAAACCATATTTGAAGTCGTCGGAGATGGCAATGATTTGATGCAGGTCCAAGGCAAGGATTTGAATGTGAGAGCATACATCAGCAAGTTCAACTTTGCCGGTGGTGATCAACAAAAGAAAGTCGGAGTTTTATCTGGTGGAGAACGCAATAGACTCCATCTGGCCATTACCCTTAAGGAAGGCGGAAATGTCATTCTGCTCGATGAACCTACAAACGATATTGATGTCAATACACTAAGAGCGCTGGAAGAAGCTATAGAAAATTTTGCAGGTTGTGTATTGGTGATTAGTCACGATAGATGGTTTATTGACAGACTCGCTACCCATATACTCGCGTATGAGGATGATGGGCAAGTCAGATTTTATGAAGGTAACTACTCAGCCTATGAGAAAGATAAAAAAGATAGATTAGGAGATGTAGCACCAAGAAGACCTAGATTCAAAAATCTACTGTAAAGATGTAAGTACCTGTTTTAAATCCTGATACAATATTATAGTTTTCTGAAAACTCCGGAGGAGTGCAAAGACTGTTGCAAGATCAGATTTAAGATTTGAAGAACTCCAGCGGAGTGAAAAGATCGAAAACCTATATTTTTATTGAGATCATATTGCTAAAAAACTTCGGAGAAGTGCCATGACTGTTGCAAGATCAAGCTTAAGATTTGAAGAACTCCAGCGGAGTGAAACAGTCGAATAACAATATCTCTATTGAAAGCATTCAGGAATGATGATGCAGTGTAAAAACACTGCATCATCATTTCTATAATACTGCGTTCGTCGAGGTTTTCAACCTCGATGCTATACACGTATCTTACAAACAAATTCAAGTATGCTCCTAAATAAGAACTCGATCGTCAACTTGCTCTACGACACATGAAAGGAGTCAGGCAAGCTTCGATGCAATATGATTATCGAGCAAAACCATCAAATTATAGATAAACCGTGATGATCGTATAGAATCGATGGCTTCAGGCAATGACTAACGAAAGTGTTCAAAAACTTCGGAGAAGTGCAATGACTGTTGCAAGATTAGGTTTAATGCATGAAGAACTCCAGCGGAGGAAACGATCAAAAAACCCATATTTCTATTGAGCTCTTATTGCTAAAAAACTTCGGAGAAGTGCAATGACTGTTGCAAGATCATGCTTAAGATTTGAAGAACTCCAGCGGAGTGAAACGATCGAAAAAAAAATATCTCTATTTAAAACATTCAGAAATGATGATGCAGTGTAAAAACACTGCATCTTCATTTCTATAATACTGCGCTCGTCGAGGTTTTCAACCTCGATGCCATGCACGTATCTAATAAACAAATTCAAGTCAAGTATGATCCAAAATAAGAACTCGATCGTCGACTTGCTCTGCGACACCTGAAAGGAGTCAGGCAAGCTTCGATGCAATATGATTATCGAGCAAAGCCATCCAATTATACATAAGCCGTGGCGATCGTATAGGAGTGAAACGATCGAAATCCCATATTTCTATTGAGATCATTTTGCTAGTAAACTTCGGAGAAGTGCAATGACTGTTGCAAGATCAGGCTTAAGATTTGAAGAACTCCAGCGGAGTGAAACGATCAAAAAACAATATCTCTATTTAAATTATTCAGGAATGAAGATGCAGTGTAGAAACACTGCATCTTCATTCCTATAATATTGCGTTCGTCGAGGTTTTCAACCTCGATGCTATACACGTATCACATATAAATTCAAATCAATTTAGATCCAAAATAGGAACTCGATCGTCGACTTGCTCTACGACACCTGAAAGGAGTCAGGCAAGCTTCGATGCAATATGATTATCAAGCTAAATCATCAAATTATACATAAGCCGTGATGATCGTATAGGAGTGAAACGATCGAAAAACCCATATTTCTATTGAGATCAAATTGCTAGAAAACTTCGGAGAAGTGCAATGACTGTTGCAAGAACAGGCTTAAGATTTGAAGAACTCCAGCGGAGTGAAACGGTCGAATAAAAATAGCTCTATTTAAAATATTCAGGAATGAAGATGCAGTGTAAAAACACTGCATCTTCATTCCTATAATATTGCGTTCGTCGAGGTTTTCAACCTCGATGCTATACACGTATCTTATAAACAAATTCAAGTCAAGTATGATCCAAAATAAGAACTCGATCGTCGACTTGCTCTGCGACACCTGAAAGGAGTCAGGCAAGCTTCGATGCAATATGATTATCGAGCTAAATCATCAAATTATACATAAGCCGTGATGATCGTATAGGAGTGAAACGCTCGAAAACCCATATTTCTATTGAGCTCTTATTGCTAAAAAACTTCGGAGAAGTGCAATGACTGTTGCAAGATCAGGCTTAAGATTTGAGGAACTCCAGCGGAGTGAAACGGTCGAATAACAGTATCTCTATTGAAAGCATTCAGAAACGTTAATTACAATACTAGATACAGCCAAAAAAGAACAAAAAAAAGGAATTTTTAGTCTTGTATCTAGAAAATAGAAAAGCTCGACTAAAAATAATTAGTCGAGCTTTTAAAAACTAAAAAAGTATGAAATACAGCTAGTTGTGCGGTTTTTGGGAGCAGCACAACATCCTGATTCTTATATACTTACTTCATTTTAGATAAATCCACAATAAATGAATTTTTCTTATAGCTACCAGGAGCAATTGCTTTGTATTGCTCTACCTCTGAACGATCATAATAAGGACCAACAATCAATTTATAAACTGTTTTTCCAGACTTATCATTTACTGCATTCAAAAGAACATTACTCACATTCATATTCTGCAAGTTTGTCATTTCTTTCATAGCATTGTTGTAATCAATAAAAGATCCTACTTGAAGACCAAATCCCATAGTTGAAGACATAACAGCTGGAGCAGCAGGCTTAGTAACGACTACAGTCTCAACAGGAGCAGCTGTTGTAGTTACAACATTGCTATATGAAGTACCAACTTCTACATTAGTAGTTTGTCCTTTACTTGAAAATTCGGTAGGTGCTGGAGTAGTTGTAGTGATTACATTCGTCTGAGGAGTAGTTGCAGTAGTAGTTACGATTGTTGTCGCAGTTTGCACAGGAGTTGACGTCGTA
>CALJVI010000067.1 GCA_937974575.1 uncultured Saprospiraceae bacterium | reverse complement strand
ACCATCTTATCATAGGCCGTAAGAGATACTTTACTGTCTATAATTATTTTTTTGTTATCTGGTAAATCAATAATTACATCTGGTCGATATACTTGCCCAGAGTCTGAAGTAAGAGAGACTTGCACATGATATTCTCTATCTTTTTCGAGGCCTGATTTATCTAATATAGATTCTAGAATCAATTCTCCCCAATTCCCTTGTGCCTTGTTATCTTGCTTGAGTGCACTGGTCAATTGTCTTGCTTCATTGCTCATCTGCTTATTCAGATCGCTGAGTTGGATAAGCTGTTCTTTTAAAGAAGAGTGCCTTGCGATAGATTCCTTATTGGTAGACTCTACTTTACTTTCGAAATGTTGGATACGTTCTTTGAGCGGGGCAAGTACCTCCGTCAGTTCCTTTTTCTGTGTATTAGCAAATGAGGCTGACTTTTCTTCTAAGAGTTGCTGGGCTATATTTTTGAATTCCGCTTTAGACGTTTCTTGCATCATCTTGAAACTCTTCATCTGATCTCCTAGCTTGTCTATGAGAGCATCATTATTAGCAGCGAGGGTAGCAATTTCTGTTTGGAGTAAAAAGGTATCTTTTTGATTTTGATCTATCTTTTCTTGCTGGCTGGCATTGAGCTCCGTTTCCCGTTCCCATCTTACCGTCAATTGATCATATTGCCCCTTGATTTGTTGTAACTGGCTTTGCTGTTGCTCGTTGAGCGTTTTTTGCTGCTGTAATGTGTCCTCTATGGCTTTATAGCTTGACTTTTTCACAGTATTGGCCGTCAGCCAATAATAGGTGATTAGATAGGTTAATGCAGCAGTTAGTAGAAGCATTATAGCTAAGCTTGTATTATCCATGGGTGGATTATAATATGGTACTTCTTCTTTTACTCTATTTGTAGCGTATTGTGTCGTTTGAAGGTGGGTATATTTTGTTAATTTTCATTTCTCGATTCTGGCAAGTATAGCAATGCTGAAGCTGACGCCTTTCCAACTTGTAGAGGTGAGAAACCACCTGAGAAAAGCTTAAGCACTGCTATCGGGCTCAAGACACCTAAGGAAGAATGAATGTAAGATAAACACCGCAATCACCGTAGCGAAGCTAACCTACACAAGACACCGAAGAAGAAAAGCAAGAAATGTTAGCACTAAGGCAGGTTTTGCGAAAAGGATAGTAAGGGCTGACGCATTAGCGGCAGGTGCCTGCACGGGAGCGATAGCGCACCCCTGAATAGCCTGCCCTGAGCGCTTTTCAGCGAAGGGGTCGCCCAAATAAAACAAAAATATTAACTTGAATTAAGATTCGGTATTGCCACCGATGACCATAACAATTTCTCCTTTCACTTTTTCGGGAATAGAGAAGTGTTCATGAAGGGCAGTGAGTGTGTCTCGCTTCACCTCCTCGTGCAACTTGCTGATCTCGCGGCATACACATGCCATCCGATCTGGCCCGCAGTGCTCCATGAGTTGGTCGAGGCACTTAAGCAAACGATACGGACTTTCGTACAGCACGAAGGTGTGGGGTAAAGTTGCTAGATATTTGAGGCGCGTCTGTCGTCCTTTTTTATGCGGTAGAAATCCTTCGAAGTGAAATCGATCACATGGCAGTCCGCTACTCACTAGCGCAGGTACAAATGCCGTAGGGCCCGGAAGGCAGGTAACAGGCACATCATGCTCATGACAAGCACGTGCCAACAAAAATCCTGGATCTGAAATACCGGGTGTACCAGCATCTGAAATAAGCGCAATAACATGACCACGCTGCATCATCTCGATAAGCTTGTCCACTACTCCATGCTCATTGTGCGCATGGAATGATCGTACCTCGTTTTGGATATCGTAATGATCTAGAAGTCGCTTACTCGTCCTCGTGTCTTCCGCATAGATAACGCTCGCTTGCTTGAGCATCTCTATCCCGCGATGGGTCATGTCTTGAAGGTTGCCTATGGGCGTGGGGACGATGTATAGCAATGGGAAGCTAAATTAAGCGAGTGTCTCGAGCTCATACTCGTAAGACTCCATGATGAGATTGGCTAATAGTTTTTCGCAGGCAGTATCTACTTTTGATTTAGCATTGGCCTCATCTGTTGCCTCTAATGTCATTTCGATACGCTTACCGATGCGCACGTCGTGAACCCCATCCACATTTACACCAGCCATATTTTTTGTAACGGTCTTGCCTTGAGGATCTAACAGTTCCTTGTGCGGCATAATATTGATGTGTGCTTTGAATTTCATAAGTATCTTTTATTATTGAATCGTCTATTTGTTGATTCGTTTATTTGTTGATCTATTGATTTGTTGAATCGCTATGGAGTAAATGATATAAATCGCTATGATTAGCGAAAGGGAATATACTCCTGTCAATGGTATCATAGCTGCCGCAAAGATGATAAATATGTAGCGAATTTCGTTTCCTTTCCAAGAGAATCCTTTAAATTTTAAGCTAAACATCGGAATATCACTGATCATCAATAGAGACAAGAGTATTCCTATGCCCAAAAGCACTGGCCACTGAAATACAACTAAGGATGGATCTGCTCGGTATATGAGGACCAATCCAGCAATAAACAGTGTCGCAGATGGTGTAGGTAAGCCCAAAAAGGACTCACTTTGACGAGTATCTATGTTAAATTTGGCAAGACGCAAGGCAGCAAATAGCGTAACTATAAAGCCAGCAATACCTTGATATTCTAAGGTAGTCAAATCTCCTTGCTGAATAAGGTAAAAGAGGATAGCACCTGGCAAAAAGCCAAAAGACACCATATCCGCCAAAGAATCGAGCTCTTTGCCCATGTCACTAAAGGAATTGAGGAGTCTGGCTACAAATCCATCTAGAAAATCAGCGATTAAACTGATCACTATACAATAGATCACTGCCATAAGGTCATGTCGGAATAGAAATACTATTGCCAAGCATCCACTCAATAAATTGATAAGGGTAATAAGATTTGGTATCTTAAACATGGAGTTATTCGTAAATTAGTAGGCAATGTATTAAAATATGCTTAATTATTAGGGTTAAACCCTAATTCATAGCACTTTTCCGTAATTTTAAGTCGTTAAAATTAGTACAAACAAGAGCCCTTATGCAACATAGATTTTACAAGTTAATCATAATTGTCACTGTTCTCTCTTATCAGCATTTTGCCTTGAATGGACAAGTGTTCAATGATTTTTGTAATAGTGCTGAGAATATAGAAAATCCGGAAAGCTACTGTTCCGATGAGGGTGAGTATACGAATGTAAATTCAATCCCTTCAGGAGTAGCTAATCCTGGGTGTTGGCCAAATACAGTTGATAATATTGATAATGATGTTTGGTTTTCATTTATCGCTATGGGAAATACTATAAGTGTAACTGTAAACGGTAATAGTGATGGAGATTTGCCTGGAGGTACTCTTAATAATCCATCTATTGCGCTATATAGTGGTAATTGCGATATGCCGACTGAGGAGGGATGCAACACAGACTTTGATGATGTGAATGTGGTAGAGTTCATTATTCCAAATCTTATAGTTGGCGCTAGATACTATATCCGTGTAAGTGCAGAAGATGACAATGTGGGTACCTTTAAATTATGTGTCAATAACTTTAACGCAGTACCTGAGCCATCGGCTGATTGTCCCAGTTCTGTTGTTTTATGTGACAAGTCTTCTTTTGTAGTTGAAAGTTTAATCGGAACTGGATTGACCAGTGATCAATTGCCTGATTCACAATGCAACAGAAATCTTAACAACAATGACCCTACTGATGATTGTGAATGGGTAGAAACAAACTCATCATGGTACACTTGGACTTGCGATGATCCAGGTAGTCTTGCATTTACGTTGACGCCCTTAAAAGAAGATGATGATTTGGACTTTGCACTGTATGAATTACCAAACGGTATTGGAGATTGTTCAGGAATGATCGAGTTAAGATGTATGCTATCTGGAGCAAATAGTAACCAACCCTTTAGTGAATGGAGACAATGCTCTGGCCCTACTGGCCTCTCTCTTTCTGATGCCGATTTTGGGGAAACTTGTGGATGTCAAGCTGGAAATAACAACTTTGTCTCTGCTGTAAATCTTCAAGCTGGAAAAGTATATGGCTTGCTAGTTAACAACTTTAGTAATTCAGGAAATGGATTTAGCATAGACTTTGGAGGATCTTCTACATTTACGGGTCCAATAGCTGATTTTGTTTTGATGCCTGACACGATAGAATGCGATAGAAATGTTGAGATTGAAGATTTTTCTTCTTTTGCAGAAGGAAATATCACCCGTAAGACATGGTCTTTTGGCCAAGAAGCGCAACCCGCTACCGCAACTGGTGATGGGCCGTTTACCGTTTTTTATCCTTCCATAGGAGAGCGATTTGT
>CALJVI010000066.1 GCA_937974575.1 uncultured Saprospiraceae bacterium | reverse complement strand
AATAGATCCATCTGATAAAGTCGTACCTGCTTTGATAAAGTCACCATCTTGTACTAGGATGTGCTTAGAAGTAGATATTAAGTATCTACGCTGTTGCCCATCTTTTGCATCAACGATTACCTCTTGGTTTCCTCTCTTAATCTTACCGAATGAAACTTCTCCATCTATCTCCGCAACAACTGCAGGATTGGAAGGATTTCTTGCTTCAAACAACTCAGTAACTCTAGGAAGACCACCGGTAATATCACCAATAGAACCTACCTTACGAGGAATCTTCGCAATACGTGCACCTTTTTTGATTTGCGCACCTGCTTCCACAGATATATATGCTCCTACCGGTACGTTATAAGATTTAAGTACTTCGCCATCAGCAGAAACTACTTTTACCTTTGGTACCATACGAGATTTTCTAGTCTCGGTAATTACCATTTCTGAATAACCCGTCTGGTCATCATATTCTTTTCTGAATGTGATACCTTCTTCCATATCTTCAAACTGAACTATACCTTCGTGCTCGGAGATGATTACCGCGTTGAATGGATCCCAGCTCGTAAGAACTGATCCTTTCTCTACTGTTGCTCCATCTTTTACATGAAGTATAGAACCATACTTGATATGGCTAGAAGAGTATACTTTTCCAGTATCCTTATCTACAATTCTCAATTCACCTGATCTAGAAAGAACGATAACTACTGTGTTTCCTTCCTCGTCTTTATGCTTGATAGTAGTGATACCATCAAACTCAACTCTACCAGAGAATTTAGAAGACAATTCTGAATCTTGCTTCGTAACAGATGCGATACCACCCACGTGGAATGTACGCAGTGTCAATTGTGTACCTGGTTCACCAATAGACTGTGCTGCAATAATTCCTACTGCATCACCTATCTCTGTGATTCTTCCAGATGCCAAGTTTTTACCATAGCACTTTGCACAAACTCCTCTTTTGGTTTCACAAGTAAGAACTGATCTAATGACAACCTCTTCGATTCCAACCTCTTCGATGTACTTCGCTTTTTTGAGCGTTATATACTCTGCTGAAGATACAATCAATTCATCCGTAACTGGATGCGTGATATCATGCAATGAATAGCGTCCTTCGATTCTGTCTGTCAAAGAAACTATCTCTTTGTCATTTTCTTTTAGAGATGTCGTTGCATTACCTCTGAGTGTAAAGCAATCCGTCTCATGAATTACTACATCCTGCGCAACATCTACTAATCTTCTAGTAAGATATCCTGCATCGGCAGTCTTCAATGCTGTATCGGCAAGACCTTTACGTGCACCGTGCGTAGAGATAAAGTACTCTAGTACTGATAGTCCTTGAAGGAAATTGGAAAGGATCGGATTTTCAATAATCGCCCCACCAGTATCACCAGATTTTCTTGGCTTTGCCATCAGTCCTCTTAATCCACAAAGCTGCTTAATCTGTTGTTTAGATCCACGCGCTCCAGAATCAAGCATCATATATACTGAGTTGAAACCGTCTTTATGAGCGGCCAACTCTTCCATTAATTTTGTTGTAATCTGATTATCGGCAAATGTCCACTTGTCAATAACTTGATTGTAACGCTCATTACCTGTAATCAAACCTAACTCGTAGTTATCCCAAACTTCATCAACAGAAGTTCTCGCTTCATCCAATGTAGCTTGCTTATTAGATGGTGAGATAAGATCTCCAAGGTTAAAGGATAATCCTCCTTTAAATGACCAGTAGAAACCCATATCCTTAATCTCATCAAGGAATGAAGCTGTAATGGCAAAATCAGTACGCTCGATGATATCCATGATAATCACCTTAAGGTTCTTCTTAGTCAATACTACATTCGCAAAAGGAACATTTTCAGGTATTGCTTTATTGAAGATAACACGTCCTACAGTAGTTTCTACTCTTTCTAGAACCAACTCTCCTTCTCCTTTTTCTACAAGAACCTTTACGATTACGTTAGAATGAAGATCAAGTACTTTTTCATTGTAAGCAATAACTACTTCCTCAGCAGAGTAGTAGTGTGTCACCTTGGTACCTTCTTTCTTAGTTCTACTTTTTGTAAGGTAATAAAGACCCAAAACCATATCCTGTGAAGGAAGGGTAATTGGTGTTCCGTTTTGAGGATTCAACATGTTGTGTGCTGAAAGCATCAAAACTTGCGCCTCCAATATCGCTCCTTGACTTAAAGGTACGTGTACCGCCATTTGATCACCATCAAAATCGGCGTTAAAGGCACCACAAACAAGTGGGTGCAATTGGATCGCCTTTCCTTCTATAAGTCTAGGCTGAAAAGCTTGTATAGAAAGTCTGTGTAGTGTAGGGGCTCTGTTTAATAAAACAGGGTGTCCCTTTAATATATTCTCGAGTATCTCCCAGATTACTGGATCTTTACGATCTACTAATTTCTTAGCAGATTTAACCGTTTTAACGATACCTCTTTCAATCAGTTTTCTTATTACGAATGGCTTGAAAAGTTCAGCAGCCATAGACTTTGGAATACCACATTCGTGGAGCTTCAAGTTTGGTCCTACTACAATAACAGAACGGCCAGAATAATCCACACGTTTTCCGAGTAAGTTCTGTCTAAAACGACCTTGCTTACCTTTCAATACATCAGATAATGACTTAAGTGCTCTACCACCTTCCGCTTTAACAGCGTTTGATTTTCTAGAATTATCAAAAAGAGAATCAACTGCTTCTTGAAGCATTCTCTTTTCATTTCTCAAGATCACTTCTGGTGCTTTAATTTCCAAAAGTCTCTTTAGACGATTATTTCTGATAATTACTCTACGGTATAAATCATTCAAATCCGAACTTGCAAAACGTCCACCATCTAGAGGCACCAAAGGTCTTAACTCTGGTGGCACAACTGGAAGGTATTGGATGATAGCCCATTCTGGGTTATTCTCGATTCTACTTTGCCCATCTCTAAATGCCTCAACAACTCTAAGTCTGTTAAGCGCTTCAGATTTTCTCTGCTGAGAAGTCTCGGTCAAAGCTTGTAGTCTAAGATCTTTACTAAGCTGGTCAAGATCGATACGAATCAATAAATCACGTATAGCTTCCGCTCCCATCTTAGCGATGAACTTATTAGGATCATCATCTTCCAACATTTGGTTATCTGGTGGAAGCGTTTCTAAGATTTCTAAGTACTCTTCTTCTGTAAGGAGCGTCTTTAATTCGATATCCTCTTTGATACCTGGTTGAATCACCACATATCTTTCGTAGTAAACTATGGTCTCCAACTTTTTAGATGCAATACCTAAAAGGTATCCAATCTTGTTAGGAAGAGATTTGAAAAACCAGATATGTACAACAGGTACTACTAGTTTGATGTGGCCCATTCTCTCTCTTCTAACCTTCTTTTCGGTTACTTCGACACCACATCTATCACATACAATACCTTTGTATCTGATACGCTTATATTTTCCACAATAACATTCATAATCTTTAACCGGGCCGAAAATTCTTTCACAGAATAATCCGTCTCTTTCAGGTTTATAAGATCTATAGTTAATTGTTTCAGGTTTCAAAACTTCACCAAATGATCTCTCTAGAATATCATCCGGAGATGACAGACTGATCGTGATCGTGCTGAAATTAGTATGTTGACCTTTCGTATTCTTTTTAAATGCCATAAAGCAAAATATTTAATCTATTCTTAAATATTAAATTGTCTTAGTCGAATTTCACATCAAGTGCTAACCCTCTCAATTCATGTATTAGTACATTGAATGATTCAGGTATATTTGGTTCAGGAAGATTGTCTCCTTTCACTATTGCCTCGTATGCTTTAGCTCTACCTTGGATATCATCAGACTTGATAGTCAAAAGTTCTTGTAGTATAGCTGATGCACCAAATGCTTCCAGTGCCCATACTTCCATCTCTCCAAATCTTTGCCCACCAAACTGCGCCTTACCACCTAGTGGTTGTTGCGTAATCAATGAGTACGGTCCAATAGAACGAGCGTGCATCTTATCATCAACCATGTGAGAAAGCTTCAACATGTAGATGATACCTACTGTTGCTTGCTGGTGAAATTTATCACCTGTTTCGCCATCGTATAAATAAGTCTGTCCTAATGAAGGCAGCTTAGCTTGCTGGATGTACGTCTCGATTTCATCCATACTCGCACCATCGAAAATTGGTGTTCCAAATTTCATATCAAGCTTCTCACCAGCCCAACCAAGAACCGTTTCAAAGATTTGACCCAAGTTCATTCTTGAAGGTACACCTAGAGGATTCAGTACGATATCCACTGGAGTTCCATCTTCGAGGAATGGCATATCTTCCATTCTTACGATTCTAGAAACAATACCCTTGTTACCGTGACGTCCTGCAAGCTTATCTCCTACTTTCAGTTTTCTCTTCTTAGCCATATAAACTTTAGCTAACTTGAGTACACCTGCAGGAAGTTCATCACCAATACTGATGTTGAATTTTTCACGCTTGTATCTACCTACTTCTTCGTTGTACTTGATACTATAGTTGTGCAACAATCTAGCGATCAATTTATTCTTGTCCGCATCGCTTGTCCAGTTACTATAATCTACTACAGAATAGTCAATCTTATTTTTAAGCACTGTCTGAGAGAACTTAGTACCCTTAGGTACCAACTCTTCATTATAGATACTTTTCACACCATTTGAAGTCCTACCTTTAAGCATTACCATCAACTTATCAATTAAGATAGTCTTCAGCTCATTGGTAGCAATCGCATGCTGCTCATCTAATTTGATCAAAAGGTCTTTTTCTTGTGCTTTTTGGATTTTATCCTTTTTAGCACGAGCAAAAAGCTGCTTGTTTATGATCACACCTTTTGATGAAGGGGGTGCTTTTAATGAAGCATCTTTTACATCACCTGCTTTGTCTCCAAAGATGGCTCTAAGTAACTTCTCTTCAGGAGTAGGATCAGATTCCCCTTTTGGTGTAATCTTACCAATTAGTATATCTCCTTCCTTCACCCAAGCACCTACTCTAATGATTCCATTTTCATCAAGATCCTTAGTCGCATCTTCACTTACGTTTGGAATATCGTTGGTCAATTCTTCCTCACCCAACTTCGTATCTCTTACATCCAATTCGAAGTGCTCGATATGTAGAGAAGTAAAAATATCTTCCTTAACTACTCTTTCAGAAAGAACAATTGCATCCTCAAAGTTGTATCCTTTCCAAGGCATAAATGCCACCTTCAGATTTTGACCAAGAGCCAATTCTCCTTTTTGTGTAGCATAACCATCACAAAGAATCTTTCCTTTATATACTCTATCGCCTTTTTTAACAATCGGCTTCAGGTTTACACAGGTACCTTGATTGGTTCTTCTAAACTTGATAAGCGTATATGACTTTCTATTGTCTTCAAAAGAAACAAGCTGATCTTTCTCTGTTCTATCGTAACGAATGATAATTTCTTGAGCATCTACATACTCCACAACTCCATCACCTTCCGCATTGATCATCATACGAGAATCAACAGCAACTCTTTCTTCAATTCCTGTACCTACGATAGGACTATTCGGCTTTACCAATGGTACAGCCTGACGTTGCATGTTAGATCCCATCAGGGCTCTATTGGCATCATCGTTTTCTAGGAAAGGAATCAATGATGCAGATACCCCAACAATCTGGTTAGGGGCTACATCCATGTATTCTATTTCTTTAGGTGCTAGAACTGGGAAATCACCATGCTCTCTACACTTTATTTTTTCCGTCAGGAATGCTCCTTTCTCATTGATCTGAGCATTGGCCTGTGCAATTTTCTTAAAATCTTCTCCTTCTGCAGATAGGTAAAGGGCGCTTTCGTTGACTGCAACCTTACCGTTCTTTACAGGTCTATATGGAGTCTCCAAGAATCCCATCTTGTTCACTTTTGCGTGTACGCAAAGTGTAGATATCAATCCAATATTCGGTCCCTCCGGAGTCTCAATAGTACACAATCTACCGTAGTGAGAATAGTGAACATCTCTAACCTCAAAACCTGCTCTTTCTCTCGATAGACCTCCAGGTCCAAGAGCTGAAATTCTACGCTTATGCGTTATTTCTGAAAGCGGATTGGTTTGATCTAAATATTGAGATAACTGACTGGTACCAAAAAATGAATTAATTACAGAAGAAAGAGTACGAGCGTTGATCAAATCAACAGGAGTAAATACTTCATTGTCTCTTACGTTCATTCTCTCACGAATAGTTCTTGCCATTCTTGCAAGACCTACACCAAATTGAGCATATAACTGCTCTCCTACGGTACGAACTCTTCTGTTACTAAGGTGATCGATATCATCTATCTCTGCCTTTTGATTCATAAGACTTACCAAGTACTTAACGATCTCAATAATATCTTCTTTGGTAAGAACAAGGATATCATTAGAAGTTTCAAGACCCAATTTTCTATTGATCTTGTAACGTCCCACTTCTCCCAAGTTATAACGCTTATCGGAGAAGAATAATTTGTCAATGATACCTCTTGCAGTTTCATCATCCGGTGGATCTGAACCTCTAAGCTGTCTATATATATACTGAACTGCTTCGATCTCCGAACTCGTCGGATCTTTTTGCAAAGTATTGTAGATGATGGTATAATCTTCTGCAACATCTTCTTTCTGCAAGATGACTGTTTCTGTCGCTGCTTCAAGAATTAATTCAATATTTTCTTCATCAAGGACAGTATCTCTCTCCAGGATGATTTCATTTCTTTCTATTGTTACAACTTCTCCAGTATCTTCATCTACGAAATCTTCAGTCCAACTCTTCAATACACGAGCGGCCAATTTTCTTCCTACAGATTTCTTAAGATCCTTCTTAGTTGCTTTGATCTCATCTGCTAATCCAAAGATGTTTAGGATAGCTTTATCCGTATCAAAGCCGATAGCTCTTAATAAAGTAGTAACTGGGAATTTCTTTTTACGATCGATGTAAGCATACATGACCGTATTTATATCGGTTGCAAATTCCATCCAGGCTCCTTTAAAAGGAATGATCCTAGCAGAATGAATTTTTGTTCCATTTGGGTGAAAAGACTGTCCAAAGAATACACCAGGAGATCTGTGTAACTGAGAAACAATTACACGTTCACCACCATTTATTACAAATGTACCTTTAGGAGTCATGTATGGAATATTCCCTAAAAACACATCTTGAACGATGGTTTGGAAATCAACATGCTCTTCATCATTACATGACAGTCTTAATTTAGCCTTAAGTGGTACACTATAAGTAAGGCCACGTTGCATACACTCACTAATCGTGTAGCGAGGAGGATCTACGAAGTAGTCTAAGAATTCAAGAACGAAAATATTTCTTGCATCCGTAATAGGAAAGTTCTCTTGGAACACTCTAAATAGACCTTCATTACCTCTATTTTCTGGAGTAGTTTCTAATTGAAAAAACTCTTTGAAAGATTTTAGTTGAATTTCTAGCAAATCGGGATAAGCATCAGGAAGTTTAATCTTTCCAAAACTTATTCTTGGATTCACATTTTTGATTTTTCCGCTGGTAGCCATAGAAATCGAGTTTTTAATCAGCCTTTAGCACTGAGCCTGATTGAGTGTTTTACTAAAGCGATGTGCACAATGCGCACGGCATATACTATTTCTGCGTACAGTGACAACGATAGGCCTAGTCAAAAGTGTGAGCACTTTCGACTAAGCCTAAAATTGTGATATCAGTTATTTAAGTAGAGTTCTACTTGCATAAATGGTTTGGGTCGGGTTGTATTGGTCAAAAAGATTACTTCAATTCAACATCCGCTCCTGCAGCCTCCAATGCAGCCTTCATCTTTTCAGCTTCATCTTTAGATAATCCCTCTTTAAGGGTTGCAGGTGCACTGTCAACTAGATCTTTTGCCTCTTTCAATCCAACGCCCATTAGAGTTTTAACTTCTTTCACTACTTGTAGTTTTGCACCACCTGCAGAGTTAAGAACTACGTCAAACTCAGTTTTTTCAGCACCAGCATCTCCTCCTGCACCAGGTGCAGCAGCTACTGCTACAGCCGCAGCTGCAGGTTCGATACCATGCTCATCTTTTAGAATGTCAGCTAACTCACTTACTTCTTTAATCGTAAGATTTACAAGCGTGTCCGCTAATGATTTTAAATCCGCCATTTTATAACACTATTTTTTAATTGTTCACAAATAAATACAACATCTATATGCGTGTAACTTGGAAGCCATGTTTAAACTAAATTACACTAAACTTATTCTCCTTTTGACTCTAAAGTCTTGAGAATACCAGTAAGGGTATTCTGACCAGACTGAAGTGAACCAAGAAGGTTTTTCATTGGTGATTGTAATAACATAATCACATCGCCAATAAGATCCTCTTTAGACTTCAAGCTCGCAAGAGCTTTAACTTGTTCATCCCCTACAAAAATATCTGCATCAATATAAGCAGCTTTGAGAATTGGGTAATCACTAGTTTTTCTAAACTCTTCAATCACTTTACCAGGCAAGTTTGCTGCCTTACTAAACATGATTGAGGTTGGTCCTTTTAAGGAATCTAAAAGTTTACCGTAATTTTTATCTTCAGGAGCGTCTGCAAAGGCTTTAGCAACAAGGGTGTTTTTTACCACCTTCATTTCTATATCCTTGTCGAAGCAGTCTCTTCTTAATTTATTAATTTGTTCAACCGTCAATGTTGAAGAATCAGTCAAATAAAAGAATGAATATTCTTCAAATTTTTGCTTTAATTCCTCAACTGCAGTTGCTTTTTCTGTACGAGTCATTTTTTGAAAATTAAATATTTAAAGATTATCCTAATCCTTTAGGATCTATTTTTATCCCTGGGCTCATAGTACTAGCACAGGTGACTGATTTCATATATATCCCTTTTGCAGATGCAGGCTTCATTTTAATGATGGTAGTCAAAACTTCCATAGCATTATCATGCAACTGGTCAGCAGAGAATGAAACTCTACCAACAGAAGTATGAATGATACCAAACTTATCTACTCTAAAAGAGATTTTTCCTTTCTTAACTTCGGCAACAGCGGCAGCAACATTTGGAGTTACTGTACCTGTTTTTGGGTTAGGCATCAAACCTCTTGGTCCGAGAATTCTACCAATCTTACCTACTTGTGCCATCGTCTGAGGCATTGCAATAACAACATCTACATCTGTCCAACCTCCCTGTACTTTAGCAACGAGCTCTTCTAGACCAACATAATCAGCACCTGCATCTTTAGCCTCCTGCTCTTTATCAGGTGTACAGAATACAGCTACTCTTTTTGTTTTACCAGTACCGTGTGGAAGGGAAACTGTGCCTCTCAATGCTTGATCAGCTTTTTTAGGATCTATTCCTAATCTAATGTGTAGATCTACAGAAGCGTCAAACTTAGTTGTGTTGACCTTCTTTACAAGATGCATAGCGTCTTTGATCTGATAATGCTTATCAGCTTCAACGAGCTTTTGCGCCTCTTTTCTTTTTTTACCAATTTTAGGCATACTATATATTTTTTAGGTGCAAGCATCCAGATAAATACCTGGACTCCCTATAGACCAATGGCCTATATAATAAATAAAGTTAATTTCTTAGTTTTCCCAAGGAGGAGTGCCTTCAACGACAAGCCCTATACTTCTAGCTGTTCCAGCTACCATTTTCATGGCAGATTCTATAGTAAAAGCATTCAGATCGACCATTTTTATTTCAGCAACCTGCTTTACTTGATCCCAAGACACCTTACCTACCTTATCACGGTTTGGCACAGCTGAACCTTTCTTAAGTTTTGCAAGTTCCATTAATTGAGTAGCAGCTGGTGGAGTCTTTATCAAGAAATCAAAAGACTTATCCTTGAAAACAGTGATTACAACTGGTAATAATTTACCTCTTGAATCTTCAGTTTTCGCATTAAATCTCTTACAGAATTCCATGATGTTCACACCCTTTGCACCAAGTGCCGGCCCTACCGGTGGTGCTGGATTAGCGGAACCTCCCCTTACCTGCAATTTTATAAACGTTTCTACTTCTTTTGCCATTTGAGCTTTCTTTAATCATGAAGAACACAGGGAAGCAAATCTGTATTCAAGTATATTAGTTAAGAGTGCGTTATGCTTGTTTTTCTACTTGGATGAAGTTCAATTCTACTTCTGTCCCACGTCCAAATATC
Organism: uncultured Saprospiraceae bacterium; assembly: GCA_937974575.1. GTDB lineage: Bacteria > Bacteroidota > Bacteroidia > Chitinophagales > Saprospiraceae > JALZVN01. Next base: position 6,480 of record CALJVI010000066.1, on the reverse strand, counting down.
TTTACTATTACCTTTAGTTTTTTCTTTTCGTCGTTGATCTCTTGGATATCTCCAACAAACTCGTTGAATGGTCCGTCTACGATCTTTACCGTTTCTCCTACAATGAATGGCTCTAATAATGATTCGCCTACATCTTGAGATTCATCCACTTTACCTAACATTCTGTTTGCTTCAGACTGCTGCATAGGTATAGGATTATTTCTTCCTAGGAAATGAATTACATTTGGCATTCCGGTAATAGCTTGAACCATTTCGCCTGTAAAATTTTTAGCGATAGCCTCAACCAAAATGTATCCTGGTAATATATTTCTCTCAGAGATAACTTTTTTTCCCTGTCTTATTTTATACACTTTTTCTGTTGGTACTAAGATTTGCGTAATAAAATCCGTCCAACCAGAGCGTTGAATTTCTAATTCAATTCTCTCTTTAATCTTTCTTTCTTTACCACTAATCACACGAAGTGAAAACCATCTTTTTCCGTCGTCGATCTTTTTTTCTTTCTTCGGTACCACTACCTCTTCGGTAGCCATTTCCTCTACAATCGATTCAGGTGCAACTTCCTCTGTTACTTCCGCTGTTGATTCAGACACCTCTTCTGCAGCTGGCTCTACCTCTAGAGTAGGTTCATCTACAGCAGCTGACGTTGAAGAAGCAGTTTCAGTGCTTTCTACTTCTTGCGAAGTAAGTTCTTCATTGTTAGATTGATCTTCAATATTTGCCTTTTCGTCTGTCATCATCAATGGAATTATCCGTTGGAACTATTTGGGTCAAAAAAATCGTACACTGTATCCAAACCTGTGTTTGACACAGAATCCATAGCGAAAATAATCAAAGTAAGTATTACTGAAGCAATAAGTACAGTGATTGTACTTGAAAGCAAGTTAGGCCATGTAGGCCAAGTAACCTTATTGATTAACTCGTTATAACTTTCTTTGACTGATAATAAAAATCTATCCATCATTTTAATATTTGCACGGGCACTAGGATTCGAACCCAGATCAAAGGTTTTGGAGACCTCTATTCTACCATTGAACTATGCCCGTAATTACAAAAAAATTGTAATGAGGCGACGCATCCTAATCGCCTATTCCGTAAATGGGAAAATTAAGTATCTAAAAAGATACTTAATTCCCTCAATTACATCTTGTATGTTATAAAAATCGCTTATGCGATAATTTCGATAACTTGTCCAGCACCTACAGTTCTACCACCTTCTCTGATCGCAAAACGTAGACCTTTTTCCATTGCAATTTTGTTAATCAACTTCACTTCAAGAGTAACGTTGTCACCAGGCATAACCATTTCTACACCATCAGGAAGGTTACAGTCACCTGTAACATCTGTAGTTCTAAAGTAGAATTGTGGTCTATAACCGTTGAAGAATGGTGTATGTCTACCTCCTTCATCCTTTCCTAATACATAAACTTCGCATTTGAAGTGATTATGTGGTTGAACAGAACCTGGAGCACAGATTACCATACCTCTTTTGATCATTTCCTTATCTATACCTCTAAGAAGTAGACCAGCATTATCACCAGCTTCTCCTCTTGCAAGAATCTTACGGAACATTTCAACTCCAGTAATAGTAGAAGTCAATGGCTTCTCCTCATCCTTCATCATACCGATGATTTCAACAGGATCACCTGTATTGATAACTCCTCTTTCGATTCTACCAGTTGCAACTGTACCACGACCTGTGATAGAGAATACATCTTCAATAGGCATCAAGAATGGCTTATCAACCTCTCTTACTGGTTCTGGAATTTCTTTATCTACAGCAGCCATCAAATCCTTGATCGCTTGAACTGCACCAGCTTCTCCTTCAAGAGCTTTAAGTGCAGAACCTGGTATTACAGCAGCAGAATCTCCACCAAATTCATATTGGTCAAGAATTTCTCTTACTTCCATTTCTACCAATTCTAACATTTCTGCATCATCTACAAGGTCAACCTTGTTCATGAATACAACAATTTTTGGTACACCTACTTGCTTACAAAGTAGAACGTGCTCTCTCGTTTGAGGCATAGGTCCATCTGTAGCCGCAACTACAAGAATAGCACCATCCATTTGAGCAGCACCTGTAACCATGTTCTTAACGTAATCCGCGTGACCTGGACAATCTACGTGAGCATAGTGACGATTCGCTGTCTCGTATTCAACGTGAGCAGTGTTAATAGTAATACCTCTTTCTTTCTCTTCAGGAGCAGCATCAATAGAATCGTAATCTTTCTTTTCAGCTAAGCCCTCTCCAGCCAACACATTTGTGATGGCAGCGGTAAGAGTAGTTTTACCATGATCCACGTGGCCAATGGTTCCGATATTTACGTGAGGTTTATTCCTTTCGAAGGTTTCTTTTGCCATCAGTAATGATTTTTAAATATGAGCAATAAAATAATTAATAAACAATTTATATTTAAATGGAGCCATTGGTGGGAATTGAACCCACGACCCCTTCCTTACCATGGAAGTGCTCTACCCCTGAGCTACAACGGCAGCTTCTCCTATGATAAATTCATGTATCCTATAAATAAGAAGACTAGACATCACTAGGCTCCTGATTTCACTAAAGACATAAATTTAATTAGCGTCTTTAGAAAAACAATTGAGCGAGAGACGAGACTCGAACCCGCGACCCTCAGCTTGGAAGGCTGATGCTCTACCAACTGAGCTACTCTCGCAAATAATGTCATTTAATGACACGCATATCTTAAATCAAAACTAAGATATACTATTTGTTGGTTAACATTTCAATTTGTGGGGGTGATAGGAATCGAACCTATTCAGCCTAAGCAACAGATTTACAGTCTGCCCCGTCTCTCCAACTTCGGCGCACCCCCAACATATTAATTTTGAACTAAATCAAAATAGAGCCGATGGAGGGATTCGAACCCCCGACCCGCTGATTACAAATCAGCTGCTCTGGCCAACTGAGCTACATCGGCGACTCTATGTTAAGAATCGTTATTTCAACCTGTTTTTACTTATTCAGAAACATTTCTCTGAAAGCGAATGCAAAGATATACTTTTTCATATAAAATGAAAATATTTTTTTCGAGTTTTTTATCGCTGATAAGATTTACGAGTAAGACAGAGGTTTGTTGCCAGACAGAGTCAATTCAACGAATTTTTTCTTTCTGCCTCCCTTTTTATTTTTCATTTTTTATTGGATTTAAGACCTTCTGTGATAACTCTCTAGTATAGAGTCACTTGGGTCAAACTTTTTTTACCATCGCGTGCCGAATAGGCTAAGCTCGACAAGCGGAGCGCGTAGGAAAAAGGGATAGAAGCGGCACGCAGTAAAGCGGATGAGCCCGGTGCCCTGCCTTAGCATGGGCATTTTTCCCCCAAAAAAAAACTCTAAAAACAGCAAACGACCAACTTGCATGTGATAGCTAGTTGGTCGTAAGGCAGATTATTTGGACTAAATGGTCTTTATCTACTGCGAAGTTGTTCCTTATATTTGATCACCTTCCTTTTAAGTTTTTCGACAACTGCATCGACTGCAGCCTCAAATTTCAGTTTACTTTCGCTAATGTAAATCGTGTCTCCTGGTACTTTTAGTCTAATCTCGACTGTTTTACCTTTTATTTTACCCGAGTTTTCAAGCTTGAGAAATACATCAACTTGAATAATCTTGTGGAAATAATTTTCCAGTGCGGTAACTTTTTGCTCAATGTAAGCTAATAATTTTTGATCTGCTGTGAAACGAACGGATTGCGTTATTATCTTCATAATCTACTTTTTTTTTAATGGTTAATGAAAAAAAACATTGAGTGCGTTGCTCTTTACATAGGCTTTAATTTTAAAAGTTAATTAATTTTCCTTGGCCTTTGGATGGGCCTTTCTATATACTTCTTTAAGTTTTTCTATCGAATTGTGCGTATAAATCTGCGTGGCTGTCAAACTTGAGTGGCCAAGCAGTTCCTTTATTGAATTGAGGTCTGCCCCACTGTTGGACAGATGCGTCGCAAATGAATGCCGCAATGTATGCGGGCTACGTTGACTGACCGTAGTCACACGAGACAAATGCTTACTTACCAGATTGTACACAAACTTCGGATACAATGTCTGACCTTTATTAGTAACGAAAAATGAGGGGGAATCATTTTGCGGAAACGCTTTATGCTTTTCCTCCCTATATGTTATCAACATCTCTGCCAGAGCTTCACCGTATGGAATAATCCGCTCTTTATTTCGCTTTCCGAGCACTTTAAGTTGACGTGATTCAAAATCAAAACTAGAAGTGGTAAGGCTTATTAACTCAGCCCTACGAAGGCCTGTAGCGTATAGCGTATACAAAATGGCCTTGTCTCGAACCCCCGCAAAATTTTCTGTGAAATTTATTTCTTGAAAAAGTTTTTCTAAATTGCTTTGCTTGACATAAGATGGCAATCTCTTTGATTCTTTAGGTCCTTGGACTTTTCGTAGAGGATTGACTTTAACAATCTTTCTACGGATTAAGAATTTATATAAACTATTGAGGCAAGACAGCTTTCGGTTGATACTGCGCGGTGTAATCTTGTTTTGCATCAGATGTACTATCCAAGATCTAATATGTACATGGGTTACTGTCAAAACATCATTTATGTCAAAAGATGATTTTAAGTAAAATACAAACTGCTCAATATCATTTCGATACGCAGTTATGGTATGCGCGGAGTATCTTTTTTGAAACTCCAAATATGTGTAATAGGCTCTTTCGTGCATAGAATTATAAAAGAAATATAGATATTAAATTTGACAAATTCAACAACGTCCCGTAATTATTTGCGTAAAACCTAGAATACACAAAATAAAAGTTAAGATATGGCCAAACAGCCCAAACCCTCAAAAAAGCCTAAATCCTTTCTAGTGAAGCCATTCTTCGAAGGTGGTATTAGTGGAATGCGCGCTCTTATCAAGGAAAATATGAAGTACCCGAAAGAAGCTATAGACCAAAAGATCGAAGGAAACGTCAAAATCAAGTACGATGTAGACTATAAAGGCAAGGTCATTAAAACTAAGGTGATCAAAGGGTTAGGCTATGGCTGTGATGAAGAGGCCCAGCGCTTGGTCAAGCTATTTGAATTCAATGTAGAAAAGACGCGCAAGATGAGGGTTACTTTTCACAAGACTATCCAAATCAACTTTAATCTACCTAAAGAAAAGCCGAAAAAGGCACCTGCTCCTAAGAAAAAAGGAATGTCGCTCCAATACCAAGTAAGTAGTGCCAACAAAACAGAAGCTCCTGCTCCCAAGAAGTCATATTCCTATACGATCACTATTAATTAAGTAAGGCTTTGGGGCTGCCACTGCGTTCCTATCTATCACATTAGCATGTGTCAGACAGAAACTCCGTGTCGGGCTGTACAGGGGTACGCATTCGCTCCCGTGCTGCGCACCTGCGACTGAGGTCGCAGCCCTTACCATCCCTCAGCCAAAAAAAATCACTCTTTAGTCCATCATGGACAAAAAAAAGACCCAATCTCACGATTGGGTCTCCCAGGCATTGCCTTTTTTCATACTAATTCAATCTTGTTTTCGTTTGATGTACTCATCATACACAGGATTGTCTAGTATTTAAACGCTTGAAGGAACGTTTGCGCTGCTAAGTAGCAGAAAAATCATTCCCTCGATATTTATTCTATATACTATTGTAGACCTTAAAGAGGTGTTAAAGTAGAAACACCTTGATCACCATATCCTGTAACCCAACTAAATGTAATTACACCTGTAGCAGGATCTACGGAACCTGATCCATCCAACACTTCACCAAATGGTTCAGTTTCTGTAATCATTGAAAGATTGTTACATACATCTCGAATATCTCCAGGAGAAGAACCTGGTGTAATCCCATAAATATCATACCACTCAAGATACAAACCACCACTGAAGTCAGACATCGTATAGTTACCACCACCATTATCTACTAGTTGGATAGTATCATTTACAGTTGTCTCATCAGGACAACAAACATCTGTTGACGTTCCAACAGTTACAGATAAATAAGAACCTGCTATTTCTGAATTACAACTTCCTAATACTGTAATAGATCTTGATGCAGCACCAGAAGTAGCAGTAAAAGTAAATTGATCACCTACAGCAACATCTGACACAGCAATTCCAAGGGCAGTCGCAGCTTCAGCAAGAGTTATTCCATATGAACTTGGTACCGCTGCTGAAGTCAAAGCTATTGGACCCATCGTTCCAGCACTTCCAGCATATGATAATGTTATATCAGCGTTGCTTACGGCATCACCACCACTATTTAAATCGAAGCCAACAGAGGTATTATCTGTATCACCAAGATCAAAAAAGCCAGGGTTAATATTTTGATAAAAAAGTACAGATCCTCCTTCGGTAAAAAAAGTATCGTCTTCAATATCAGAACAAGAGAATGTCAAACCTAGAATCCCTAAAAGGGATAAAAGTTTAAATCTGTTATAAAAATATTTTATCATTTCTTAATTGTTTAAAAATTTTAAAATTTTGATCAAATCG
>CALJVI010000065.1 GCA_937974575.1 uncultured Saprospiraceae bacterium | reverse complement strand
AATGCATAGGCTCTAAAATCTGGTACTTTTTTAAACTGCACTTCATATGGCCCGTCCGTATTTATTGCAAAGTCTCCAACAAACTGGATACTATCCCCAGGATTTAATGTCAAGCCCAAGTTAGGTAAACAGTTTGGAAGTTCTATTCTCATATTCTTAACACCTCCAACTGCAGTAACCATCATATCGGCTGTTGTAACAGGGCAAAAGAAATCTGTACCCCCTTGATTGATGCGAACTGTACCCCCATTAAAGTTAAATATCTCTAAAGGATCAGTAGTACCATCAACATTCGTATAATCGATATTGAAACCAATAGTTCCGTCTATAGGAGTTTCTCCAACAACGCCAGAAACAACCATTTCAACAGAATCACAACTTACTGCAACCTTGCGGTTGGCTAAAGAAGGATCTATTTTGGTAGTGTAGTTAGCATCGGTAAAACCGAAAGTAGTTCTATTTACATCAAAGCCTGTAGTCTTCATACCTACTGGACAAACCACAGCTGGGTCTGGAGGACATGGAGGAACATCTTTATGAATAAATGGCCCTTGAATATTGGAGCAGTACCAAAGGTGCTCACATCCACAAGGCGGACAAACAAACTCAAAGGTAGTTGGGAAAGTTGACTGTCCTATTTGAGCATCACAATCTGCTTGAAATGCTAGCGTTAGTTCGTAATTACCATTGATAAAGTTATCTAGAGATGCGTCAAAAGTAAGAATTAATGTATCGTTACTGACAGTATTACTAAGCATTGGAATACCAACAGTTGCTTGATTCTTTATGAGGGTAGTTTGAGCCGACACATTTGAAATACCTGGAGGCAGGATTACTGTTGCTCTAAATACTTCATCTCCACCACAGTTCTTTTCAAATAATCTTACACTACGTGATTCGGTATGTGTTACAAAGAAAACATCACCTAAGGCGAATGCATCTGGCGAACTAAAATCTTCAATATCGCTGTTTACGTTTGAAGGTCTTACAAAACCACTTTCCGTATCTACGATCCCTGATCCACAGGCATCAGAATAAGTAACTCTAGCAGTAAGGAATGAAGAAAAGTCATTTACACAATTGTCCGCAGTACCTTGAGCGGCAGTACAATCCAATTCATAATCTACTGAGATTTCGATACTTTCTGTAAGTTCAAGGTCGTCAAAAAATCCATCGTTATCAAAATCTACCAATCCACCTGGACCATCTGGATCTGTACTAAACAATGGATTATTATCTAAATTAATATTTGTACCTGTAACTGGAATATCTACTCCTCCAATATTATATCCAGTAATAGAGTATCCATTATCGGCAATCATAAAATTGGTTCCAAGTCCAATACCAAGTTGGATATCGATCATAGTACCGAATCCAGCATCCAACTCAACCCCGTTATTTGTATATGTAACTGAGGCAGCACCGTCTTGACAGTATCCAACATTGACTGTAGGATTTAATCCAGAAGTCTGGATCTCAGGATTAGCTGCTCCATTACCAATATTTACAAAATCAGTAATATCTACACTACTACAAGATCTGCCATAACATCCCCAAGAGGATACATGACTACTGGTTCTATTATCTTCACAATTCGCAACACAAAGTGTTTCGATTATCGTCACTGTTTCATTTGGATCTATATAAATATCACCATTTGCAAGTCCTCCTCCTGAAGTATTTAAGGCAAATTCGGCAGCCCCAATATTTATAGTGACTACTGTATCTCCATTCATATCTAAGGTTTTCATCAATGGCTTATCAATGCCATTGACAGAAATAGCTTGTAGACTAGCTCCTGCTCCTTGGGTGACAACATACTCTAGGGTATCTACAAAACCAGCAAGACCTGAGTTGGAAATAGTAATCGTTCTATCAAAGCATTCAGCTACTCTAAAAGGTCCAGAATTATTAGTCAAATCAATAGTAAAGAAAGGCACCGCAAAGGCATCTCTATATTCCGTAGTGGCATCTATCTCTGTCGTGGCAGTGCCATCAATAACGTAATTTGTTTCCCACTCATCAAAGACCGTTAATCCATTATTTGAATTAAGTGTGTCAATTATACCGCAATCTGCTTGTATAAAAAAGGAAATGTCCACAGAGGTAACCCCTACTGGACTTAGATTAGGAATAGAGAAAATCGGACTACTGGGAGTCCCGCCAATGGGGACCTCAGCAACACCAGCGGAGGAACCCGCAGCGTTAAATCCTGCAAAGGTAACCCCTTTGAAGAGGTTTGCTGTTGCAATAATGTTTTCTCTTTCTGAAACGGATGATCCATTCACCGCAATGGTGACTGTAACTTCATCTGTGTCTCCACAAACATTCAAAAAGTCAGGGATGGTGCTTGAGTTGGTGTAATCGACTCGTAAGTTATCCTGAGCAAAGGTTAGTTGAGGGAGCGTTATGCAAATGAAAACAAATGCAATAACTAAAAGCCTTAGCGGATTCATAAAGTGTTTTTTTTATATGATATTCTCAATTCTTTCTCATCAATTATGATGTAGAAAAGTGTAATATCAATGCAAAATTTTACCCTTTCACACTGAAAATCAACGGTTTAAAGTTGATTATATATAATTTATCAAGTAATGAATGACTAAAATCGTACCAAACTAGGCATACGGGATGGTCCCATGACGTATAAATTGTCGCAGAATAGATTCAGAGAAAACGAAAAGGCGAAAATGAATTGTTAGACTAGAAATTTTGCAATACTGGATATAGTCTTTGCATGGGGAGTCCCATGATATTGGAGTAGGTCCCTTCTATCTTATCAATTTTGCACAGGCCTATCCATTCTTGAATTGCATAGCTACCTGCTTTGTCAAATGGCTGATAAGTATCTACATAGAACTTGATTTCAGCCTCTGTGAGAGGTGCTAAATATACTTTGGACAGATCTGAGAAGGATTCTTCTTTTTGAGGTGAGAGGATACAAACACCTGTTATGACGGTATGCATACTGCCCGAAAGGCGACCCAACATGGTATATGCATCTTCGGCGTCTTTTGGTTTGCCAAAAATTTCTCCTTCAAAAATTACTACTGTGTCAGCAGCAATCAGGAGCTGACCTTCCTGTAAGAGTGAGGTACTCGCATGCGCCTTCTTTTTAGCTAGAAATTCAGGAACTTCCTCCACTTTCATGTCTAAAGGGTAGTCTTCTTCTACTTCAAGAGTCTTGATCGTAAAATCAAATCCAGATTTAGATAGTAACTCTGATCTACGTGGAGATTTAGAGGCTAGGACGATGTCGTGGGCAAATGCTTTCATATAGGTTGCAAATAAAGGAAAAGTAGACCAAACAACATAAAAATTTTGATCCCTAAACTCCATCTACCAAATTCTGCTGCAGATTCAAGCTTAGGCAGCTGAGTAATTAGGCCAAAACATATAAGCAATAATGGAACTGTACCAGCGCCTATTGACCATCTCGATTGCTGATCGATATCCCAAACAAAAGTCCAATACATAAGGATAGCAATAATAGTAAGGAGGGAAAACATAACTAAATACTTACTATTTTTAAGTCCAAATAAGATAGGGAATGTTTTTGCCCCATAGGCTCTATCTCCTTTTACATCTTGCATATCCTTGATGACTTCACGTGCTAAGTTGGCGAGAAAGGCAAGTGATCCGTAGAGTAGCAATATATGAAGTACTCTTTCATTTGCATATATAAATAGCTCACTTGCATCTGCTAAAAATATAAGCATTGGAACCGCGGCTACAAAAAGGGAGATCAAAATATTTCCTAACAGAGGTGTTTGCTTTAAATGTGTAGCATATAAATGTAGTAGCACTGCAAACAATGGATAAAGCATGACAAAAGGAAATTTATCCAACTGCCAAGCTAGTAATAACGCAATAGTAAAACCTATAAGAAGAAGGCAATAGTAAAAAGTATAGCAAAGTCCAGCAGTGAGGCGAGTACCTACTACAACTTTGTCAGGTTTATTGATCAGATCTATTTTTACATCTTCAATATCATTGATCACGTAACCTGCTGCAGCTACCAGCATAGTTGAAAACGATAATAGACAAAACTGAAAAAATGAAAGGTTAGATGCAATGCCCAGCTGACGTAAAGACTTGCACATCAATTGTGACCAGACTATCCACTGTGTCAAAAACACAATCAATAAATTTGGCCAACGTACAAGCTTTATAAAGTGGAGCAACATAAAGACATGTTAAAAGTGTTGTGCAGGCCAGTGATTATTCAATTTGAGAACACGCTCTACTACGTCTCTCACACACCCTTTGCCTCCTATCTGATGGCTAACATAAGTACTAATGGATAAAATTTCAGGTGCTGCATCAGCAGGACAAGTCGGAAGTCCTACATTTTTCATCACTTTGTAATCTACTAAATCATCGCCCATATAAAGTACTTGATCATCTCGCAGACTCAGCTGCTCCTTAATCATATTGTACTTGGATAGTTTATCCTTTACTTTATCGAAAATGTGCAGCACGCCCAAATTCGAAAGTCGCTTTACTACACCTTGTGAACCTCCGCCCGTAATGATAACTACGTTGTATCCATTATCTAATGCAGACTTTATAGCATAACCATCACGCGTATGCATGGTTCTCAACAGCTCCCCAGATTCCGTAACGAGAAGATTACTATTGGTAAGCACACCGTCTACGTCAAAGATAAAAGTATTGATGTTTTTAAATGCCGCTAAGGTGTTCATATGTGTAGGCTTAAAAGATTTACTGATTATCTCTCCACTCGTAGACCCACTTCGCTTGAATCATTTCAAGGTGTCCTTCAGAACTCTGTTCTTTGGTTCCTTCAAAAGAGGGAATTTCTAGAATCCATTGGAGCAAGTCCGTAAAACGAATTCTATAGATTTTACTTTCGGTATATTCATCGCCAAATTTTTCATATAATTTTATGGCGATATCTTCGTGATCTTCCCAAAAGATAGGTAAATCATCAATTTCTTTAAAAGGCATGGAGTCAATTTTAATGTTCGTGTCCGATAATACTTGATTGATCTGGGATCTCTACTTCTAGCACTGCATCTTCTTTTAAGATAATGCATTGGCATGCGAGTCTAGATTCCAAAGTAGGATTGATAGCTCTATCAATGAAATCTTCTTCTTTATCTGAGATCTCCTCTACTTGATCATTGCCTTTGTGCACATATACATGACATGTACTACAAGCGCATACGCCACCACAATTGTGGTTGAGGTGTATATCATTGTCTTCTGCTGCCTCTAGTATAGAGTAGCCTTTTTCAATATTGAGGACTTCAACAGGTGATTTTGATTTATCCTCAAAGGTGAATTTAATTTTTGCCATTGAATCTATTTGTGGAACAAAAGTAATTTTATTCAATTAGCAAAACAAACAAGAGTAAGTTTAGTTTTTGATATTTGAGTCTGATTCGCCCCACTTTTGGTCTAAAACGTTGGTCTTAACACTATTTTGACTTTGGGTCAAGGCTACCATTAAAATTTACTCCCCCATTTCCGTTATTGCATCCGTCTATAAATGCCTCAAAAGTAGCTCCTGCCTCTACCTCAAAGCCAGCTTCCAAGAGGATATGATCGACTGCATCATAGTCAACAGAGCTCCCAATAAGTAGCTTTTGGACGGATTGGATATAATCAGCAGATTCATAATCCTCAAGTCCAGTTATATCTCCTAACAATTGAGCCATGCTTAGGCAAGGAATAGTGGTTTCCGTTGTAAAATTAAGACACCACTCATTTAGAGAACCAGTATCTTGGTTTTCATTGTCGGAGACCGTTATAGTCCAGATTCCTGATATGTCCATACCATCAAAGGCATCTAGAGCTTCCTCTGGCTGATAGTCTCCTGTATATGCAGGGTTTGTCCCATTGCATACTGCTTCGACAGTACCAAGTGTCGACTCATCATCGAAGATACAGTCGATGTTATCATTACTGCATCCAAAGTTACTAGCTGGCTCTCCAGGTCGATCAATGATAAGGACGGACACGCCATTGTGACTCAATGTAATAATGAGGTCCCCAACATAGGTATGTGATATGTCTGTTGATATATTGAGATCAAGTATAGTCCCTCCTGTAGGTATATTTATCTCTTGAGATACTCCAGCTGCGCTTGCGTCTGGTATAGCAACTACTGTAGAATTACAAAATTCAGTGCACACTTCGGTCACTACTGATATCGTATGCGTCACACTCGTCGAGCCATTTGGATTGGTAGCGGTAAGTGTTGCCGTAACATCACCTGATGTTCCTGAATTCACACATACTGTTGGGTTTTGACTAGTAGACGAAGCGATATCCAAAACCAAGTCTCCATTGGCTACTGTGAATGTCCAAGCCCAAGAGTCAGGGGATTCCGTAGAAGTATCCATAAAATTGATACAGGTCGCCTCACATATGATAGTGGAGGAATTATTTGCTGGTAAAAAATCAGCTAAGGGTGGACTGGTGCTTGGCATACAGTATCCTTGACAGGAATTATACGCCGTAGATCCATTTGACCAAGCAGTAAAGCAAGAGATGCTATTGGTCGCCCAAGATGTCTGAGCAGCGGCAACGGCTGTCATCACATTGGCTTGGTCTTCTGAAAAAACACTCATGCAGTCATCATTGACATAATCCATAAAATTAAATGAAAAGTCACTTCCAACTGAAGTGGTACAGGTTGTCGTATTCGTAGTAGGGCAACCAAAATTTGGCGAACTCTGCGGAGGTGTATCTGCTAAATTATCACTAAAAGTATGTGCCAGTCCGAAATAATGCCCTGCCTCATGTGTCATGGTTGCTCCTCCATTAAAGGTGCTATTATTACCAATAGTTCCTCCAGAGGTGCAACCCGAAAAGTTGGCTGCGCCAAATGTAGATAACAGCACCCATACTCCATTCCCATTTGGATTGGCAGCCCCATTTAACGGAGCGATACCAAGGGTACCGTTTTGTTGACCAGCAGTAGATTCATTACTTACAAAAATGTTAAAGAACCCATCCCAAGTACTTCCTGGAACACTTGGCCATGCATAGTCCCCTACTGTGATGGCCAAACCACCGATATTATCCTCGCCAGAAGGAAGATTTTGATCTCCGATGCAAAACTGTATGCAAACTCCATCTTCAGGCATTATCTCTCCTCCTCCAGGTACTGTAAAATAACTTGGACAAGCATTCAAAAAATTACAGAGATCACTTGCATTAGCATTACAAGATCGATAGTCATCATTCATTTGATCTATTTGCGCTTGAGCTGCATCAATCAAACATGTAGTATTGGCATCCGTGATGGGCGCACCGTAGTGAATAGCTACTGGTACGATCAAAGGCGTGGCGCAATTTACAGCTCTGTTAGCATCAGAAGTTATAGTCTTCTTTAATTGCTGAAGTTGCTTATAATTCTTCGCATACTCAGGATTATTCATTTGCTCGGTATGCAAACCATCTGTTGCACATTTAATCCAATCTCTCTTTTGCCCGAAAAGGGGTTGCGATATAAAAATCAGGAGCAACGAAAGGATCAATAAATAGAAAGTTATTCTTTGCATAGATTAATTACTTGTTCAAATTCCCCATAGATATTCTCATTCCATAGGCAGTTTCCTAGATTTGGATCCCAATTTAAATAAAAATCATCAAAATAAATAAATACGTTCTTGTTAGGTGCCATCACGACCCTATGGGCGTGACCACGCTATCCGTTTTTCCCACAAAGAAAAATTTGTGGGATCACTTCTATCCTTTGTCTCTACGCGGTCCCCTTGTCGAGCTCCATCCTTGTAGGATTTCGCGACTATACAATTTCGTTCAGCAATATCTAAGCATTGGGACTCTTGTGTGAAGGATAGGAATGATACCGCTTTTTGGAAGCGGTAGTCCGCGCAGAGCATGGCGGGCTGGCAAGGACCGAAGCGGATGCGGAGTCATGGATAGCCTGGTCTCATATGGCGGGTGGGCATTGTGTGGGTGCAACATATGAGGCACACCCAAAAAAAAAGCCTGCTTGAACTAAATCAAACAGGCTTTACTATATTTTTTATTGATTGGCTTAGAAAGGACAGCCGTTACAAGTATCTACTTTAGGATCTGCTTTTGCCGAAGACTTAGCATTTTCACCACATGTAGCACAAGACAATACTCTAAACTCTGTACGTCTGTTCATCTGGTGTTCCTTTTCGGAACAAGGTACGTTGTTGGAACAGTTATTTACATTGACCGTTTCACCAAAACCTCTAGGTACTACTCTATTCTTATCGATTCCTTTTTTAGACAACCATCTCACGACTGACTTTGCTCTTCTGTTGGAAAGTGCATCGTTGTAGTTATTAGATCCTCTTGCATCTGTGTGCGATCCGATCTCCACTACATAGTCAGGATTGTCGTTTAACAGCTTAAGCAATTTGTTAAGATCTTCTACTGCATCTTCTCTGATGTATGACTGATCAAAATCATAGTAGATGTG
>CALJVI010000064.1 GCA_937974575.1 uncultured Saprospiraceae bacterium | reverse complement strand
AATTGGGTTAATTCTATGCGCTGAGGCAAGCAAAGAGCAAATTGAGTTATTAGAAATGAATAAAGACGGAATTATGGTAGCCGAATATTGGACAGAATTACCACCCAAAAAACTACTTGAAGAAAAACTTCACAAAGCTTTAATTGAAGCAAAAGCCAGAATTAATAAAAAAACAACACAATAAAAGGAATACGGACTACGAAAACAGACATCAGAGAATCTTCTTGATGGTCAAACTCTCGATATCATCATATGAGAGGAAGCATATAATCCCTTGCAAATTAAGGTTAATTAACGACCAAGTTAAACATACGTTAAGGCACTGGTCTATGTCGCACGATATAGGTCAAAAAGTCGTTATTGAAAGGGAAAGCCCTATATTAGCGGCTATTTTTAGCTAAAAACACAAATATCATCTTTAAAAACTATTTGTTATGAAATATACCAAAATATCCATGATGCTTAAATCCTTACTTTTTACTGCTTTGTTTGCATTTGCTACCATAAGTACTACTTATGCGCAAAGAATAGCCGTGGTAGACATCAATGCAGTACTAGAAGCTATGCCTGACTATAATCAAGCGCAGGCTGATCTCGACAAGGTAGCCTCCAAATGGCGCCAAGACATCGCTCAAGAATATGATAAGATCAAGGGAATGTATAATGCGTATCAAGCTGAGCAAGTACTCATGAGTGATGATATGCGTGCTCAAAAGGAAGACGAGATCATGAAAGCTGAAAAGCGAGTACGTGATATGCAAAAGGATAAATTTGGTCCAGAAGGGGCACTTTTCCAAAGAAGACAAGACCTGGTTCAACCTATCCAAGACAAGGTGTATAATGCGCTAGACAAATTTGCTACGCAAAAAGGATTTGACTTTATTTTTGATAAGAGTAGTTCTACGGGATTGATCTTTGCAAATCCTAAATATGACAAAACTGAAGAAGTAAAAAGAGATCTAGGGATGTAAAAAATAGGCGATAAATCGTTAAATTTACGTTCCAACGATTGGAGTTACCCTTATTAGAAAATTATTTAATATTTAATACAATGAAGAAATTATTAATCTGTGCATGTTTACTTACTGCATTAACCTTTATGTCAACTACAGTAAGCGCACAAAAATTTGGCTACCTCAATTCTCAAGAGATACTCTCTCAAATGAATGAAGTAGAACAGGCAAAAGCAAACTTAGAAGTACTTTCTCAGCAATTGAGAAAGAAAGGAGAAGCTATGGTAGCAGACTTACAAGCTAAATATGGCGCAGTACAACAAAAAGTGGCTGCTGGAGAATTAGCTCCTAAAGCGCAAGAAGAGGAAGTGGCTAAATTAAAGTCACAAGAGCAAGAGATTGCAAAGTTTGAGCAAGACATGGTACAGCAACTGCAAAAGAAGGAAGCTGACCTATTGCAACCTATCTACGATAAAGTAAACACTGCAATAAAAGAAGTAGCTCAAGAGCAAGGATACCTATTCATCTTTGATCAAAGCACACAAGTATTATTGTATGCTGATGAAACTACAAATGTAAGTACTGCAGTAAAAGCTAAGTTGGGTATCTAATACTGAACCTAAACTTGAAAAAATATAAGGGGGCCTGGGATCTTTTTCAGGCTCCTTTTTTAATAAAAGAGTAATATTAGAATATGAAAAAGATATTAATAAGTGCGGCTTTAATGATGCTCCTAGTAGTGAGTATGAGTGCACAAAAATTTGGATACTTAAATTCTCGTGCCTTATTGAGTGAGATGCCAGACATGGCGGCGGCAAGTGCCAACCTAGAAGTTCTTGCTAAGCAATTGCAAAAGCAAGGTGAAGGTATGGTCGTCGAGCTACAGACTGAATATGCTAAGCTAGAACAAGACATAGCGGAAGGTAAACTTTCACAAATTCAACAGCAGGAGGAGGGTCAAAAATTTCAAGCGAAGCAAGAACAAATTGCTCTCTTTGAAAAGGAAATGAGCCTTAAACTACAAAAGAAAGAAGCAGAACTCGTGCAACCGATCTTGGCAAAAGTAGATGCTGCTATTAAAGCAGTGGCTGAAGAAAATCAGTTTCAGTTCATCTTTGATCAAGGTACACAGGTGTTATTATTTGCTGAGGAATCAACGGATGTAAGTAGCTTAGTAAAAGCGAAGTTGGGCATCTAAGGATCTATCTAAGATATATAAAAAAAGGGTAGCTGGAAAAATTCAGCTGCCCTTTTTTTCTTATGAAACAACTCGATGAAAAAAATAGTTTTTAGTGTCATGATGCTGATGTCCGTAGCAATGAGCATGACTGCCCAACAAAATGGATAATGCAATTACTGAGGTGGCAAAGAAATCATATCACCCTTCCAGGGTTAGGAATCATGCGTTATGCATTTTTTGCTACAATCTTGTCACCCTTCCAGGGTTGATTTTTATTTCTGGGCACATTTGTTAGGGATATTCAGAAGTAGAATTAGTCCTTTAATATATAGTATTCTGCCTCTTTTCCGCAATTACTCTACATCCTTTTTGATCACATAACTTACATTCAACCTATAAATGCAACTTTTTGATTAACAATTTGATTAGGAGAATGAAACTCCAGTCTTTTACGAGGTCTATTATTTAGTTCATCTTCTACCCACTGAATAAATTCTGCAGAGAGCGTTCTGAAATCTGTCTTCTTAGGAATATACTGTCTAATCAAACCATTCAGATTTTCATTACTTCCTCTTTGCCAACTGTGATAAGGTTTAGCAAAATAGAAATCACATTCCAAGGCTTTAGAGATTTTTTGATGTGCTGAAAACTCCTTTCCATTATCAGATGTAATTGTATATAAGACTTCCTGATAAGGTTTTAAAATTTCAATAGTTCTATCTGCTAAAATTTCTGCATTCTTACTTTCCAATAACTCCATTTTTAATAGTCCTGTAGCTCTATCATTTATCGTAACTATCGCTCCTTTGTGATCTTTTCCTATAATTGTGTCTATTTCAAAATCTCCAAATCGTTCTCTTCTTTCCACAATTTTAGGCCTTTTTTCTATATCAATTCGACCTTGAATCTTACCTCGTTTATCCTTTAAATTACCTCGTTTTCTATACTTTTTACCTTTTGTACGCAAATGCTCATACAGTTGTCCTCCTTGTTTCTTATCCGTCCATATGTACTGGTAAATTCTTTCATGAGACACGCAATCATTTCCTTCTTTTATAGCTAAACCTACTATTTGCTCAGGACTTAATTTGTTTTCCAGCCCCTCGTCAACTCGTTGTTGTATCGCTTTGGTAAAATATTTTTTCTTTCGCTTTTCCTTTTGACGTTTAGCATATTTCCGATCCGCTAGATCACCTCGGTAGGCTCCGGAACGTAAATCTCTATTCCGTTTTAACTCTCGGCTGATTACCGATTTGTCTTTTCCTATTACTTCAGATATAGCTTTTTGAGAATATCCGTTATTTTTCATGCTCGCAATTGTATATCTTTGCGGTGATGTTAAGTGACCCATTTTTATTCTTTTAGTCGAGACAAAAATAGTAAACTTAATATCTGAGAAGGAGGTTTTTGGCCTCTTTCTCTTTCTTTACTAATTTTTCCAATCCCTAAAAGTTGCATTTATAGGTTGAATGCAAGCTATGAATCTTAGCTCAGACAGTTTTTTCTCTTGAGGTTGGGGCTTCTTGGATGTGGTATATTGGTAGCTTCTGATAGCTTAAAAGGTGTTCTTCCGATTTTAATTATTTGTTTACTTAAATCGCTCGATTCCATACTTAAATTATTCTTTTAATGGTTCGAACATGTAATGAAGTGGAATCCGCATTAGCCAATATCATTGCCCCCCAAGGAGTATATCTACTTTATAATTTCATCAAAGTAATCATGGAGTTGCGTGTCTTAAAATTTACTTATTGGTGGTTCTTTTAGAGCTAGCCTTTTTTTGATAACACTTTTAGTATTCTTTTTTATTTTTGGCTTCACCTTTGAATTAGTTTTTTTAGGGCTTCTTTTTTTAATTTTAGGGTTCGGGTTCGGTGAAACACTTATTCTACAAATACTAACATTGTAACCCATCATTTTATTTAGAGAATGGAAACTTTGTTTCAGATTTAATAAACTAAAAAAAGGTAACGATTCAACTAAATCTTTAGAACTACTCGAAATAAATGCATAGACAACTTCATACTCAGCGCTTTTAATCTTATGTGACAAGGGAATCAACTCTGGATCTAATCTATTTTCTTTAGTCAAATTTTTTCTAGCCCCTTTTCTAAATTCTCTATCGCTTATAAATGCTTCGCCTGATATTCTGCCTTGAGCGAATAAATGACTTAATGTTGAAGAACTTGATTTCTTTTTTACATGAATAAAATGTTTATCTTTTGTAAAAACATCACATGGTTCAATTGATGATCTGGCTAAAGCACAATAGACATTTTTCTTATCCATCAATGAATATACACTTGCATCTGAATCTGCGAGTCTTTCGTTATATTCACCTTCCGTATCTCCATCATAATGATCGATCAATGATCTTGAATAAATTGGAATTTGTTTGACATACTCCAAAACTTCATTTGCAAATATCTCTTTAACTTTATACCAAGTCCCATTAGCTAAACTATATCTATTCCCATTCATTACAACTTCAAAATTTAGGCATTTATAAACACTCCACTTTGGAATTGAATCTACATTATCTCCAAAGTGAGCATACACCCTATGACTCTTTAGTTTATCAAGATCTAGCTTATCAAGATCATCATTTACTTTTATATAAAAATCATTGATTTCAAGTTCATCAGATAATACTCCTTTAGGAGTATATGTAAACTGATATGACAATTCCCAATCTATTACTTCAGGAATAGTAAGAAATATATCTTTGCTGTTAGAATTCTTAATTTCTACTAATAAAAGATCATTTAACTTATTGATTACAGAAATATCTTTCTCAATATAAATATTATCAATCCATTCAAAATGAGACTTATAGACATCACTATCATAATTCTTATCAATAATTTTGATGATATTTTTTAAATCTATGAATTCTATTTTTGGAGACAAGTTTATTTGATCTCTTCCATTTAAAACGCCTCCTAAAACTCTATTAAGTGGAGTACCTGTAACAGCTTTCATCAAATCATTAATAACATCTAATCCAAATACTTGTCTTGACCCACCTTGACTATTTTGCTTACGTGTTTTAATTGCTAAGTTCTCAACATTTGCCAAATCAATACTCTTTAATTTATCAGGATTTACCGAATTCAAAACAACTTTCAATCCAAAATTTCTTTCAATATAATCCTCTTCTAGAAGGTACCTTCCATACCCAAAAGTTATTGCATAAACTCTATTTAGATATTCAACAAAAAGAATAGCTTTATTTGAGGTATTCATTATCCCTGCTGGCAACATTTTTTTTGTTCCTTGATCAAGAAACTCAACCCAATCTGGTGGACTCGTTGATGTTTCACCTACAAATATCTCTCCTTTAAGAAGTAATTCTGGATTCAATTTAAACGATTCCACTCTAGTCGTTTTCAAATAGCCTTTGTAGGACTTAATTTTTCTATTCAACAAAAAGATTGATAATTTTTGTGATTTTTTTTTGGCCATGACTTCCACTTTAAAACGATTATTAACTAAAAATTAACAGAAAAAATGTACCCACATTAAAGGAAATAACTTTAACCCAAATTGTAAAAACTCTAACTCAAATTAAATCAATCCCACAAAGTAAAATTTGAAATACATTTTTATCATAAAATTTACAATTGACTACTATAAAGAGGATTTTCTCTGAAAATAACACTCAATGGTTCTAGATGGACGACCGAAGCAGGTAAATTATGATATAGTCTCTCAATATTGTAGCCCATAATCTATACTATACTTAGTAAATCATTAAACATCTCAGTAAATTCATACCGTTCTGTTCCATTGTCATCATATTTTTCAACCTCTCTTATTTGTTCTGTAGACATTAAAGTCCAGTAATTTTCAATTACGTTTTGTTTTCGTGAAACTTTTTCTGCTGCAATCAATACTTTCGCATCGCATGAATCTGTAAAATTTAATGTACTATTGGAAGGCAAATTCAATACGTCCAAATGGACATAATTTTCTGGTTCACGTTTTAAAGTCAAATATGCTTTTATTCCATTGCTTCTCAAGGCTTGTATAACGTCTATATTTTTTTGCTCTTCATTAGTCCCTTTGTCAGAATCAATCAATACGCCATATGGTATGTCAAACTGATCAATTAATTTTAAGGTTGACCAATGTTTTAGATTCCCACAGCCGCCTATTGGAACTAAAGCAATTCCCCTTTCTTCGAATGTTGCTTGTATGTATCCACCGACCCTTAGTCTATCGGAAGTATGTTTAACGAATGTTACATCACTTTTCCCTTCAAGCAGTAAGATTGCCGTTGCGTTCTTTGATATGGGATCTGCCAAAACACCTAGCGTTTCAGCAATTTTCTCAAAGACCTCCTCAGATCCAGATGTAACATTTCTATCATGTCCATCTTTCTCTATAAATCGCAAACTATCCAATGGAAGTAATCCACCTAGTGCTGGAGTATGTGTTGTCAGTATTATCTGAGAATTCCCAGTTTGTGAAAGTTCAATAAATGCTTGAATTAACATTTCCTGATGGTCAGGATGTTGAGATGTTTCAGGTTCTTCGAATGCAAATATTATTTGATTTCCTTCTCCTTCAACTCTAAGGCGCTCAGCCTCAGCTCTAAAAAAATTAAGTAAAATTAATCTCCTAATTCCACTGCCTCTTTTATTAATAGGGATTTTCTCTTCTGAATTAATTGTTAATTTAAACTGCGAATCAAACTTAGGTTCAGTTTTAAAG
The DNA here is from genome assembly GCA_937974575.1 of uncultured Saprospiraceae bacterium. Classification (GTDB taxonomy): domain Bacteria; phylum Bacteroidota; class Bacteroidia; order Chitinophagales; family Saprospiraceae; genus JALZVN01. The sequence continues at coordinate 2,390 of CALJVI010000064.1, read as the reverse complement.
TCAGGAATAAGCTCATTAGCCAAATCTGGTGACATTTCTTTAAGTTTTGCTAAAGTTCTGTTCGCTGTAGCGATAGCTTTAATTTTAACCTGAGCTTTTATATATTCGATTTCTACATTCAATTCCGATAAAGCTTGTTGAACGGCAATTTTCATTGGATCTGCCACTTCTTTATCATCATCTCTACTTTGTCTATCAGATTGAAACAGCGCATAAAGAGGTAAATATGAATCTAATGTATCGTATACTTTTTTAGCATCTTCTTTATCAACTAGTAGCTGCGTCTCTTGAAGTTCTAGATTATCAAATGAATCTCGAATGGACTGTCTAATTGAAGAATTTACGTTTCCGTTGTAGTTTTCACTTGGAATACCCAAAGTATTAGCTCTTGTTTTCAATTCAGCCCTTTTAAGATTCAGTAAATCGTTTCCACTAGCCACGCCTGGATGATTACATACTAAATAAATTTTGGGCTTAGGCTTTGCTGCAGTCGCAGAAAATATTTTTCTTATTTCAAGTTCTCCATCGACGTTCAATAAGTGCTCAGCTTCCAATGTAGTTGGATTTGCAGCATCTAAAATTAGTTCATCTGGAACCTCAGTAAACACACAGCATATTTCCATCAAATTATTTTCCGCAGAAATATTTAAATCATTCTTCTCACAGATTACTAATGAATTATTAAAAAACACTTCTAAAGCTTCAAGAATCGTTGACTTTCCTGCATCATTTTTCCCAATAAAAGCTGTTAAATTTGAAATTGGAATTATAGTCTCGGTTTGATATCCTCTAAAATTTTTAATTTTTACAGTCTTCAGTTTCATTATATTTCATTTTTTATTGGTTACAATAGCATTTACCTTTTTCCTATATCTTTATAGTGCTGATATATCCACTATAAACAACATACTCCAAAAGTAAACCTCAAATAAAAGAGCGCAACCTAAAAATGAAAAGCAATAATACTAGATAGGTCAGACATTCTGTTTTTAGTTGTTGTTCTTGTTGATGATAAAAATACACAATTTAGATCAATAAACAAGTATGTGGTCCGAAATCTTTAGGTGCATCCATCTTCCTTTTTTTTGGACAAGGGATAGTAGCAGTGGCCACTTTTTTGTGGACAGCCCGTGGGGGGATTGGGGGTGTTGGGAGAGGGCCGTGCTGCGAATAGCCCGGTCACGCCTCTTCGGCGTGATGGCCCCAAATCATTATAATAATACAAATTCTCTTTAAAATAGGTTGACGTAGCCGACGTGGATTTTGGGTTTGGCGAGGTCGAAGTAGTCTTGGGGGTTGGAGAGGTCGCGGCCGACTGCGGCGCTGAGGCTGAGGATGCCTGCGGCGGTTTCGAAATTGATGCCGGCGCCGAGGCCCCAGGGGTGGATGTATTCTTGTATGGTTTTGTCGGGTTGGAGGAGTGCGAGATCGGAGAAGGCGAATAGGACGGAATTGCCGCTCAGGGTGAATCGGTACTCGAGGGTGTTGACTAGGTAGCGGTCGGTGAAAAAGTTTTGTTCGTTGAAGCCGCGTAGGAGTTGGTTGCCGCCGATGCGGAATCGCTCGTTGTCGAAAAGGGTGGCCTTGCCGAAGTAGCCTGCTCCGTCGAAGGATGCCTTTATGGCCGACTGCTTGCCGAGTGGAAAATATTTGGCGAGAGAGGCGGATAGGATGTATTGGTCTTGCTTGGGAAATGCATCGTACAGGGAGGCGAAATCGAAGTCCTCGTCTATGGGGTCGGTGATGTCGAGTATCAAGCTGCTCGGGCGTACTTCTTTGACTCCGAGCATAAGTTTGCTCTGGAGCAACCAACCTTGGTGTGGGTTGATCCTGTTGTCGAGATTGTCATATCGCCATTGGATGCCGTAATATTGGATGCGGGTATCGATCCTGGCCGGGAGGGTGCGTGTAGCTATAATCGCAGATTGATTTACGTTGAGTATGCGGCTGATGTCGGAGGCATAAAATACTTCGATAAAATTGTCGCCGCCGTACAGGTACTGCGCGCCTACCGAATAGTCGATGTCCAAAAAGCTGGTGTCTTGCTTGGACAACTCAAAGCTACTGCGCAAGCCAAACGGGAGGCCTGCAAAAAATGGGTAGCGTACTTGTGCTTTCAGATTTTGTGTGAGTGGCTTGAGTTGCCGAAATTCAAAAAATATGCGCTCTCCTCTTTGCAGGGTGTTGATCAAATCTACCATCGCCGTAGTCGTCAAAACCACGGAGCGATCTTGCAATGGATCGCTGACGGGGAGTAGGCCGATCAATGCATCAAAACGACTCGCTTGTTGCTGCTTGGCGAAGATGTATATGTCTGCGCCATCTTCTGCAAAAACTACATTGGGGGATTTGCTGGAGGAGACAAAGGGCAGATTGTCCAATCTATTCTG
>CALJVI010000063.1 GCA_937974575.1 uncultured Saprospiraceae bacterium | reverse complement strand
TCCAGAAATAGTGATGAGATTACTTTTTATAAAATTGGAGGTGATGGCTTGGCCTTCTTGAGCATTAAATATTTTGTCAAAGAGTGAACGTTTGTTGGCTGATCCGCCTGCGGGAACAGATAAGATATAGGCAAAGCCCGATAATCCAAGTACTAGTAAAACCAGCAGCATGAAATTATCTTTTGATCTGGCAGGGATCAACTCTTTTACCTTGACAAAACTACTTATCCTCTGCTGACCATTTTCAATTGCTTTTGATGGTTCAGCAAAGTTTTTCTTTCCTGTATTCATGGATTACTATAAAATAAATTATTCTCAGATTATAATACGGTATAGTGTTAATTATACCCTTATTATAATCAATATACGGGCATGAATAAGAAAAGTCAACAATTATATGATAATATTTTAAATATTTATATCATCTGACAGTGAAACGTTTACGGGTTTATTTTGAGAAGAATTTTTAGGCATGAGCAGCCATAGTTTTCCGTAGTGATAATATTTTGAGGCGGCCTCCATTGCATCATCAGCATCCCCCATATACAGGTCTATATGCCCCGCTCCCTTGATGGCGCCTCCTACGTCTTGAGCCAGTAGCACTTTGAGTTCGTGACCAATGATTTCATTTTGTCCATCATACTTCGGAATACTTGCCAACACGGTAGACCCGAGCGGAATGTATCTTCTATCGACGGCCATGGATATACCATTGAGTAGGGGTACATGTCCTGCTCCTTTGGGCGGAGTATTGCGTGGCTTAAAAAACGAATAACTGGAATTGGCAGGTAATATCTCTGAGATCAGATCCGGTCGCTTATCAAAAAAACTGCGAATGCCTTTTTGGGAGATACTGCTGATAGGGTAGTCATTCATTTTTAGGTATCTCCCTATACTGCGATAAGGATGACCGTTGGAGCCACCATATCCAAACATTTGCTTGCTCCCGTCTCTATATTGCACATAGCCCGAACCTTGCACTTGCATAAAGTAGATGTCCATTCTATTTTTGGCGTAGGCGAGTTCCAATCCTTGTCCTTGCAGAATACCTTCAAAGTCTATAGCTTTTCGGGTAGGCAATTTTCCTATAAAGTGGGTCGGCTTAGAATAGATCGGATATTTATAGGTTTTGGTTTTTCGCTTGCTTACTTGTATCAGCGGGGTATAGTAACCAGTAAATTTCACATTCCCTTTTTTCTTTTGTCCTGCTATTTGGTAGGCTACTAAGTCACCCACAGCATCGGGATTGTCCTTTATTTGCAGGAGGATATCTATAGTGTTTTTCATGTCCTCCACACTGACTTCCAAATTGTCAAAGTGCTGTACTTTGAGCTGTTTGCGAATTTTGAGTAGACGCTGATTATGGTGCAGTGCTTCGATTAAGGAGTCCGATATTTGGGGAAAAGACACATCTTCTAAAGAGGTCTCTGTGTATAGATTAGCTAGATATTGGATAGATGTATCTCGCCCTTTTTCATCCATGGGATATTGGGCAGAGATATCTGCGGTAGGAGGACTCTTGCCTTGGTATAAGCTACAAGCTCCTAGGAGTGTAGCACAAAGAAGCATAAGTATCCCTTGCGATTTTCTGAAATAAGATTGTTTGTTTAAGGTTTTTTTCACTTTGTTAAAATCTCAGTTTGTAAATATACAAAATAAGATTAACGCTTAAGTACCTATTTTATAGGCAAGAAGGAGTTTTTTGGTGGTTTTTTGTGTGATTTATACCTTTTTAGAAAAATCAGGGATTCTCTACTGTTCGAAAACGTATTGTATGATATTGGCTCCCATACGCAAGGCTTGTATGCGCAATTCCTGAGGATCTTTGTGTACAGCTTGATCTTCCCAGCCGTCTCCAAGATCGGCTTCATATGTATAAAAGCAAATCAATCGACCTTCATATATCAAGCCTAGCCCTTGAGCGGGCTTGTCGTCATGCTTATGTATTTTGGGCACTCCGTCTTTAAATGCAAACCGTTGTTTGTAGATTTCATGCGAAAAAGGAAGCTCTTCAAACTCCAATTCTGGCAATACTTCTTTCATCGCTATTCGTACATATCTGTCCATACCAAAGTTGTCATCTATGTGCAAGAAGCCACCGGCTAATAAATAATTGCGCATATTTTCTGCCTCGGCAGGAGAGAAGACCACGTTGCCATGACCTGTCATATGTATCCATGGATAGTTGTAGATATCTGCACTCCCTACCTCTACAGTAGCGTAATCTTTTTCAAAATTGGTCCCCAGATTCTCATTGCAAAACTGAGCGAGATTAGGCAATGCAGTTGGATTAGCATACCAATCACCCCCTCCAGAGTACTTCAGCAGTGCAAGCTGCAACGGTGCATTATCCACTGTCGGTGCAGAAGAAACTAAAAATAGGATCGCAATAAATGAAAATAATAATCTATACATGGACATTTGACTTATAGGTCTAATAACGAAGATAAGGAGAATTACGTTGTGTTTTCTAGTCATTTTTTAGTCCTGAGATGACTTTGTAGAGGATGATTTGGGCGAGCCCCCATCTACTTTTTCTGAAAGCGAAAAAGTAGATGGGGTCGGGCTTCTCCAGGCTCCGCATTCGCTCGGTACTAGTGTTCGTTTGGTCACTCACACTAGCACTGGCCACTACCGTGGCCACCTTCCATATCCCTCTCGCGGAGTTTGAGATTATTATAGTTTCTTCTTCCTAAGCGAATCACTAATGCTTATAGAAATGTTTATGCATGCTAGTGAACAGTATCAACATTTCCATCTTATCATGTTTGTTGAGTTTTGCACCCTTCAAGTTATACACCTATCTGAGTCTTCATCACCACAGAGCATAGTAGTTTAGTTTTTTGCTATTGTCATAATGCAAGCAAGGGCTAGAGCTTGATATAAAGAGAATTGTTCGGATGGAGTAGAGGCGCATTGGGTGTTGCGGCGGCGAATAGCCAGAGCTCGACAAGCCGGAGGCGCGTAGGGCTGAGGGATCGCAGCGGCATGCTGTCTGTAGCGGAGCGAAAGGCAGTATATAGTGTAGAGCCCGACCTCGAGGTCGCTAGACCAATGAGGGCCGCCCCTCAAGTATCAAGTCAAGCATATTTTAAATCTGATGAAGTGTATGTATGATGGAGCATGCATGCACGCCCGCAGTCTCCGTACGCAGGCGTTCTTTACCTAAGCCAGTGGATCTAAAACCTGACGATAATGCGGCCTCCACCTCCTCTGGGTGAAAGTCTCCTTCGGGACCGATCATGAGGTGGATATGCTTTTCTTTTTGATACAACTTGGCGAGGTGGGTGTTGTCCTCATAGGCGCAGTGACATATATATTGCGCACCTATCCTTTCTTGTAGTAAGTAGTCCTTGACCGATGTCAGCGGCTGTAGAGTCGGCATGAACGTTTTTTGTGATTGCTTGACTGCCGAGAGCACTATCTTTTGGAGGCGGTCTTGTTTAATGACTTTGCGCTCGCTGCGCTGACAAAGTAGGGGAGTGATCTGGGTGATGCCCATCTCGCAGACTTTCTCAATACACCACTCCAGGCGGCTAATATTTTTGGTGGGAGCGATGGCGAGATGGATGTGGTACTCGGGTGCCGGGGACTCCTGTACGGACACAATATGGGCCTGCACATCTCGCTTGGATATGCTCTCAATACTGGCTGTATAAAGTCTGCCTTTGCCATCGATGGCTTGGATACTGTCGCCAGCTTGTAGGCGTAGTACCTTGCTACAATGTCGAGCTTCCTCCTCTTGGAGCTGTAGTATATTTCCTTCTATTTGAGTCGTATAAAACCAATGCATGGGTATAAAGGTACTATTTGCAACCATTCTAAGGAATAAGGAGTTTTGTAAAGTGTAGTTTCTATCGAAAAATGGGCTATCCTTAACGAATAATTAGGACTGCTAAGTCAAAAGAATATTACCTTTGCCAGCGTTTGATAGAGGAGTATCGCCTGCTAATAGGGCATAACAGTAAAAGGAAATAATATATAATGGGAATGTTAATCGTTATAGGTCAGCTTTTTTTGAGCTTGTCATTTTTGATAATCTTGCATGAGTTTGGCCATTTTTTACCCGCAAAGTTGTTTGGAACTCGTGTGGAGAAGTTTTACCTCTTCTTTGATCCATGGTTTTCTTTATTCAAAGTGACCAAAGGAGGCACAGAATATGGGATTGGATGGTTGCCACTAGGTGGCTATGTCAAGATCGCAGGGATGGTCGATGAGAGCATGGATATGGAGCAAATGCAGCAGCCTGAGCAACCATGGGAGTTCAGAGCAAAGCCAACATGGCAGCGTCTGATCATCATGTGCGGTGGTGTAATCGTCAACTTTATACTTGGATTTTTTATCTGGGGGATGTTGTTGTTTACCTATGGTACAGAGTATATTCCTACTCAAAATGTCACGACTGGGATCTATGTAGACTCCTTGGGTACCGAGCTTGGCTTGATGAATGGGGATCATATACTGAAAGTAGGGGATCATGATTTTGTGAAGTTTAATGAAGGGGTGCTGAGAAGAGAAATTTCTATCAACAACGCCAGCTCTATTGTAGTCAAGAGAAATGGTCAAGAAGTAACCTTACCTGTTGATAAAAAGTTTGTCAATATCCTAGCGGGTAACACGTATAAAAATTATAATGTTTTTCATGCGGATTACCCATGGATGATCAGTGGGATAACCAAAGATTCTCCAGCAGATGCCTCAGGCCTAAAAGTCGACGATGAGGTCATCGCGATTAATAATGCTAAGATGGCGCACTGGACGGATGTACCCAAAGCGGTGATGGCTAATACCTCACCTACGATAGCGGTGCGTGTCAAACGAGCAGATCAAGAACTGGATATCTCAGTGCCGATCGGAGAAGAAAAATTGATCGGTATAGGAAGATACGATGCGACTAAGTTTTTTAAATCTACAGTGGAAGAGTATGGTCTTGGCGAAGCACTTAAATTAGGTGTAGTCAAAGGAATGGATTTTCTGAGTACACAGATCAAAGCTTTTGCTCAAATGGGTAAGGGAAATCTGAATCCTAATGAAACGATGGGCGGTTTTGCTTCCTTTGCAAAGTTGTTTCCCGATACTTGGAACTGGCAAATATTCTGGCGCAACACGGCGCTCATTTCTCTGATTCTCGCATTCATGAATATACTTCCTATTCCAGCTTTGGATGGTGGGCATGTGATGTTCTTGCTCTATGAGATGGTGACTGGGCGCAAGCCAAGTGATACTTTCCTACAGTATGCTACAGTAGGTGGATTTGTTTTGGTCTTGTGTCTTTTGCTGTATGCCAATGGCCTGGATGTACTAAGATGGTGGAGAGGAGAATGATGAAGTACTTCAAATTGTTTGACATACCAGTCGCTTTTCAAATAGATGAGTCGATATTGAAATCTAAGTTTCTTCAACTGAGTAGAGATACCCATCCTGATCGTTTCACTCTGGAGTCGGAGGAGAAACAAGAGGAGATGCTAGAGCTCAGTACTCAGGTCAATGAGGGATATAAAGTACTGCGCAGCTTTGACAAGCGCTTACAATATATCCTACAAGAAAAAGGAACGCTAGCAGGCGAGGGGCAAGATAAGTTGCCACAGGATTTTCTGATGGAGATGATGGACATCAATGAAGTGATCATGGATCTTCAGTTTGATCCTGATCCCGAAAAGACGAAGGCAGCCAAAGATCAAATTGCTGCTTTTGATGCTGAACTCCAAAAAGCCATAGAGGGGGTACTGTCGACTGATCGCAATGTTGATGATGCGGATACCCTAAGTGCTGCTAAAGACTACTACCTCAAGAAAAAATACCTCACTCGGATATATGAGAATTTGGATAAAGTAGGGAGGATGTGAGGTGAATAAATACTATTGTGGCTCTTGAAAAATGTCATGATGGGATACTAAAATATATTAGTGTATAAACGAGTAAAGGATTAGATTCTTTACTCGTTTTCTTTTGTGATATACTGTAAAAAAATTAAGCTACTTATGCACTTGTTTAGGATTGTATTTTATCGATCTTTCAAGAGTGTGCTCACTGTCCTTCAATATATTTATCTGACAAGCCGCATGCTGATAATTAGCTAGGTGTAGACAAATGAATTGGTAAAATTCATTTGTCAGATTGATG
>CALJVI010000062.1 GCA_937974575.1 uncultured Saprospiraceae bacterium | reverse complement strand
TTTACAGAAGCTACAAACTCAAGTTCTCTTACTTTTTTTACACCGATCATATGGGCCATATAGACAGGGAGAAAACATCCGACTCTTCCTACAAGGAATGGAATAAATCCGAGTGCTAAAATTAAAATATTAGACAAGTCTGCGAATGCAGGATGACGAATACCAAAGTCCGTAACCTTGTGTTTTTTACAAGCAGCCTTGTAGGCCAGCACCTCTTTTTCGCTTCTTTCAAATTCCTCAGGACTAGCTTGATTGAGTTGATCGGCAATATTAAATTCGCGATGAAATCTTGCTTCTCCATTTTGATCATAGATGGGGAAAAGAGGTTGCATACGATCGTTTCTATCCATCTCAAAGAGCTGTTCATAAACATCTGCCTTGTCATCCTCTACATGAATGATGAGTTTTTTTAGCTCGGTTTCCAGTTTATTGGTTAGCGATCTGATCGCTTTGGCTTGCCCTTCGTCATACAAAGGTAGATAATCTTGTATAGATATAGGGTCACCAAAAGTCATGATGACGTCGGATCTGAATTTGTCAGCAGCGGTATAATTTACACCGCAGGGGACAAGATATAAATCATGGTCACGTCCGTTCTTTTCAACCGAGCCAAAAGCCATTCGTGCAGTTCCTTTTTTTAGGGGGCGCAGTCTTTTTACTTGTTGGGTACTGGCTTCGGCTAAGATCTGTATCATCTGGCCATCTCCGAGTAGATCATAGCAATATTCAAAAGTGCCGTAATTGTTTTTTAGATTGTCGTATCCTTCTGAAGCTCTGTATATGGGAATCATATGTATGTCCCGCATAAAGTTTCCGTAAAGTGGTTTTCTAAATAAATCACCACGTACCATGAAGTTGACAGGCCGATCTAGATGTGCTCCAAAGATGCATGGCTCTATGAAGGCAGAAGGGTGATTGGTTACCAATAGGACAGGCTTATCCATAGGCAATTTGTCCAAATAAGCGAATTGGATTTTTTTGAAGTTGACCCCTAGGGCTAACTTAGCTAAATATTTTAATGGTGTATAAAACATAAAATTGGGTATCGAATCTGTCTTAGTGACTTATTCTCAACGTTTAAAATATTCATTTTTGCGTGATGCCCTGCAAATATAATAAGCTTTTGTACATTGGTGGGATGAAGCGGCACAAGTATTTAATAGTCATTGGCGGCCCCACGGCAGTTGGGAAGACTGCTACCTCTATAAAATTGGCGCAAATGCTTGATTGCGAGATTGTTTCTGCCGATAGTAGACAGTTTTTCCGAGAAATGACAATAGGTACAGCAAAACCTACTGTGGAAGAGCTCTCACAAGCTAAGCATCACTTCGTAGATTCCCTATCTATACATGAAGAGTACTCTGTCGGAAAGTTTGAGACGGACACCTTAGCATTACTTGAAAAGCTTTTTGAAAAGAAAGATTATTGCATTCTTACCGGTGGTTCGGGTTTGTATTTGAATGCGATTTGTAATGGATTGGATAGATTTCCTGATGTAGATCCGTCCTATAGAGCAGCTTTAAATGAAGAACTTGCAAAGGGTGGTTTGGAAACTTTGATTGCAGAGTTGGCAGAAAAAGATCCTGTTTACTTTGAAAAAGTCGATCAAAAAAATCCTCACCGCATAACCAGAGCTTTGGAGGTGATAAGGTCGGCAGGCAAACCATTTTCTTCATTTTTGCGGAGTGCACCGGTAGTGCGACCTTTTGAAATTGTCCGTTTTCAAATGTCGATGGAAAGAATTAGTTTGTATGATCGTATCAATCGACGTGTTGATATCATGGTGGCGCAGGGATTGGAAGAAGAGGCTCGATCACTCTATCCACTCAAAACATTGAATGCTTTGCGAACTGTGGGATACTCAGAATGGTTCGATTACTTTGAGGGGACTACTACCCGCGAAGAGGCTATTGAATTGATCAAGCGCAATTCTCGAAGATACGCAAAACGACAAATCACTTGGTTTAAAAACCAGGGTACTTATATGCCTGTGATTCAAGGGGATAATGCAGTTTCGGAAATCCTAAGCGAGATAAAGAAACAACAAATTTAGGATCGGCCTAGCGCTGTGAAATTGTGACCCTTTTTTGGGTCAGACCTAGTCGGGAACGCTAGTGGACGACTAGGGCCGAGTGAACAACGAGCAATGTAACATAGCGACTCCACGCTTTTTTTTGCGTGGAGAAGGCCCCAAAGTATATATCTGATTGTTAAAATGTAGTGCAAATTGTTATAAAAATGGTTTCTTTGTGGTCGAAAGCCAATAATATGAAAAATCTTCTCCTCGGATTAGCCTTAATCCTATTCGTCTTATCCTGCGAAACGAAGCCCGATACATCATCTACCGAAACCAAAATTGTTGCTCCTAAAGAAAAGGTTGGGTATGCATTAGCCATACATGGTGGAGCAGGATTTCAAACCCGTGAATCTATAGATAAGGAGACAGACAAAGCAGTCCGTGTAGCATTGAATGAAGCCCTTGATGCAGCAGAAGCGATCTTGAAAAATGGGGGCGCAGCTGGTGATGCAGTAGTTGCTGCTATCGAAATACTTGAAAATAATCCTGAATTTAATGCTGGTAAAGGAGCTGTGTTTACGCATGACGAGACCAATGAGTTGGATGCATCCTTCATGGATGGGAGCACTATGGATGCAGGTGCTGTAGGTGGTGTGAGTGTCATAAAGAATCCGATCAAGGCAGCTAGAGCAGTGATGGAAAATTCGCCTCATGTAATGTTGGTAGGAAGAGGTGCAGAAGCGTTTGCGAAAGAACAAAATATTGAGTTGGTGGATGCTTCTTATTTTAGAGTAGAAGATCGACTAAAATCGCTCAAGAGGGCTAAAGAAAATGAGAATGAGAAAATGAGTAAACATGGTACCGTTGGTTGTGTAGCTATGGATAAGTCTGGAAATCTTGCAGCAGGAACTTCTACAGGTGGTATGACCAATAAGCGATGGAATAGGATAGGAGACTCGCCTATAATCGGTGCTGGAACTTATGCCAATAATAATACCTGTGCGGTATCGAGTACAGGCCATGGAGAGTTTTTTATACGCTATACAGTAGCACATGATATCTCTGCATTGATGGAGTACAAAGAGCTTTCTTTGGAGGAGGCTGCCAATCATGTCATACAAGATAAGCTGAAAAAGGTGGGTGGAAATGGTGGAGTAATCTGTGTGGATAAAGATGGAAATATCTCTACTCCATATAACACACCGGGCATGTACAGAGGATATGTGACAGATAAGTCTAGAGGAGTTGCAATCTATAAGGATGAGAAATGGTAGTCTGAAAATAGCATAAAAAAAGCCGCCTTTGAATCATTTTCAAAGGCGGCTTTTTTTATTGCTTGCTATCTTAGTGTTGCACTACAAAGGAAGTGCTAGACTGTCCCTTTTTGTTTTTGAGGAGCAAGAAGTAAATTCCATTTGTATAGGTGCTGACCTCGATATTTGTGCCATTACTTTGATTAGCAATACTACCTGAAGCAATAGTTATTCCAAGCGGATTGATGATTTGGTATTCTACAGGTGTGGATTGATTCTCATTGAGTAAAACAGTGATCGTTTCATTCGCTGGATTTGGGTATAGCATAGGTGGTGCGATATCAGCAATAGATTTAGTCGCAACTACACCTTCTATTTCAAATGGTCCGACTTCCAGTTCACATCCTAGCGCATCAGTTACAGTACATGTATAAGTACCAGGGCTTAGGTTAGTGATATTTGCTTCATTGTCGTTGTTGCTCCAAGCGTAAGTGTATCCAGGTGTTCCTCCAACTATGTCAAGATTGATATTTCCATTGTCCTGGTCGTTCACCGAATTATTAACTAAGAGGTTTTCGAGTACCAAAGGTGTGGGTTCAAAGATGACAACGGTGGCTTCAAAAGAGCATTGGCTGCCATCTTGGATGGTAAGGTCATAGGTACCCGCAGTCAAGTTGCTAAGGTCTTCTGTAATCTGTCCATTGTTCCATGTATATGAATAGGGTGGTGTACCACTCGTGATATCGATTAGAATCTGTCCATCATTGCCCTCTGCACAAGAGACATCTACGGTTTGGATATCTACGCCAAGGCTTCCGTTGACTATAACATTCATGTTGCATGTGCTTGTGTTGCCAGCTAGGTCAGTAGCGAGATAGGTAACTGGTGTAATTCCGTTGGCATAAATATCAGTAGCGTTTTCCATCATGTTGATAGAGTTGCTGATACTTACTGTACCACAGTTGTCTTCCGCTGTAGGTAAGTCAATCATGACCATAGTATCACAGCTGTTGCCTAGTATATTCATAGTGACATCTGCTGGACACTCTATAGTCGGTGCTGTCCCATCCACTATCGTCACATCAAAACTACAGGTAGAGCCATCCTCTAGGCTGAAAGTATTGGTAGTGGTTCCAATCGGAAACAATGCACCTCTTGGTAAACCGGCAGTTTGGCTGACGAGTCTATTGTTGGTCACGCTACCTTGTAGCTCCATCACTAGTGCTAAGTCAATACCTATATCAGATAAGCTAATAGGTTCATCAAAGCCACATGCTGGTGCAGCATAGTAGGATTCTCTAAATTCGCCTTGATTACTATAGCCAGCTATAAATCTAGAGGTATTGTCTTCAGGAACTACGGCTTCGATCACCACTTTTTGGCCACGAGGTACCATGTGATTAATAGTAAGAAGTCTTGTTGTATCTGCTAGTGTAGGCAATAAATATTGTTGACTAAACACTAAAGTCATATTTTCATAGAGGAGCTCTTGGGCATCAAGATTATAAATATTGATATCTATTTGAGGGTCATTTTCATCCGCAAAGCCGATACCGATTTCCATAAATTCAATAAGGAAGTCTCCGTTTACACCCATTTTTGGCATATCAAAAACACGTAAATGTCTAGATTCAATACTTTGATCGCAGCCATAAGAGCTGATGACCTGGTTTGAAATATTTTGTCTGATAGCAATTGGAATGGAGTCACAATCTCCACCAGAGACTTCTGGTAATTCATAGTTGGCGATAGCACCACAATCTGCAGTGCTCGTTTCTATGATGATGTCGTCTGGACAATTTACGAAAGAAAGTTCACTGCCATCTTCAACAATAATATTAAAACTACATTGACTGCTATTGCCAGCTTCATCGATGGCCATATATGAATTGGTAGTGACACCAACTGGAAAATTGAACCCACTAGGGATTCCACTGGTCTGATTTAGTTGGGGCGAAGTACAAAAGTCATTTACGATAAGATCAAATTCTACAATACTACCACAGGCTGCATCATCCACGGTAACAATGATGTCGTCTAGACATTCAATAGTTGGCGCGATTACATCTTCTACAAAAACATCAAACCTACAGGTGTCTCTGCCTCCAAACATATCTACAGCAACGTATTCGTTGCGTGTAAAGCCTAATGGAAACTCACCTCCACTTGGGATCCCTACAATCTGATAAATAGAATCTCCGTCGCATGTTTCTAATATGAATACATCAAAATCGACAATGGCACCACAAACGCCTTCTTGGCTAGTAGTATTAATGTTTGGTGGGCATATCAAAAAAGGTGCTTCACCAAAAGAAACATTCACATCAAAACTACACTCATCACTTGCGCCATTAGGGTCAGTCAAGACAAAAGTGTTTGTAGTCGTCCCGGCTGGGAATACTTCTCCGCTTTCCAGTCCTGCAGTTTGTTGGATAGAAAAATTGGATGCTCTCAATTTTAAAACTAAGTTGAAATCGGGCTGCCCAAAAGATGCCATATCTACGGGCTCATCAATAGAACAACCAGGACTTGCGATATACGAAGGAGCCGATTGACCACCCCCTATATTGTACCCTGGTATCTGACCTTGATCAAAAGAAGGCGCAACAAGCTCAACAACGATCATGTCGGTATTGCTGACCAGTAAATCGATAGGTACGGTAAAGATCCCACCAGAGAGTACAGGCACTATAGCTTTGTAGCTTTCCAATAAAGTCATATTGGCATAAATAAATTCTCCTTGTAGGGTATATAGATTGATCGTGATCTCTGGTTCTTCACTCGCAAATCCGACACCGACGTCTACTCCAGTAAGAAAAACTTGAGTAGGCAATCCTGATTGACTAAGATCATACACTCTAAGGTGACTGGTTTCTACTTCGGCACTACAGCTGAATGCAGAGATGTTTGCATCAGAAAAATTTTGTGCTAAATTAAATTGTGAGATAGGACAATTTGCATCATCAAAACCAACGTTGTATTCAATAGCAGCACCGCAATCCCTTCTACTGGGAAGGATAGTGTCAATGTTTTGAGGGCAGATGATTTGGGGTAAACTTAGATTATAGGAATCTCCACTGTTTGAGGTGGCATTAGTGATGTTAAATTCGTCATATGAATTTAAATCAGCTTTATGATTCGTATTTGCTAGGCAAATAATGTTTGGTAACAATATTGCTAATAGAAAGGTGTAAAAGGTCTTCATGATTTAATCTTATAATTCAGTTTACAAATATGCACGCAAATTAGACACAAATCAAACGATTTTTAGAGCTAAAACGTGAATTTAAGGTTAAAAATAGGGCCTTTTAGGTTAATTTAAGAATGATTGAATATACAATAGAACTTTAATTGTTAGAAAGTAAAGTATTGCCTATTTTTGTTATATGAATTCCTCCCCGGTTACAAATTCATAGTTACCAAAGATTACACAGTAGAATACTTACTTTTTAATTAGCGAGACTCTCATGATGGATGAGCGTAATTTTCGATTTCGGATATTACACCATAGGCTATTGCTGTCTATGGCGCTGAGCGTGCTATTTCTTTTTTCCACTTCTCTTTCTGCACAATTTTCTCAACAATGGGATAGACTATACGGCGGTGACAATTTTGACGAATTGATATCTGTTTTAGAAGTTGATGACGGGTTAGTCTATGGTGGTTCTGCAGGTTCTTTTGCAACTATGATGGGTGAAGTACAGCAAACAAATGGTAATTCAGACTATTGGATTTATAAAACAGATTTTGATGGAAATGTCATTTGGTCTCGAGTTTTTGGAGGCGTTGGCAGAGATGTATTACAGAGTTTCATACGAACGGAAGATGGAGGATTTATAGCTACAGGTTTTTCTGAATCAAATATTTCTGGATTTAAATCTCAAGACTCAAGAGGAGGATTAGACGTCTGGGTTGTTAAGTTAGATGTTGATGGAAATTTTGAGTGGGATGCAACATATGGTGGAGATCAAGTAGACTATGCCACAACGATTGTTCAAGCTCAGGACGGTTCTTACTATTTCGGGGGATGGACTGGAAGTTTAGTTAGTGGAGAAGTTTCATCTCCTTCCAGAGGTGGAGAAGTTGATTATTGGGTAGGGCATATCGATAGTGATGGAAATTTGTTGTTTGATCGTAGATTTGGAGGGCCAGATGATGATAATATGTTGGATATGACAATTATGACAAATGGGGATTTGGTTCTGACTGGAGTTAGTGATTCAAATCAAGGTGGCGAAAAGACCGAAAATTCTTATGGAGGTAAAGATGCCTGGGTAATTAGAATGACTGCGGCAGGTGATATAGTTTGGGAGAAGACTTTTGGGGGAGTCCAGGATGAACAGAGTTGGTCGATAGTAGGCTTACCCTCAGAAGAAATTATAATTGGTGCTTATTCATCCTCAGATGTAAGTGGCAATAAAACCGCATCTAGTCTTGGAGGGACAGATTATTGGATAATAAAAATTGATCCAAATGGGAATATTATATGGGATAGAACCTATGGAGGGGATGGACAAGATGAGTTAAATGAAATAAAGGTTAATGATAAGGGGCTTATCTATTTAGGTGGCAAATCAAATTCAGGTATTAGTGGAGATAAAACTGAGGTAAATCGTGGATCATTTGATAATTGGATTATTGTTTTAGATGAAAATGATGTTGTGTACTATGACAAAACATTAGGTGGTGCTCGTGAGGATCAATTGCATGATATTGCAATATTAAGTGAAGGAGAAATTGTTATTGGCGGTTTTACAATAAGTGATACTAGTGGTGATATTTCGGATGTCCTCCTCGGTTTACAAGACGGCTGGGTGGTATACTTAGAATGTGATCTAGATCAATTTTTAAATCTCGGCCCAGACCAAACTATCTGCCCTAATACGACAGTGCAACTCGATGCAAATACAGGTCAACCCAATGTTTGTGCTTATCTATGGGAAGACGGGAGTACAGAGGAGGTAAGAGAAGTATTGGTCTT
>CALJVI010000061.1 GCA_937974575.1 uncultured Saprospiraceae bacterium | reverse complement strand
TTTTTAGCTCAAATATTTTTTAGTAAGCTATTCTTTTACGTAAATTGGAGCAAATCAATTTTAATCGTAATATGGCAATGTCAAAAGAAGCAAGAAGGAAAAAGAAAGAAGCCTTTGAAGCTGCGCAAGCAAAAAAATTCTGGACAATAGTAATCGCAACCACAGTTGTTATTCTAATCCTGCTTTACTTTTTCATTTTTAGATAATTTATGATCAAGATTGTCGCCTTAGACGGCTACACCCTCAATCCAGGCGATCTGTCTTGGAATGAAATCGGTGTGCTCGGTGCACTGGAGGTCTTCAACCGAAGCACCCTAGCCCAAGGACTAGAAAGAGCACAGGATGCTAAAGTCCTAATTGTCAATAAATTTATCATAGATAGAGATTTTCTTAGTAAGTGTAAGGATTTGCAGCTGATATGCATCTCTGCTACAGGATACAATAACGTGGATCTTTCTGCATGTCGAGAAAGAAATATTGATGTCTGCAATGTGGCCAACTACAGTACTACAGGTGTAGCGCAACATACCTTTGCGATGCTACTGCATTGGATGAATCAAATCACACAGCATAGCAATTTGGTCAAAAAGGGATACTGGTCTATTTGTCCAGACTTTTCTTTTACCGCTAGTCCAATACATGAATTGGCAGGAAAAAAGTTTGGCATTTTAGGATACGGCGATATTGGAAAGCGTGTAGCGCAGATAGCGATGGCATTTGGGATGGAAGTCCTTGTGTGCAGAAAATCAGAACAGGCGATAGAACCTAGTAGCATAAAGAAAGTAGACTTTGATACCCTTATTGCTGAAAGTGATATTATTAGCCTACACGCCAGTCTGAATGAACAGACAAAAGAAATAATCAATACCCAGAGTTTATCAAAAATGAAACCCTCGGCTATACTTATTAATACCAGCCGTGGTGGACTGATCAATGAAAATGATCTTGCTGCCTGCTTGGCTGAAGAAGGAATTGCAGCTGCCTTGCTAGATGTATTGTGCGAGGAACCAGCACCTTTACATCATCCATTTTACGCATTATCCAACTGTAAAATAACACCTCATATAGCTTGGTCATCTGTTCAGTCCAGAACGAGATTGATGCATTCCATTTCAAAAAACATTTCAGCTTTTTTAGAAGGTAATCCGCAAAATTTAGTCAACTAATTATGCATACTATTATTATAGGTGGTGGTCTGGCAGGCCTAGCAGCTGCTAAGACTTTGATGCAACATGGACATACATTCAAAATCATTGAGAAAGAAAATCACTTGGGTGGTAGAGTTCAGACTAGCCAAATAAATGGACATCTCATAGATCACGGATTTCAGGTCTACCTACCTGGATATGAAGAAGGTATCCACTTTTTTGATTATGCGAAGTTGGATTTTCAAGCCTTTGATCCAGGCTCCATGATACTGTATGACGATGGGTATCATGAAGTGGTCAGTGACCCGCTCCGTAAGCCCTTCACCTTATTTAGCACACTGCTGTCCAAGGTGGGATCTTTCTCAGATAAGAGACGCTTACTGAATCTAAAATCTGCAGCAAAAAGCTTTTGCAAAAACCCAAATGGCCTAAAAAAAAATACATCTACTTATGAATTCCTTGTTGACTTTGGGTTCAAACAAGATATGATTCATAACTTTTTTATTCCTTTTTTCTCCGGCGTATTTTTCGACAAAAACTTAGAAACTTCTGCAGAGATGTTTTTGTATTTGTATGATAAATTTTCTACTTGCCTTGCGAGTGTACCAAAAAATGGAATGGGTGAATTGAGCCATCAGCTTGCTGCAAAAATGCCAAGTGACAGTATACACTTAGGTTCAGAAGTAATCTCGATAAATAAAAAGTCAGTACAGCTATCCTCGGGTCAAAATATTATAGGAGACAATATCATCCTCGCTGCACCGGCAGAAAAACTACTAGCTAAATTGGGCCAGAGCAAACAAGCCACCTTCAATCACTCGCATACCATCTACTTTGAATCTGCGGAAACTCCACATACAAAAAAGCTGGTCGGTATAGTTGCGAAGAAAAACTCCTTGATCAATAATGTTTCTGTCATGAGTAATGTCAGCAGTAAATATGCACCGTCTGGAAAACACCAATTGGCTGTAAGTATATTTGGAGAGGATTACAATTCAGACATCGAAGCACAGATCAAAAAGGAATGCCAAGCCTGGTTTGGTAAACAAACCGAACAGTGGAAAATGATAACACGACATCATATCCGTAAGGCCCTGCCTAAGCAAAAAACAGTGAAATTTGATCTCTCCAAAGAGGAAAGTCAAATAGGAGAAAACATATTCTTAGCTGGTGATACCATGATCAATGGGTCTATCAATGGGGCACTCAAATCTGGAAGGCGTGCTGCGGAATTTGCAATGGAAGGACAAGCTTAGTCAGACACAATCTTTCCATCCACCATCACCAATCTACGATCGCTCATCTTGGCCAACTCTTCGTTGTGCGTAACGATTACAAATGTTTGCCCAAAATCATTTCTCAGATCAAACAATAGGCTATGCAATTCTTTGGAAGTTGCGGAATCCAGATTTCCACTAGGTTCATCAGCAAAGACCACTTTCGGGCTATTGATGAGGGCTCTGGCTACAGCTACCCGTTGCTGCTCCCCGCCAGACATTTGTCCAGGCTTATGATCCATCCGCTCCGCCAGGCCTAGATAATCTAGTAAATATTTTGCTCGCTTATTCAGTTCGTTTTTAGGCGTTTTGCGAATCATACCGGGGATGCACACATTCTCTAGAGCTGTAAACTCTGGTAGAAGGTGATGAAACTGAAAAATGAAGCCAATCTCCCTATTTCGCACTTGAGCTAATTCTTTTTTACCTACGCGAGTCAAATCGATACCTCCTAGTTCCAACACACCCGAGTCTGGCTGATCCAAGGCGCCCATGATATGCAAGAGCGTACTTTTTCCTGCGCCAGATTTTCCAACGATGGCCACGATCTCTTTTTCTTCAATTTGAAGGTCTACTCCCTTGAGGACCTCAAGTTGACCATACGCCTTTTTTATTGCTCTTGCATCAATCATCATACCCGCACAAAATAGACAAATTTATTAAGATCCATATATGTTAGATTTGATCTTTGTGAGGGGATTCCCACAGCCTATCGGCGTGGTCGGGTCGTCCGTTCCTTCCGCTGAAAAACGCGGAACCACTTCCACCCCTAATCTCTGCGCACTCCGCTTGCAGGGCTTAGCCTATTCGGCACGCCGATTCCAGTAATTCTTTTATACTCAGTTCGTGGGTATATGTATTTACTTAACCTATAAGAACCTTAGTTTATGCAATTTGTGGGGGCGGCGTTAATCAAATTTATAAAGGACACCTAAGCAGCTCTTTCTTACTCCTGATTGCTGGTAGTTGATACTATTACCTAAGTAATGACTAAAATAACTTATGCACACAACAAGCGGATAGTCAACTATTTATATAGTCTGGCTCAAAGATCATATTCCTTTCTGCCTGCAATCTGACAAATAAACCTACTAGCGCTTGCAGCAGAAGAAAGAAGCATGGCGTTGTACTTATGAATAAAAAAACATGAAAGCATTTCTTTTTAAGCAAGCACAACACGTTGAAGGATTTCTAGCTGGTGATGCCACGCATATAAAAGAGATTTTTCATCCAAAAAATGATACCGTTTCACTGCCTTACAGCCTAGCTTGGGGTAGTATTGAGATAGGTGCCAGCTCACTCCCCCATACACTGGCCAACGAAGAACTCTACTATATTCTCGAAGGAGAAGGTGTTATATTTATTGAGGGAGAACAAGTTTCTGTTACAAAAGGAGATGCCTTGCTCATACATAAGGATAAAGAGCAATATGTAAAGAACACAGGAACTGAGAAATTGGTCTTTTTATGCATCGTTTCACCTCCTTGGGAAGCTGCAAAAGAGGAAATCCTGATAAAAGAGTAATATTTTATCCGCTATATATGAATATGGCTTAAAAAAAACTAAATTTGTATCTATCGCTATTCATTTAGTTATTGTTTAACACTTAAAGGAAAGCTTATAAATTAATATCTACACTTACAAAATTTACGGAATTCGCAGATTAATTACTGCTATCCTTATGCCAAAGCTTTAAGTATTAAACAATCTACAAATATGAGATTACTTCAACTCTGTAAGAAGTTCCCTTACCCTTTAAAAGACGGTGAATCAATTGCTGTAATGAATCTTAGCCGATCATTGCATGACTTAGGATGTGAAGTGTCCCTTCTAGCTATGAATACCTCAAAGCATTTTTGCGATGTTAGCAGCGTAAACGGGTCTTTCAAGCATTTCAAACAAGCTTTTTATACTGAATTAGACAACACTCTGAATGTAAAAGATGCATTCATGAATCTGTTCTCTTCAGAGTCCTATCATATCTCGCGTTTTGTTTGTCCTGATTTTACAAAGCAGCTCATCAAAATGCTCAAAGAGAACACCTACGATGTCATCCAATTGGAGACTTTGTATATGGCTCCTTATGTTCCCATTATTCGCAAATATTCAAAAGCTATGATAGCTATGAGAGCGCATAATGTAGAACATGAAATATGGTCTCGTGTAGCACAAAATACGAAACCCATTTTCAAAAAACTATATCTCAAATACCTAACTAATAAATTAAGAAAGTACGAGATAAAGCAACTCAACAGTTACGATCTGATGATTGCAATCTCTCAAAAAGACTTAGATACTTTTAGAAAATTAGGCTATCAAAATAAAGGTCTCGTGACTCCTATTGGTTTGGACAGTGCAGCTTACAAAGCCGATAACAGATCCTACAAAAGAGACATCTCTTTATCGTTTATAGGTTCACTAGATTGGATGCCTAATCTCGAAGGCTTGAAGTGGTTTCTGGACAATGTATGGGATAAACTTTTGGCTAAATACCCCAATCTAAAACTTCATGTAGCTGGAAGAAATACACCTGCCACGCTCATCAATGCGAAGTACAAAAATGTAAAGGTATACGGTGAAGTAAACGATGCTAAAAAGTTTATCAATGGACATAGCATTATGATCGTACCCTTACTTTCAGGAAGTGGTATGAGAGCCAAGATTTTGGAAGGAATGGCACTAGGGAAAGTAGTACTTACTACACAGCTGGGTTTGGAGGGAATCAATGCAGAGCACAAAAATCAAGTGTTAGTTGCAGATACTGCAGATCAGTTCGTTGAAGCCTTGGACTATTGCTACAGAAGCAATGGATCTCTTTCAAAATTAGGTAAGAACGCTCAAAAGCTTGTATTTAGTGAGTATGACAATATTGCTACCGCAGAAAGCTTAATGAAAGAATACAAAAAGTTTATGAAGAAAGAATCCAATATCAACAAGAAATTGGCATATGCTTCTTAATTTCGTTTATCATGAATCATGATAAATGCTTGCACAAATCATATTTTGGCTATCACTTTTCTTACTAGTATACAGCTATATACTGTACCCTACTTTTGTTAATGTCTGCTTCCATTTTTTTACTCCAAAATCTAAGCCGTCCTCAAATACCTCATTCAGCGTATTCATCCTTATTGCTGCACACAATGAAGAAGATGTTATCTTGCAAAAATTAAGATCAATTGATTCAAGTGATTACCCAAAAGATAAACTCAAGGTATATATTGGATCGGATAATTCAACAGATAAAACGAATGATCTGATCAGTGCTTACGCCGAAAAAAGTAAATTCCCAATTTACTTTGAAATCATGAAAAACAGATCTGGAAAAATCGGAACGATCAATCATTTGGTCGATAAAATAAACCAAAAATATACGCTTACACCGGATGACATTTTGATCTCTACTGATGCCGATGTCATGCTACAGAAAGAAACGGTCGGAAGGCTTGCGAGACACTTTACAGATCCGAATATTGGTTTAGTTGATGCACACATTCACGGCGAGACTCTAAAAGAAAAAAGCGTATCAAAATCGGAGTCCAAATACCTCCACAGAGAAGCCAAACTAAAATACCAAGAAGGACAAATGTATGGCAAAATGATGGGCTCTTTTGGAGGCTGCCTGGCTATCCGTGCAAGCTGTTTCAGACCTGTACCCTCTTCTTTTAGAGTAGACGATTTCTTCCTGACCATGCATGTATTATCCAATGCATATAAAGCTATCAGTGACCCTGAGGCAATATGCACCGAGAAGGTAAATTCTACGTTTTCAGAAGAATTTAAAAGAAAGCGAAGAATATCCAGTGGAAACTTTCAGAATATGGCCTTTTACAAGAAGTATTTGCTTCCGCTCAGCTCCCTAGGTTTTGTCTTTTTTAGCCATAAAGTGATACGGTATATTGGTCCAATATTAATGCTCATAGTCTTCATACTCAATGCCTTTCTGATCACCTCGGGCAGTAAGTTGATGATCTTCCTATTTGCAGGTCAATTGGTTTGGTATATTCTAATACCAATGCTTGATAGAATTTTTGAATTTTTCGGTACAAACGTATTAGCTTTGCGGAATGTACGCTATTTCAACTATATGAATTTAGCCTTGTTGTACGGAATGAAAGATTATATATATGGAATCGACAGTAATATCTGGGAACCCACAAAAAGAACGTGATTTGGAAAAGTTAAATACCATAGATGAAGCTATAGCTGACATTGCAGCTGGTAAAGTCGTAATCGTTGTAGATGATGA
Source organism: uncultured Saprospiraceae bacterium (assembly GCA_937974575.1). Classification (GTDB taxonomy): domain Bacteria; phylum Bacteroidota; class Bacteroidia; order Chitinophagales; family Saprospiraceae; genus JALZVN01. Next base: position 6,091 of record CALJVI010000061.1, on the reverse strand, counting down.
AGACAGAGAGAATGAAGGAGACTTTATCTGTGCAGCTGAGTGTATCACGCCTGAGATCATAAACTTCATGGCTACGCATGCACGAGGACTTATCTGTGTCCCTATTACCGACAAAAGAGCACGTAAGCTGGATTTGCAAATGATGGTTCCAAATAATTCAGATCTCCATGAAACTGCATTTACAGTCTCTATTGACTATAAGCATAAAGGATGTACGACTGGTATTTCTTCCTATGATAGAGCGACCACTATAAAAGCGATGGTAGAGGAAGACGTCTCCCCTACAGATTTTTCTAGACCTGGACATATATTTCCACTTATAGCCAAAGAAGGCGGAGTCTTGAGGAGAAGTGGACATACAGAAGCTGCTGTAGATCTAGCTCGATTAGCTGGATTCAAACCTGCTGGTGTAGTCGTTGAAATACTCAATGAGGATGGAACTATGGCTAGATTACCCCAATTGTATATATTAGCCCAAAAGCTGGACATCAAGTTGGTCACTATCAAAGATTTGATCGCATACAGACTCCAACAAGAAAAATTAATCAAGAAGGAAAATACCAAGAAAATAACAAAGGGTGGAAAAGATTACGAAATAACCACTTTTACCCAATTGACAAATGACAGGACTCATCTAGCTATTAAAGTAGGTACTTGGTCTATACAAGATCCTGTACTCGTGCGTGTACACTCTCAAAATGACGCCCATGACATTCTTGGTTTTCTGTTTGAAGATCAAAAGTCAAGTCTACAGGATGCTGTCAAAAAGATAGAAGCATCAGGAGCAGGGCTCATAGTCTATATGCGCCATCAATACGATCAAAACAATCTAGGCAATCTTTTTTCAGACAAAGTAGATTCGGAAGATCAAGATATGGATCAGCGAGATTTTGGTGTCGGAGCACAGATATTGAGAGAAATGAACGTCAGAAAGATCAATTTGCTGACCAATAATCCCAAAAAACGAGTTGGTTTGGTTGGCTATGACCTTGAAATATTGACCAATGTAGCCTTCTAAAATACCTCTTTTACTATTTAATACAGCGTCTAGACTTATTTATATACCTAAGTCTCATTAGATCACCTTATTAAAAACAGTCATTTCCAGCGAATTTTCGCAATTAATCTATATATATTGGACGTCATATGTAGATTTATTTCTATTTTACCATGTAGAATTAAACGACAACCAAAATATTACATGCGTTCATTTAAGAGTTTATTGACAATGCTGATAGTTGTACTGACTACAATAACAGCATACACACAAAATACGATAAGGGGAGAAATCTTCGATGCCACCAATAATGATCCTATTATTGGAGCAAATGTTATCATAAAAGGCTCGACAGAAGGAACGACCAGTGATTGGGACGGCTCTTTTGAATTTCAAACGGATAAAGACTATCCTATCACGATTGAGTTTTCATACATTGGATATACGACTAAAGAATTAATCTTAACCAACAATAAGAGAATCACTATTAATCTGGAGGAAGATGTAGAGGTTATTGATGTAGTCGAGGTAGTAGCTTCTAGAATCTCAGATAAACAAAAAGAGAATCCTCTAACTGTAGAGGCGCTAGATATCATTGCTATTAAAGAAACTCCTGCAGCAAATTTCTATGACGGCTTAGGCTCCTTGAAAGGTGTTGATTTGACCGCTGCCAGTCTTGGCTTCAAAATCGTAAATACTAGAGGTTTTAATAGTACGAGTCCCGTGCGATCCTTACAGATCATTGATGGTGTAGATAATCAAGCACCAGGTCTAAGTTTTTCTTTAGGTAATTTTCTTGGGTCCTCTGAATTGGATATCAACAAGGTTGAAATTATAGTTGGTGCAAGTTCTGCATTTTACGGTCCTAATGCTTTTAATGGGGTGATCAGCATGGAAACTAAAGATCCATTCTACAATGAAGGGCTCTCAGCATTTATAAAATTAGGAGAAAGGAATATGGTAAAGCCTGCTATTAGATGGGCTCAAAAATTTCAAAATAAAGACGGAAATGATCTTTTTGCATACAAGCTAAACTTTGAATATCTGAGAGCGGATGATTGGCAAGCAACAAACACGGATCCTATAGATGGATCTGAAGTAGGAATAAACAACCCTGGTAAATTTGATGCAGTCAACACATATGGGGACGAGTATCAAAGCTCCATGGATTTTAGAGATCAAGCGATTTCAGATGTCAATAGTTTACTGGGAGAATTTCATAGAACTGGATATACCGAAAGTGAGCTATTAAACTATGATACTAGGAATTTAAAAGCCAGTGCGAATTTTCATTATAGACTAAAACCTAGTCAAGGAGTAGAATCACCAGAAATTATCCTTGCAAATAGTTTTGGATCTGGAACTACTGTGTACCAAGGGGATAATCGATTTAGTCTAAATAACATAACATTCCTTCAAAATAGAATTGAACTTAAAAAACGGAATAAATATTTTCTGAGAGCTTACTCCACTCAAACTGGAGCTGGAGATTCTTTTGACCCTTACTTTACCGCTTTACAACTGCAAGAGAGCGCAAAGTCAAACAATAATTGGTCACAGGATTACAGTACTTATTGGGTAGATAAAGTACGTTCGCAAATTGGTGAAACCAACTTTCCGACCCTCGAAATCGTCTTAGATGATAATGGAAATCCAATAATTGATCCTCAAACAGGCCAACTCCAAACTTCTTTTGATAGAGCTGCATATGATCAATGGTTGATCGACAATGCAGAAAATCTTCAAATGTGGCATAATGACGCAAGAACTTATGCGGATACGCTTACTGATGGTACTGGAAACAGACTTGCATTCTTTCAGCCAGGAACAGAAAGATACCAACAAGAATTTGATAGAATTTCTTCAACCTTACGAAGTGAAGGTGGAACAAAATTTTACGATAGATCTGCATTATATCACGTCCATGGTGAATACACATTCAATCCGCTTTGGATAGATAAAATCATAGTAGGCTCAAACTACAGATTATATACACCAGATTCTAGAGGAACCATATTTTCAGATACAGGTTCTGTGAAGATTACAAACTCTGAGGTAGGTCTTTATGCAGGTGCTGAAAAATCATTTTATGATAATAAAATGAAAGCCTCTATTGCAATGAGAGTAGATAAGAATCAAAATTATGATGTACTCTTTTCTCCAGCAGCATCACTTGTTTACACACCATCAAAAAATAATTTTTTAAGAGCTTCTTTTTCTTCTGCCATCAGAAATCCAACCTTATCTGATCAGTATTTACTATTAGATGTTGGACGAGCAACTTTGGCGGGTAATCTTAACGGTGTTGAAGATCTAGTAACCGTAGAATCGGTAAGAGACTTTTTTAGAACACAACAACCCAGTCTTCTAGATACTTTTAGTATTGACCCTATTAGACCTGAAGAGGTGCAAACCTTTGAACTAGGGTATAGAACTACTTTATTCGAAAAACTATATTTAGATGCAGGTTATTACTACAGCATTTACACCAACTTTATAGGTTTTGAGGTTGGAGTGGATCTTGACTATTCTACTGTAGGAGGCGGAACTACAGTTCAAAGTATTGAGGCTTTTAGATACGCTAGTAATTCCAAAAACACCGTAACGACACAAGGCTTTTCAATAGGATTTAATTATTACCTTGATAAGACCTTTGGACTTAATGGAAACTACTCATGGAATAAGCTCAATCAACTCGATGTTGACGATCCTGTTATCCCTGCTTTCAACACCCCAGAGCATAAATTTAATATAGGGTTTGGTGCAAGAGATTTAAGCATAAATTTAGGAGAGACAAGATTAAACAATCTTGCATTCAATATAAATTATAAGTGGATTGAAGGTTTCTTATTTGAAGGCTCACCTCAATTTACAGGATTTATACCTTCTTACGATTTACTAGATGCTCAATTCAATATTACTTTTCCAAAGATTAATAGTGTAATTAAGATTGGAGCATCGAATATACTCAATAAACAAAGCTTCCAAACATATGGAGGCCCAAGGATTGGAAGATTAGGATTCATCACTTGGACATATGATCCAAGCTAAAAAGATATTATTTTTAAATTCATAAACTTAATCAAATACTCTATGAAAAAATTTTACTCGCTAATTTTATTCTTAGCCTTATTTGTTTCTACTTCGTTTGCGCAAGATAGATACTTGGATGAGGTCTTTACTGATGTGCAGGTTACTGCAGATGTTACTTATGGTGTAAATGGAACTGTTCTGTTTTTACCTCAAGTAGGAGAAGTTGTACCACAGCCATTAACCATGGATATTTATGAACCTGTTGGAGATACTGAAACAGCAAGACCAGTTATTCTTATGTTTCATACAGGCAACTTTTTACCGAATGTTACGAATGGACAAATTTCTGGAACTAAACAAGATTCTTCTGTAGTAGAAATGTGTACGCTTCTTGCTAAGCGTGGCTATGTTGCTGCTTCAGTAACCTACAGATCTGGTTGGAATCCTCTTGCTGACACACAACCAATAAGAGCTCTTGGACTTATTCAAGCTGCTTATAGAGGTGTTCAAGATGGTAGAAATGCAATTAGATTCATGAAAGCAAATGCAACTGATTACAACGTTGATGCTAGTAAAGTAACTGTATGGGGTGTTGGTACAGGTGGTTACTTGACACTTGGCCTAGTCGGTCTTACGGATTACAATGAAATTCTAACAACTACCAATGGTCCTGGAAAGTTTTTATTGGATACAGACGGCGACGGTGTTCCAGATACTCCAATGGTTGTTCCTACATTTCACGGAGATATCAATGGAGAAGTGCTAACAGTAGTGCCTGCTGATGGATTTGGATTAATGGCTGGTGATACTACCAATTACCCAAATATTGTTGGTGTTGACAATAGTTTTCAATTGGGTGTAAATATTGGTGGAGCTCTAGGAGATATCAACTGGTTGGCTGACAACACTACACCTACTATATCTGTACAATCTGCATTTGATGAATTTGCTCCTTATAATGACGATGTACTTAAGGTTCCTACTACAGGAGATCCTATTGTACAGGTACAAGGTGCTCAACAAATTGGAGCAGCACAAGAAGCTGCTGGTAATAACCAGATCTGGAAGGATGCCAATTTTAATGATGCAATTACTGATTTAGCTATTGCTAATTCAGCGACTGCTGGACATCCTTATTATGAAGGTGTATTCCCTTGGATCAAACCTGCAAACTCAGATGGAAAAGATGAAGGTGTAGTAGTAGATTGGTGGGAGGCAACTGCTAATAGCCCTGTGAATGGTGCTGGTATGGGAGCGCCTTGGAATGTCATTCCTCACCCAGCTGGAGATGATTTCCATACTAATGGCTTGATACTTAATGAAAATATGTCTGCTGAAAAAGCAAGAGCAAATATCGCAGATATTATGGCATATGTTTTACCTAGAGCTTGTGTTGCTTTAGACCTTCCATGTGCATCAAACTTTTTAAGTTCTACTAAGGACTTAGTGGTGAATGCTGGAATGGTTGTGAGTCCTAATCCTGCAAGCCAATCTGTTTTAGTAAATACAGATGCTGAATTCCAAATCTTGGATATTGAGGTTTATGATATGACTGGAAAGTTAGTACAGCAGTATGCTGGTGTTGATTCTAATTCTTTTGAAATCAATAGAAATGGATTAGCTCAAGGAATGTATTTGATCAAAGCTAGATTTGATCAAGGTGTGCAGACTTCAAAAGTTATGTTTAAGTAATTTTTACATACTTCAAATAAAAAAAGCTATCCAATTCATTTTGGATAGCTTTTTTTTATTCCAATAATTCCTTTTTTCTTAGTAATCCTACGTTTCTTCCGCATGAGGGGTAGCAGCGGTATGAGGTAGTCATATAGCCTAATGAACTAGCTGCTAACGAAGGCTCGACGAGGTACGAGAAGAGACAAGGGAGTAGCATAGGTCATAGGCTATATGGCTGGTGAATATTAGCGGATGACCCGACACCCGATTTTTCTTCGGGTGGCATGCCCTAAAGATTCATTTCTGGTATATCGCCTTCTATAATGAGTTTACCTTCTGTGGCATTTTGAATGTCTTCTACGCTAACTCCTGGCGCACGCTCCAAAA
>CALJVI010000060.1 GCA_937974575.1 uncultured Saprospiraceae bacterium | reverse complement strand
CAGGAAATTATACTCGCGCTTCTGACTATTATTTAAAAGCGGTTAACATCAGAACAGATATAGGCAAGCGAGGTAAACCAAGTTTAGTCTTGAGCTATAACAACCTTGGTGTACTTAATAAAAAGTTTAACAAACCAAACGTTGCATTAGATTACTATAAAAAAGGTTTGGCTCTTGCCCAAGAGTTGAGTGATGATATGCGTGTTACTACTTTTTATAATAATATTGCCAACATCTACAGAGACAAAGAAAAGTATGATAAAGCAATTGATTATCTGGAGAAAGGTTTAGTTATTTCCAACAAGATGGGAGCTAAGTCAAAGCAAGCCCAATTTAATTATAATTTAGGAGTTACTCATTTTAAGAAGAAAGAGTATGATCTGGCAGAGGTAAAGCTCCAGACTGGCTTAGAACTCTATCAGGATATTCAAGAAAAAACTGGAGTTGCCAAATCTTGCCTAAAGCTAGGGGAGAATTATGTAGCTATGGGGCAAGCAGATAAAGGCCTTGAGTTTTTACTACTCGGCAAGGATATAAGTACAGCACTAAATTATCATGATGGTATGGAGCACGTATATGTTCAGTTATCTGATGCATATGCAGCTGTTGGAGATCATGTCAAAGCTTATGAGCATAGAAAGCGCTATCAATACATCAAGGATAGTCTAGATGCCAGCCAGCAACAGCTAATGGTTCTTGATGTCCAGCAAAAGTATGAAGCTTTATTTGAGTCTAAAGAGCAAAAACAAGCTATCGAGACACTTAGTGCAGAAAAAGAGCTGATAGCTAGTAAGCAGTTGAGCCTCATGTCATTGCTTATCTTGTCTTTACTTACTGCTGTATTCTTTATCCTTTACTTTATGAGAGTTAGCAAATTAAACGCTGCCTTAAATAATAAGAAAGACCTCCTAGAGGAAAAGCAAAGTTCTCTAGAAACAACCAATAAAGAACTCGTCAAAGCAAAGAATTTGGCAGAAAGTGCTGCTCAAGCCAAGGAAGAGTTTCTTTCCACTATGAGTCATGAGATACGTACTCCAATGAATGCTGTGATCGGAATGACAAATATCTTGTTAGATGAAGACCCTAGAAATGATCAAGTCGAAAATTTAAAAACATTACAATTTTCCGCAAATAATCTATTGACATTGATCAATGACATACTAGACTTTTCTAAAATAGAAGCTGGAAAAATTAATATTGAAAAGTTGGAAGTAGACCTAGGTCTTATGCTTCGGCAGCTCCATGAAACTTTCAAAGTAAGTTCGGCTAAAGAGGGAGTGGAAATCATTTGTGAGTTTAATGATTCGAATTTGAGCAAGCATATCATTTGTGACCCAACACGTTTGACTCAAATCATATCTAATCTTATATCCAATGCCATAAAGTTTACGGAAGAGGGTTATGTCAAAATCACTTGTACTATCGATAAGATAATTGACAACCATGTAGACGTTCATTTTGCAGTTTCGGATTCAGGTATTGGGATAGATACGTGTAGACAAGAGCAAATATTTGAGAGCTTTACTCAAGCAAGCAGTTCTACTACTAGATTGTATGGAGGTACAGGTCTTGGTTTGGCTATCACCAAACGACTGGTAGAGTTGCAGAATGGAAAAATTAATGTTGAAAGTACAGTAGGAAAAGGCTCGACCTTCTCTTTTAATCTTGTTTTTGGCTTAGGTTCTAAATTAGAGAAAAGAGTTCCACTGGATAAAACACAAACTTTACCTATTGCTCAAAAGGGATTAGCTGGTAAACGTATCCTTCTTGCTGAAGACAATAAAATCAATCAGCTCGTAGCAGTTAAAATTTTGTCCAAGTGGGATGTTGAAATCGCAATCGCAAATGATGGTTTGGAGGCATTTGAAATGGTTCAAAATGAAGATTATGATTTGGTATTGATGGATATCAATATGCCAAATATGGATGGATATGAGGCAACAAGAGAAATCAGAAAGTTGTCAGATGAAACGAAAAATAGTATACCCGTAATTGCGCTTACCGCATCTGCATTTTCATGTGTAGAGGAGGCTGTTATTCAAGCTGGTATGAACGACCATGTTGGCAAGCCTTTCAAGCCGGAAGAGTTGTTTCAGCGGATACTTAAAGCTTTAAGTGATCATGACACTTCACAAGGGCAAAGGATTGGCTCTTAAAGGATGGCACTAATTTTGTCACTTTATTTATATTCTATTAGAATCGCCCTCAACAATAATCGATAAACCCATATCAAATGGATAAATATTTCGGGCAAAGGAGACAATCAGACGATAGCTATAAAAGGGTAGATTATAACTATATCTCAAGTCAACAAGCTTCATTGTCAACAGGTTGTGATGCTTTTTTTACGAATTATATCAACGCCTTGCTTCAGGACGGTGGTCTTTCACTCAATCAAATGGAAAGACAATCAGTAGCTTTGCCATCTCTGATCGATGAGGTGATAAAAGGGGATTCCTGCTTTGCCGAAAGTAATTTAAAAATAAGAAATCTTACCAATGATGAAATTCTCGTCGATAAAAAACAAATCAGATTTGTAATAACAAAAGTACTAGAAAACGCTTTGCTATATAGCGAAGGGGAGCATCCTGCAATCATTCAAATAGAAAACGCTAATCAAGCTATACTTTTAAGCATCAAAGATGAGGGGATAGGTATAGACCCTTTTGAAAAAGGCAAGGTATTTCAACCCTTTTATCGTGGAATAAATTCTGCAAAGTTTTCATCTGGTATTGGATTAGGCTTGACCTTAAGTCGCGAAATCATTAATCACCATGATGCTGAGATTCGTATAGAATCCGCAGGTATTGGATTTGGAACAGCAGTTTATATCTCTTTTCCGCATGAGGATATTCATCTCAGTTATGCTAAGCAAGCCAAAAAGTCAGATTCCGAATTCAAGACATTGGCTTATTAAATGTAGCGTTGCCAAAATTTGAAGCGAGAAGATATAATCTTAAAATGCTGTTTCTCTTTTATATCTTGATTGAAAAACACCAAGCCGAAAAAATACAAATCTAAACTTAGCTTGACAGATTTATGCTTTTTGATCTGTTCCCAAGCCTCAGTCATTCCTTTTGACCAATAAATATCATCAAATATGAGTACACTGTGCTCATGTATATGCGGAAGGCAGTTTTCGAAATATCTTATTGTTGGATCTTTAGCATGATTGCCATCTATGTAGCATACGTCTAGCTGGTCTAATTGAGCAATAGCTTGAGGAAGTGTTTGATCAAAATGACCCAATATTGATTTTATTTGCTGGTTGGGAAATAGCTTGAATGCTGATTTTGCCTTGTCCATTATAGCACTGCTTCCTTCTAGGGTTACCAGCTTTACCTGATTGGAATATGTACTAAGATAAAGTGAGGTGATTCCTAATGAAGTACCGAGTTCAATTATATTTTTAGCACCTAGATGTTGCAAAAGTTTGTAAAGTATCTGGCCTTGATAGGGTGGTGAGACTGCAGAGTTCACGATACTTCTTATTGATCGCTGCTTAGTATTGGATTTTTTGGAACCTGCTCCTAAATCTTCAACTGCCAGAATGGTAGTATCCTTTTTTAATTGTCTTCTATATTTTTCTATTCGATCAAATGCATAAAAACGCCTTTGGTCTTCAATTGTATTTTCAAGCAATTCAAAGAGAAAAGGGGAGTGGACTCGATAGAAGGTGCTCGCCTTGAAGTAAAATTTAATAAAGGATAGTATAGCATGTAAGTTTATCAAAAGCTAAGATGTCTTTCTGCAAATATACCATTGCTTACCAAAAAGCAATTATTTATGCAATGATTTGCGCAAACTCCTTTCTATTTGATAAATATGATATAGCATATAATTATATACCTTAGATTAATTGGTATCTTCGATCATGCAATTACCTACCAAGGAAACATGCAAAAGTCTACATTCAAAGCGTTTAATACCTATGAACCATATAATTTTTTTACTTGGAATTTGCTTATCACTTAGTTTTAGTGGATTTGCGCAAACTTATAATTTTAGTGGAGGCATTCGGCTTGGTACGGAGTATGGATTTACTTTTAAGTATCGAATTGCCAATAAACTTACCTTAGAAGGCATTATCCAGTCTCCAGTTAAAGATAATGTAGCCATTACTTCTCTATTGCTCGAAAAGCACAATAGCATCCTCACCAAAGGCTTTAATATATATTTAGGCGGCGGTATCCAAAAAGGTTGGGTATTGAGTGACGATGTTGCCTATGGTGATCCATTTGGACTAGTGGGTATTATCGGTGCGGAGTTTAATTTTGCAAAGTTGAATCTTTCCTATGATATTAAGCCAGCTGTAAATTTTGTCGGCGGATCCTCCACGGTTAACCTTCAAACAGGGATATCTGTTCGCTATATTTTCAGTAAAAATGGAATATTTGAGATAGATCCGAAGAAAAGAGAAAAGAAGAAAAAGAAGCGCTTGAAAAGTAGAGAAAAGAGAAAAAAGATTAAGCAAAAACTCAAAGATAGATATCGTAAGAAAAATACGCTTTATGGAGACAAAAGCTTAAATATGTCGTATTTTTAAGCGAGTTTGGCTGCATTTTGGAAGTATATCCAACAAGTTCACAAAAAAAAGCAATGAAAAAAATCAACATCTACTTCATCCTATTCTGCTTTACCTATTCTCTCTCTTTTGCTCAGATAGAATTTAGTCTAAACCAAGACTTGCTTTCAGATCTGGATGTGAAATCTGGAGCACCCATGGCAGTTTCTGATATGAATGGTGATGGCTTAGATGATATTGTTAGTCTTGACAAAACGCGCGACTTAGTGATTAGTTTTCAAAATTTCGATCGCTCCTTCGATGTAGTTGACTATCCTACAGTAGGATCTAGTAATTGGGGGATGACTATTGGTGATATTGATAATGATGGAAGATGTGAAATTTTTACAGGTGGTGCGTATGACAGAATCCGCTTAGTAAGCTTTGAGGATGATGGTACGATACAAACAGAGTTTATGGATGGACCATCCATTTTTGTGCAAGCTGTTTCCTTTTTTGATATGGATAATAATGGTTCCTTAGATGCTTTCGCTTGCCATGATGATGGCCCTAATGGGGTATACCTGAATGACGGAAATGGAACGCTCTCTCATATTGGTGCTGAACTTCCTTTTGAGAAGTTTAGCGGTGATGAAAATAATTCTGGAAATTATGGAAATGTATGGTCTGATGTAAATGGAGATGGCCTCATGGATTATTATATCGCCAAATGCAGACAAGGAGTTACTGATGTTACGGATAAAAGGAGGATAAACCAACTATGGATCAATAATGGTGACGGTTCTTTTAACGAATCTGCAGAGGAATTTGGACTTGATATAGGGCTCCAATCTTGGACTACTGAATTTCAAGACATAGACAATGATGGCGATATGGATTGTCTGATTACCAATCATGATGGTCCTACGCAATTATTTGAAAATATTGACAATACAGGCTTTGAAAATATTACAAGCGCTAGTGGAATATCCACCACAGGATTACCAATTCAAGCGGTAATGAGAGACTTTGATAATGATGGTTTTGTAGATGTATTCATTACAGGTAATGGAGGTCGCTTATTTAGAAATAACGGGGACAAGACTTTTACTCTCATCCCAGAAAGTGTCAGTAATTTTGAAGGGGATGAAACCTCATTTGCATGCGGAGATTTAAATCATGATGGCTTCGTTGATATCATGATTGGATATGGAACAGGTTTTAATAGCCCTTCGAGTAGATCCGATAAACTTTGGATCAATAATACAAATAGTAACAATTGGTTGGCAGTGCAGCTCGAAGGTGATCAAAGCAACAAAGGCGGCGTAGGATCTAGAATAGAGCTATATGGATCTTGGGGAATGATGGTCAGAGAGGTGAGAGCAGGGGAGAGCTATGGGATAAGCCATAGTCTTACTCAACATTTCGGTATAGGTTCTACTACGGCTATTGATTCTATTGTGGTTCGTTGGCCATCTGGGATTATTGATCGATACGAGGATGTTGGCCCAAATCAATTTATCAGAGTAAAAGAAAACTCTTGTATTACGCCTTCTTCTGCAATTGTAGCCAACGGCCCAACTACTTTTTGTAGCGGTGACGAAGTGACATTAAGTGCAGATCTAGGGTATGATTACATATGGAGTAATGGACAAACAACATCAAGTATTACTGTTGCTTCATCTGGTGTATATAACGTACAAATTAGTGACGGTTCAGACTGTAGTACTTTTTCTACTTCAATCGAAGTAATTGTTGATCCAGAAGAATCCTTCGAAATCATTCCTTCTGGGGATTTGGTAATCTGTGAAAACGAAAGTATTGTTTTTGATAATAGCTTGATGACCAATGTTTCTTGGAGCGATGGCTCTGTTGGAAGTTCGATAGAAGTGAGTCAAAGTGGCTCAATATCGGCTACTGGCCAAGGTACTTGTGGCGAAATATCTTCCAATGTGTTGAATCTCGAAGTACTACCCACTCCTAACGATCCTACTGATTTGAGCTATGAATACGAGCTTGATCAAGTGACCTTGACTGCTCAAGGGGAGTCTATCTCCTGGCATGATGAGGATCTCGATTTACTTGGTAATGGCAATGAATTCACCCTCACAGGTGGACCTAGCCAGTTTAGAGTGTATGCATTAAATTCAACCGATAACAGTGGAAATATTACATCTGGCGGCGAAGAAAGCCATACAGGTTCTAGTGATTTCAATTCAGACGGATTTAATGGTGGGATGATCTTCAATGTTTCTGAAGAAGTTACCCTGCATGAAGTAACAGTCGAAACAGATATGGAAGGCATTAGAACCTTTGTCCTCCGAGATAATTCAGGTGTTGAACTTGAAGAGGTATCCGTTGATCTTCCAAAAGGTAAGTCAACGATAAAACTGGATTTTAATATTGAACCTGGTAATGGATATAATCTGACAACAGATACACAGCAAAATTTTGAAACCCTTGGAACAGAATCTCCAAGACTAAAAAGAAGTTCTGTTGACTTTGGATCTATCCTCTATTTTCCTTACCCTGTTGGAGATTATTTAGAGATTCAAACCACCAATTTTGGCAACAATTTTTACTATTACTTCTACGATTGGAAAGTATCTCTTGCATCTAAAATATGTGTAAGTGATTATGTTCCATTGGATATTTTACCGTCTTCTACTTTGAATATTAATCAAAACACAGACATTACGCTATCTCCAAACCCTAGTGCAGGGCTTTTCAATTTAGCATATCAGGGAAGTGAGGCTTTTGATATTAGGGTCTTATCGCTGAATGGAAATGAACTTCTCGACGCTAAAGATCTAAGAGCTACCCATACCATAGATATATCTACTTATTCGGCAGGAATCTATATCTTAGAAATGAAAGTAGAAGGAGATACTTACTTTTCAAAAATGATAAAGCTGTAAATCAGTTCTAGCTATTTCTTCTTTTTGCTTCCTTACTGATGAGCTTAAATTCGCGACTCATATCACCAGTTACACTTGCGTTTTCTTGTGCTCTACGTATCAGATAAGGAATGACATCTTTCACTGCTCCATAAGGCATATACTTAGCAGCGTTGTATCCAGCCTTTGCTAGGTTGAAAGTGATGTTATCGCTCATGCCATAGAGTTGGCAAAAATTCACATGTGGGTGATTTTTTGGGATTCCTCTTTCCGCAATCATATTGGCATACAAATAGTTGCTTTCGGCATTGTGCGAAGCATTACAACAAGCAATGCTATCGACATGACTAATACAGTAGGTCAAGCCATCATTGTAGGATTGATCTGTATTTGATTTGCTATCATGGATAGGTGATTCGTAGTTGCGTTCTTCCGCTCTAGCTCTTTCTTTTACCATATAGGCTCCCCTTACCAATTTTGCACCCAAGATATAGCCATCGATTAGTGCTTTTTGATGGGCATCTTTCAAAAATTGTAGCCTATCCTTGCGGTACATCTGAAAGGTATTGTACACCACAGCCTTCTCTTCATTATACTTGATCATCATTTTCTCCACCATGAGATCTATGCATTCTTGAGTCCACGATTCTTCTGCATCTACAAAGATAGTCACCCCTTGCTGATGAGCAAGCGCACAGATTTCATCCAGTCTGGATAATGCTTTTTCAAATTCTCTTCTTTGTTGGTCGGAGCTGGGTTTGTTGGGGCCATAGTTTTCCACCAAATCACTTGTCGTTAAGCCAGTTACCTTGATTGTTACTACAGGTACAGATTGATTGGCCGCCGCAAATGACACCGCTTTTAAGTTTTCGTTTTTTGTTCTCTCAAAATCTTCTACCTCTTCTTTTCCTTCCACACCATAGTCTAGCATAGTTAGACACTGATTATCTTGAAGCTTGTTGATATTAGCTTGAGCCTCTTTTAGAGTAGTCCCACCTATGAATTGTGGAAAAATAGTTTTCTTGACGAAAAAGTCAGCTAATGGAAATCCTTTTTCTATGGCGACTAAACCTATTGGTGACATTAAATTTACCAGCCAAGCCTTATTCATAAATGAAAAGAGCATTTTGCTTTTTCTCAATTCTGAGTCTGACTTATGTGCAAATGCAATCTGCGTATTGTCAAAATTGATTTCCGATGAATTTAGATTTGATGCCATATATTATATTTCGCTTTCAGCTTTTATTCCAGATCTCCCATGCTGCTTCTGCTTGCATTTCCAACATGCCATAACCATTTATTGTTTTCGCACCTCTTTGAGATCCCTGCTGCAAAAATAGTGTTTTTTTGGGGTTATATACCAAATCGTACAGGAAGTGTTTTGCGCCTAAATATTCGTACGGTATAGGAGGTGATTGCTCTTCATTTGGGTAGGTACCTACCGGAGTACAGTTGATTATTAAGCGATTATCTTGCAGCATGGTTTCATCCACATCCTCATATTGGACTCCTCTGCTGGCCTTACGACTGACTACCGTATAGGGAATATCGTTTTTCGCCAGTACATACTGTATGGCCTTTGCTGCTCCACCAGAACCTAATATGAGTGCACGTATTCCTTCGATTTGTTTTCCGATAAAAGGCACTAGCGTATTTTCAAAACCAATGACATCTGTATTGGAGCCTTTTAGGCGGCCATCCTGCCCAATAGAAATAGTATTTATAGCCCCGATTTTGGCTGCTTCATTATCTAATTCATGTATATATTTGAGTGCTTGCTGCTTGTAGGGAATAGTAATGTTCAGGCCCACTAGATCTGGTTCAGAAGCCAATAGAGAGGGTAGTTTATCTATAGTCGGCAAGGGGAAGAGCTTGTACACCCAATCTTGAGTGCCCATTTTTACAAATTTTTCCGCAAAGTACTTTTCAGAAAACGAATGCGTGAGTGGGTTACCAATCAATCCCAGTTTTTTCATGAGATCTAGTCTTTACTATTGTCAGCAAGTCCCATCAGAAATACCAAGCCGAGTCCGATCACAAAAAACAAAACTGCATAGGGCAGGTAACTGCTCATATTGGTTGCCAACTCATAGGCACCAGGTGTGATATTGTCTTCCATTAGGATCTTATCAGGTAGACCATTCTCATCCAGTATGATTTTTCCACTACTATCTGTAAGCCATTGCGTCGCTTTTTTCCACGGCCATATTTTATTCAAAGAACCCAGCATGAATCCAGTCAGTGCAGCTAAGGTCACGTTTTTATGATTTGCAAAAGTCCATGATAGCAAGCGCGATATACTCATCAAACCGGTCAGACATCCCATTCCAAATACAAACATGGTAATGATTTTATCCATTGCGAATGTAGACAACACAGCTTTCAAAGTGTCCTGTACGATATAAGTATACATCCCCATAATGAGTAAAATGAAACTTCCCGAAATACCAGGTAAGATCAAAGCTGATATTGCAATCATTCCAGACACAAACACATATAGATATGATTCGGATCCAGCGGCTGGCAAGGCAGTGGTGAGACCATAAGCCAATCCCGCACATACGACCAAGGCTAAAACCTCTTTCCATGACCAGCCTTTAATTTGGCGTCCAATATAAAATACAGATCCCAGAATGAGACCAAAAAAGAAGGCCCAAACTATAGGAGGGAAGTGCTCTAGCAAATATGAAATACCAAAAACGCCTATTACGATTCCCCCAATCATACCACTTATCAGAAAGAGCAGAAAGTTACCATCTACCGCTTTCCATAGTCCAGCTACGCCGTCTTTTTTCGCAACCCCTATGAGGTCAAAACCGATAGATTTGATGCTATTGATAAGTCGTTCATAGATCCCAGTGATAAATGCGATCGTACCGCCTGATACGCCAGGTATAACTTCTGCCATACCCATTGCGGCTCCTCTAATCATTAAGCCGATTGTGCTGTGTCCTTTATTACTCATTGATCGTGTTGTCTTCCTTTTATTTTTTTCGCCTCAAAAGCCTTTTCTACTTCCAAGTCTTCTTTCGTTTTTATTTCCTGTTCGTCTACTCCAAAACCCGGTAAGTCTGGTTGACCAGCATCTACCCATGCGGTATACCAGGAACTGCCGATAGCCAAGATGGCATTACGCATCCTCTCTTCTACCATACCTCCCATCCGTTCACTATAGGCTCGTGCATATTCTTTGCAGTAGGTACGCGTGAGCACATTTCCGCGATCATCATAACAGTATTGTTGATCTTGAGCAAAGCTTTTGCTCAATTCTTTTTCTATCAAAAGTACACTGTCGACGAGGGAGTGACTTTTCAGTACCACATCCCAAAAGTAAGCTTGCTTATCTTCTATATAGTTTGCCTTTCCTACAAAGTAATCATATTCTTCATCTGCAAACAATTCGGGAATTCTGCTTTCCCAAAATCCATGGATGCCAAGTTGATCCGTAAGCTGCCCATTATAGTTTTTTGTTGTATGCAGCGGTACATGCGCATCCCCCAAGTAATGGCCCATCTCCGCCGATAGTCTGAGTATGCGGGGTACATTTTCCTCAAAAAATGCTTTCTTCAATTGGGATTGCATGTACTTGAGATGATAGGGCAGGACACCGTGTTCAGAAAAATGATCGACAGCTATATATTTCCCATCCTTTACCTCTACACCGTACTTGTCTACAAACTGCAGTAGACTGTCTTTATCTATAGTCCGATCATCTTCATAATACGAGGACATAATTTCATTCCGAAAAAACGACCGGTATGCAGCATATGGAATTTGCACTCCTTGTAATTCAAAAGATTTATTTTTCTTCTTTTTACTGTACGGAAGGTCTTCATGTTGTAGCCAGCTTAGTGTGTCGCCATTTCTATTGATACGCTCTATGCTGGTATAGTGCATAAGCACGGAGGTCCAGTCTCTAGGTACTGCGTCAAATGGTGCCTCGCCCCATTGATCAAGATCAATATAGTGTCGGATCGCTTCAAACTTGGAGGCATACCGACGCTTATCAGGATCCACAGCGTGCGCAGTGACATAGTCGATATTGCTCTTATAAAAGCCAAATAAGTCCGAAGGCAAGGTAAAGCAGGCTAGCCTATTGATCCGACGATGACCAAAAAATCCCCAATCTACAGTAGTCGATAGAAACACAAATCCCACTAAGCAAAGAAGTACTGCCTTTATTTTCACCTGACAAAATTAACTGAAATTGAGACATAATATAGATTTATGCTTGAAGTTTTTCAAACTCTACTATTTCCTGCTTTTTAGTCAGCTGTTGTTTGATTTGGGGCCATCCTGACTAAAGGTCAGGACCAGGCTTTTCGCAGCGCGGCCCTTTGCCTGCTCCAACATCCTCGCCACGGGCTGTCCTCCTAAGGTCGTCCACTGCTACTATCCTTTGTCCAAAAAAAAGAGGTGTATTGCACGTATTTTTGACGAACTGACCATATACAGCTACAAGGCGATGCGAATAGCTATAGCCCTAGAGAACAAGGGATCGGCAGCGGCATCCTGACATGTATAGGTAGAGAAAAGGCATGCCTTTTCTCCTGAAGCGCAGGCCCGTCAGGATATAGCAGAGAGCCCGACCCCACGCGCAGCGAAAGGGGATGGTCCCAGAAAAAATCAGATTCAAAAAAACAATAGTTAAATGAGATTATGTTTTAAAGTTTGGTTTTAAAATAATTGTATTTTGCAGCCTAGAAAAGGGTTGAGATCCACATGATGATTGTTCTTTAAACCATAGGCTTTGACAATCGTATTAACATAAATAAAACATAATAAAACGACAATGAACGATGACTTGGCAGCACAGTGCGAAAAATTAGTGTCAGAATATGACTTGATTCCAAAGGAGCGAAAAGAAAAATTGCGCTCGATCTCAAAGTATATCGCTACAAAAAATGCTAAAGGCCATGTGTCTAACCTGGTAGTGATCTGTACACACAACTCACGAAGAAGTCATATGGGGCAGCTTTGGTTGGCGGCGGCAGCAGACTACTACAAAGTCAAGAATGTGCAATCTTTTTCTGGAGGAACAGAAGAGACGCAGTTCAACTCTAGTGCGGTGGAAGCATTGTATCAAGTCGGTTTTGATATCGCTACCAAGGATAAAGAATTCAATCCAATATATGAAGTGACCTGGAGTCGTAACATGACTCCGCATTTTGCATTTTCAAAACAGTATCATAAAGCACCCAATCCGCAAAAAGATTTTGCCGCTATTATGGTTTGTACAGAAGCTGATGCAGGATGTCCCGTAGTATCTGGCTGCGATTTTAGAATAGCCTTGCCCTTTGATGATCCAAAGGCTTTTGATGGAACAAAACAAGAGAAGGGGAAATACTTAGAAAGAGCAAAACAGATAGGTAGAGAAATGCTTTATGTGTTGAGTCAAGTGAAGAAATAAATGAAAAGATATCTTGCGGAGTTTATTGGAACATTTGCTTTGGTTTTCTGTGGGACAGGAGCCATAGTGATTAATGATGTGACAAATGGTGTCGTGACACATCCAGGCGTGGCTATTACTTTTGGCTTGATCGTGAGCGCTATGATCTACACTTTTGGTAGTATCTCGGGGGCACATATAAATCCAGCCGTCACTATTGCTTTTTCCATTACAGACAGATTTGATCGAAAGTTTCTTTTAGGATACTTGGCTTCTCAATTGCTTGGAGCTATTGCAGCTTCAGCAGTATTAAAGTTGCTATTCATGGAGCATCAAACTTTAGGGGCCACAGTTCCTGCTGGCTCCTGGCACCAGACTTTTATCTTGGAGATTATACTTACTTATTTTTTGATGTTAGTGATCATATTCGTAAGTCAGAATAAATCAGTTGCTCAATTTACGGGTCTAGCTGTGGGTGCTGTAGTGGGATTGGAAGCCATGTTTGCCGGACCCATTACTGGAGCATCTATGAATCCTGCAAGATCTATTGCACCAGCCTTAGTGTCCCGGCATGTGACGGAGCTGTGGATCTATATACTAGCACCTGTGATCGGTGCTCTGTTGGCCAGTATGACATGGAAGTTGATGAAAGAAGATTGAAGCTTACTCTATCAATCTCCCAGCCAACTGCATGAGTTGGACCTCTCTT
>CALJVI010000059.1 GCA_937974575.1 uncultured Saprospiraceae bacterium | reverse complement strand
TGAAGTTTGGTTTGAATTAATAAGGTAGTCGTTTGTTTCTTGCGCAGCTTGTTCGTTTTAATACCGTAGGCACCGAAGGCTGATCTCTTTTTTTCCTTGAGCAGCTTGTTCATTTTAACACCGTAGGCACCTTAGGGCTGCTCTCTTTTGTGCTAGGCACCGAAGGCTGCTCTTTTTTGTTCCTTGTACGGCTTGTTCATTTTAACACCTAAGACACCTTAGGGCTGCTCTCGTTTGTGCTAGGCACCGAAGGCTGCTCTCGTTTGTTCCTTGTGCAGTTTGTTCGTTTTAATACTGTAGGCGCCTTAGGGCTGCTCTTTTTTGTTCCTTGTGCAGCTTGTTCGTTTTAACACCGAAGGCACCTTAGGGCTGCTCTCTTTTGTGCTAGGCACCGAAGGCTGCTCTTTTTTGTTCCTTGAGCAGCTTGTTCATTTTAACTCCGTAGGCGCCGAAGGCTGCTATCTTTTGTTCTTTGTGCAGCTTGGTCGTTGTTTATGTTTTGCGGAGGGCCGCAGGCGTGGAGCTCGATAAGCCGGAGGCGCGTAGAGACAAGGGATCGGCAGCGGCATCTCTGGTACAGACGCATGGTAATGTGGCTGTACCAGAGATATAGCAGAGAGCCCGGTCCCGATGCCTGTCCCGATGTGCGATGGGTAGGTGGGATGGATTGGATCGGGACTGGAACGGGATGGCCCCAACAACAAAAATTTAATTTGAGCTCTAAAATGTTAATCCATATAAGATGATTATCTTTGGGAAAAAGCATACATGCAAAGACCCGACTATAAAAATAGGCCTTTACAATTTTATCCTGCTGTGCCTCCTTCCGCAGGTGAATCTCGTGATAGTGCTGAGAATATAAAAATAAAGAAGCACTATAGGGCCTCGGACATTGCGGAGGCGCAACACTTGGATGACAAACCTGGTTTGCCTCCATACACGAGAGGTCCGTATAGTACCATGTATGCCAATCGTGCTTGGACGATCCGTCAATATGCGGGATTCTCGACAGCGGAAAAGAGTAACGCCTTCTATAAACGTAATCTGGCGCAAGGTCAGAAAGGGCTCTCGGTAGCCTTTGATTTGGCGACGCACAGGGGCTATGATTCTGATCATCCTAAAGTGGTGGGTGACGTAGGTAAGGCGGGTGTCGCTATAGATACTGTGGAAGATATGAAGAAGCTGTTTGATGAAATTCCCTTGGACAAGATCTCTGTATCGATGACGATGAATGGTGCGGTGATTCCAATCATGGCTTTTTATATCGTCGCTGCGATGGAGCAAGGGGCAGCTGTGGATAAATTGAGCGGGACGATTCAGAATGATATCCTCAAGGAGTTTATGGTGCGGAATACTTATATCTATCCGCCGGAGCAGTCTATGCGATTGATCTCTGACATCTTTGAATACACCTCGGAGAATATGCCAAAATTTAATAGCATCAGTGTCAGTGGTTATCACATGCATGAGGCCGGTGCGCCTGCGCATGTAGAGCTGGCGTACACGCTTGCCGATGGATTGGAGTACTTGCGAACAGGTATCAAAGCGGGTTTGAAAATAGATGAATTTGCGCCTCGTATTTCTTTCTTTTGGGGGATAGGGATGAACTTCTTTATGGAGATCGCCAAGATGAGAGCGGGTCGCTTGATCTGGGCGAATATGGTGAAACAGTTTGATCCTCAAAACCCAAAGTCCATGATGTTGCGTACGCATTGTCAGACTTCTGGATACAGCTTGACGGAGCAGGATCCGTTTAATAATATTGCGCGTACGACCATCGAAGCGATGGCGGCTATATTTGGGGGAACTCAATCTTTACATACGAATAGTTTGGATGAAGCTATTGCTTTGCCTACTGACTTCTCTGCGAAGA
This sequence comes from uncultured Saprospiraceae bacterium, assembly GCA_937974575.1. Classification (GTDB taxonomy): domain Bacteria; phylum Bacteroidota; class Bacteroidia; order Chitinophagales; family Saprospiraceae; genus JALZVN01. Next base: position 2,390 of record CALJVI010000059.1, on the reverse strand, counting down.
TTGCTAGAGATACTCAGAAATTTTTGCAGCAGGATACCGACATCACTAAGGCGATTGATCCTTGGGCGGGCTCTTACTATGTAGAATACCTTACTGATCAGCTGGTCAAAAATGCGATGGCACTGATGGATGAAGTGGAAGAACTGGGTGGCATGGCCAAAGCCATCGACAAAGGTATTCCCAAATTAAGAATCGAAGAGGCTGCTGCTAAGAAGCAAGCTCAAATAGACGGTGGTATACAACAGATAGTAGGGGTCAATGTGTTTAGAACGGATGATGAAAAACAGATTGACATCCTCGATATAGATAATGACGCAGTGCGTCTCGGTCAGGTCGAGCAACTTGCGTCTATAAAAAAGAATCGTGATCAGGCGAAGGTTGAAGCAGCTCTAAAAGCGATCACTGAGAGTGCGAAATCTGGCGAAGGAAATATTCTGAGCCTTGCTGTAGTCGCTGCAAAAGAGCGAGCTACATTGGGTGAAATTTCGACAGCCTTAGAAGAAGTATTTGGAAGATATAAGGCTCCTATACAAGCCGTAAGTGGAGTATACAGCAGTACCATGAAACAGAATAAAGACTTTATTAAGGCGAAGGCCTTATCGGATGAATTTGCTGATCTTGATGGACGTCGTCCTCGTATCATGGTCGCTAAGCTTGGGCAAGATGGTCACGATAGAGGGGCAAAAGTTATTGCTACCTCATTTGCGGATCTTGGTTTTGATGTGGACATTGGACCTCTCTTTCAAACTCCTGAGGAGGCGGCTATGCAGGCTGCGGAGAATGATGTACACATCTTGGGTATTTCTTCTTTGGCTGCTGGTCATAAGACGCTTGTGCCGCATACTATTGCTGCTTTAGAAAAAATTGGGCGTAGCGATATCATGGTTGTAGTTGGAGGTGTGATTCCTCAGAAGGATTATGACTTTTTATATAAGGAGGGCGTGACGGGGATTTTCGGTCCTGGTACTGTGATTTCTGTGGCGGCGCAGGAGGTTTTGGATTTGTTGATTAAGCGGGCGAAGGGGTAGGGTTTTCAATGGGGAATTTTCAATGAGCAATTTTCAATGAGGAATTTTTTTAGAAAAAAATATATTGATCCTTTCTACAATTTGAATTTTACTAGACGCTCGTGGATTGAAAAACCTCGACGATCAGGGTTTTATACAACTTTCATTTAACGTAAAAAATACGTATCTTTAATTAACAACTAATAAAAAATATTTTGACTTATATGAAAGAATATCAGCTTAGCCTTCCTGATAGTTTGCAAATAAAAGAATTTGATTTGAAAATGATGGTAAGTGCGATGCTATTTAAATCAGGCAAACTTAGTTCTGGTCAAGCTGCTAAAATAGTTGGCATATCAAAAAGGACTTTTATAGAAATTCTGGGAAACTACAACACTTCCGTTTTTGATTATGGCGAAGAGGAGCTATTAGAAGATATTGCAAATGCCTAATAGAATAATTATTTCAGACACTACCATTCTCATTGCATTTGAGAATATAGATAGCTTAAATTTACTCGAGATGTTGTATGAACAAATCATAGTTACACCTGAAGTAAAAGATGAATTTGGAGACTCTTTACCGAGTTGGATAAAAGTCGAAGAAGTATCTGATAAAGACAAGGTAAACTGTTGGAATTAGAACTTGATTTAGGAGAATCGAGTGCTATTGCTTTGGCTCTGGAAAACCCAAATAGTCTATTGATAATTGATGAAAAGAAAGGGCGTAAAATTGCAAAGGCAATGGGAATAGATGTAACTGGAACATTGGGAATTTTAATAAAAGCTAAAAGTAAAGGTGTTATAGAAAAAGTAAAACCTATTTTGGACAAGCTTGAAAGTGCAAACTTTAGAATTTCTCCTTCTTTAAGAGCATCAGTGCTTAAGCAAGCTGGAGAAAAAGATTAATTATCATTTCTTGGTAACACCTCTTAGTTCACTATACTTATAAATTGCCCACGCAAATATGTTCTTAGAACAACGTTTAGACTCGATATTGAAAAACCTCAATGAGAAAACAGTCTCATATTAAAACAGATAAAAATTTACCTAAGGGTCAACCTTTTCTAATGACACTACTTTTTTGATAAAACTCACTTGTTCTATCTGTAAGATCAAATCCTTCTAAGTATTCAGACATGGAAAATAAACCAATTTCTGCTCTGCGTATATTTACAGAGTCTACATTACGAATTGGGTACAATACTGAATTTTGAATTTGAGTCCCATACACCTGTTTAAATTGTAAGCATTCGACGAATGGCGTATTAAATAGTTAGCATTTTTTCTTTATAAGCTTCTGGAGTAAGAATGTGCAATTTATTAATATTAGTATTGGGTATATTAGTGAGATACCAAGTTAAATATTCTGAAGGATTAATAC
>CALJVI010000058.1 GCA_937974575.1 uncultured Saprospiraceae bacterium | reverse complement strand
CAAGTGCCTCCACCAGGAATACCAATGCTACCTTTGAGTAGAAGTACATTGACAATATCTTGGATAATGTCTACACTATTCTCATGCTGAGTGACACCCATCGCCCAGCAAATGATAATTTTTTTAGAGCTAGCGATATATTGAACGGCTTGCTCCACTTCTGATTTTGTTAAACCACATTTATCAAGTAGGCTGTCTATTTCATAGTTTGCGAGGTCATCCACAAGGGCCTGGTAGCCTGTCGTATTTTTCTTGATAAAAGTGTGATCTATCACAGTGCCGGGTGCTTCGGCTTCTTTAGTGAGTAACATTTTGAGTAGGCACTTTAAGAGAGCTGCGTCTGTATTTATTTTTAGATTAAGATAAAGGTCGGTGAGTTTTACACCGCCACCGATCATCTGTGATATTTTTTGAGGATGCTTGAATTTCAGTAAACCTGTTTCGGTCAGAGGATTTATAGAAATGATTTTCGCTTTATTCTTTTTGGCTTTAGTAAGCGCGGACAACATCCTTGGATGGTTGGTCCCCGGGTTTTGACCAATTACGATTACTAAGTCTGTGATGTAAAAGTCTTCCAATTTGACAGAGCCTTTACCGATACCGACGGTGTTGGTAAGTGCTACACCACTAGACTCGTGACACATGTTGGAGCAATCTGGTAAATTGTTGGTCCCATACTTTCTGACCATCAGCTGGTATAAGAAAGCTGCTTCATTTGACGTTCGTCCCGAAGTGTAAAAGATGGCTTCATTAGGAGAGGCTAATTTGTGGAGTTGTTTTGCAATTATACCAAATGCATCTTCCCATGCTATAGGGGTGTAATGAGTGTCACCAGGATGCAGAACCATAGGGTGAGTGATACGACCACTCTTGCCAATCTCATAATCTGACCATTGCGAAAGTTCTGCAACACTATGCTTTGCGAAAAAATCAGGAGTAGCTTTTTTTTCAGTAGCTTCTTCGGCAATTGCTTTGACTCCATTTTCACAATATTCCCCCAGCGAAGATCTATGATCATCGGGGTCTGGCCATGCACAGCCTGGACAATCAATACCTCCTTTCTGATTGAGACTAAAGAGTGTTTTTGTACAACTGGCTGCTGTCATCTCTTCGCGCATATGCTTTAGAGAATTGGTCAATGCTTCAAAACCAGCAGCAGTGGTGGCTGGCTTGCTGATGTATACTTTCTCTTTTTTTTCAGGAGTCAATGGATTTATATCTTGCTTTGCCATTAGCTTATTTCTTTTTGATTGGGATTTGGGAAAGTGTCTGCGTCATCTTGCCCGCGTGGGTGGAGACATGCAAAGTCTTTTTCGATCAGTAAATTTAGATCATGACCTTCTGCACTATGGATACTCTGTACGCCAACATTAGTTTCGTCACCGAGACTGTCCATATCGAGATAGCTCAAAAAAATATCAATGGCATGATCTTGATATTGCACACTGGTAGATTCATTGGCGGTCGGTATTAGTCCATAGCTTAGGCGGGTTTGGTTGGGGAAGTTTATAGATGATCTTATTTCTAGACCAGCAAGCAGTTCCTTTAGCTCAGTTTGTGTAATGCGAATGCGTAAAGCATTATCTCGGATACGAAGTTTCATGTTGGCAAAATAGTGAATTATCTGCTGTTGGTCGAAAAGATTGGATCCATAGATACGATTTGTATACTTTTCGATGTTTTTGCGAGTATTATGAACTTTGGTACTTCATACAGGTATCGATGAAGATGTTTAACTTTAATACATTATTCACTTTGTAAATTAAGTAATGAGTATAGGCAAAGAAATAACAGAACTTCTTAAGGCAGATGTGATTAACCAGGATACTGCAGATCGAATTCAGAATTATTACAAAGAAAGGGAGGGCGCCTCAAGCAATCGTTTGTTTATAGCATTTGGCCTTCTGGGAGCGATACTTGTTGGCATGGGAATCATCTTGATTATAGGTCATAATTGGGATGAGCTTTCACGTGGAGTAAAAACAGTATTGGCTTTTATTCCCTTATTGATAGGTCAAGGCTTTTGTGGTTTTACTTTACTAAGAAAGCAAGATAGTGTTGCGTGGCGAGAAAGTACTGCGGCATTTCTCTTCTTTGCAGTGGCAGCGAGTATTGCATTAGTTAGTCAGATATATAATATACCAGGTGACATGAGTTCATTCATTTTAACGTGGATGATATTGTCGCTTCCGTTAGTGTATCTGATGAGATCTTCGATAGTCTCTTTGATGTACATCATGGGCATAACTTATTTTGCTTGCGAAACTAATTATTGGGATTATCCGAGGGTAGAATCTTATGGATATTGGTTGTTGCTACTGGGTGTATTACCGCATTATTACATGCTGTATAAGAATAAACCAAATGGAAACTTTATCAAGTTTCATCATTGGTTTGTGCCGCTTTCACTGATGATAGTATTGGGAACAGTTGCAGATAATGCAGACGAACTGATGTGGGTTGCCTACATGAGTCTATTCGGCTTGTATTATTTGATAGGACAGCTACCGTATTTCAATGAACGGAAAGTAAGAAATAATGGATATAAAGTAATCGGGACTCTAGGTTCTATGGGCTTATTGCTTGCTTCAAGTTTTTATTGGTTCTGGGATGATATTATAAAGTTTAATTCAAATTCTACAGAAGGCATTTTGTCGGTTGAGCT
>CALJVI010000057.1 GCA_937974575.1 uncultured Saprospiraceae bacterium | reverse complement strand
GTTATTAGATCCTCTTGCATCTGTGTGCGATCCGATCTCCACTACATAGTCAGGATTGTCGTTTAACAGCTTAAGCAATTTGTTAAGATCTTCTACTGCATCTTCTCTGATGTATGACTGATCAAAATCATAGTAGATGTGAAGTAAGTAGTAAATACTATTTGATCCATCAGTACTTACCGTTGGACTCGGCTGGAAAGGTCCAGTAGATTCCGTTGGAACTCCGTCTACATACTTAACACCATCAACTATAATAACACCTGTCTTTGGAGTAGAAGTTGGGACTGTAGTAACAATCTCCGTAGGTGCCATAGGCTTGTTGAGCGTAAGATTACCAGCAAGTGTCTTGCTTTCCATCAAACCTCTAGTACACTTCTCCGTAGAAGCATCACCGTATGATTCTTTGCTACCTTTCAAAGTATAGCAGCAATCTTCAGTCAACATAAAGCTATATTTACCGTCTTCTCCAGTAGTAGCTGTTTGATCTTCCTCATCGCAATCATTCATTAAAGTAACCAAAGCACCTTCTAAAGGCAGTTGAGTAGATCCATCATAAACCACACCTGCTATATCAAATTTCATAGCACCGTTTAATGGAATTTCAACAAATGTTTTTTCACTTAAGTTAGCTGTCGTACAACCTTCTTTTTCATTGTCTGTATAGGTATCTGCAGACGCTTGGAATGTACAACATTCGTTTGGTATCATATCTACAAACACTTTACCATTGGCAGCAGTAGTATATACAGTACCTGTGCAATCATCAACTACAACTGCTCCTTCGATAGGCTCTTTTGTGTTTTCATCAAACACATAAACTTCTACAGGAACTGCTGTCTTTTTGAAGCTATAGATATCATCTCTACCAGCACCACCTGTTCTATCAGATGATAAGTATCCGCAAGTACCTTCCTCATTGAAGATGATACCAAAATCATCAGATACCGTGTTGATAGGGTAACCAATATTGTCGATAGGTCCAAAGTTTCCGTTGCCCTTATCGTCCATATAATATAGATCCAAACCACCAATACCAATGTGTCCATTAGATGAGAAGTATAATCTTCCTGTCTTGTGGTAGTACGGAAATATTTCGCTTGCTTCAGTATTAATCTCTGGTCCCATATTCATAGGTGGTCCCCAAGAAGATCCCTGCTTGTCTGCGTAGTATAAATCCATACCTCCTTGTCCACCTGGCATATCAGAAGAGAAGTAAAGTCTACTTCCATCAGTTGATAAAGTCGGGTGAGCTACAGAGTACTCATCTGAGTTGAATGGCAATCCTACTGGATCTGAAAATTCTCCACTTCCATTATTGTTTGCATAGAAAACTTTAAGTTTGACAATGTCATCATCAGACTTGCCTTCTAGATTGTTTCTAGTATAAAACATCATAGACTGGTCATCTGTAAAGCAAACTGCAGCATCGTGAAACTTTGTATTTGCACTAGACCATTTTGTTGGTCTACCATACGTATAGTTTCCACAAGTACCTTCGTCTTCTCCACCACTTGACTTACGGTCTACATAGTGTAAATCTAAGAAAGGGTTACCTGTCCAAGAGTGTGTACGTGATACACTAGAAGAGTTGGACCTCTCAGAAGAGAATACTAATCCATCTTCGTAATAAACAGGACCAAAGTCATCTAAATTGGAGTTGAAGTCCAAGTGTGTAACCTCATAGATCCCACTGTTTTTGGTCATCAATTCTTCTTCGTAATCACATGCACGAACAAGATATTGTCCACGAATGTCATCAGGTTTGGCAGCAAGAAATTTACTGTACCATTCCTGGGCCATATCACATTTGCCATTACGCTGAAGCGCTTGGCCGTAATATAGGGAGTGATCGATTTCTGCTTCTGGCAGCCGGACCACTTGTCCATACCAGAACTCGGCATTCTCTGAATCACTAATCTTTCGGTAAGCTTCTGCAATTATGATCTTTGCCTCCGAATTGTCACTGTTATCAAGTATTTGATTCAACAATTCTATGGCTCCGACGTAATTTAGATCCTCCATGTACTTCTGAGCTTTCTTAATCTTAGAAGTTTGAGCAAAAAGGCCGCCAGAAAGAATCGTTACCACCAATACAGATAGTAAATAACGCTTTAACATGCTACAAGTGTTTTATAGGTTAACGGGACATCCATATAATTGTGAACTTTTCCCAATAAAAAATATACTATTCGAGTGGAGTATTTATTTTATTCCAATGACTACATTTTGGCAAATGACATTGAAAAAAAGTACTCCATTTGAGTGTGTGTGTTCTTGGAGCAAAAAATTGTAAGATAAGAATGGAAGAGAGGGGATTCAAGCCTCTCTTCCGTTATAATTGTATTTTAAATCCTAGAAGTATCTAGGAGTAACAGTCTTCTTTGTTTCATAATCAAATTCGTACCCAAGGAAAAGTTCAAAAGAACCTACTGTCGCTTGAGACAATTCTGTAAGTGTATAATCGTAAGCTGCACCGATTCTCAATCCGTTCTTCAAAAAGTAAGAAGCCCAAACATCAAATGAATCATACGAACTTGTTTCATCAAAATCTTCAATAGCAGATCTATAAGATACGCCTAACCAAAGTGTCTGATAAAAGAATACAGATAAGTCAATATCAAACTCAGTTGGAGTTTTGAAATTTTGGAACTCATCATCCTTTCTAAGGTTACTCAATAAACTCACATTCTTCACTAAGATTGAAGGCTTGAATACTAAGTCATCACCAGACAATGGAATTGCACCACCCGCAGTGAAGAAGTAATGTCTATATTGTCTTGCCCAACGATCTTCACCGTTTGTACCTACATCATTTTGGCGCAGATCATACTCCACCAGTTGAGGACTAGAAAATCCTGCGTAAAAAGATGGATTGTAATAAAACACACCCGCTCCAAAGTTTGGCAACCATCTGTTTGGTTGTTCAACAAATGCTGGATCAGGTCCTATTCCACCTTCTAAAATAAGTCCAGAAAAATCTGCACGATAGTTTTCAACTCCACCTTGAAGTCCAATGGAAATTTTACCTCCATTTTCACCAACAGGAATTCGATATGCATAAGATGCATTTAAACTCAAATTGTTAGTTGGTCCAATTGCATCATTTACAAGACTAAAACCAACTCCAACTCTTTCGTTTTTAAGCGGTGTATGCGCAGTAATAGATTGTGTAACGGGGGCTCCATCTATACCAACCCACTGGGATCGGTGTAAAATACCTAATGACATGTGGTCCTTTGAACCTGCATAGGCTGGGTTGAATATTAGACTGTTAAACATATACTTAGTAAACATCGGATCTTGCTGAGCAAAGGATGTTCCGAGGTAAAATGTTACAGCTAAAAGCGTTAAAAATCTTTTCATTATAAGCTTAATTTTCAAAATTTAAAATTCATCATGTACATAGTCACAAATACTGTGCTATTATCTCTTGTCGTAGTTCGATTTATCTTGACAAATTCTATAATATACTGATATTCAATTAAATGTATCTTTACATATATTTTAATTGAATGCCTTAAATGGCGTCACTCTTACCTTTGAATTTGAACATAACCTGACATGATGTTTCCATCCGTTAAATCCAAGGTATAGAAGTAAGTACCATCTGGTAAATCTCCATCCTCCCAAGTTCCTCTCCAATCATTTTTATATTCTAGTGATTGGTGAACCCTTACTCCCCATCTATTATAGACCTTCAGGACATTTCCTGGGTAATTATTTATACCTTGAATAGTGAAATATTCATTATCACCATCAAAGTTGGGAGAAAACGCATTAAAAATTTCGAGGTCATCGCCAGATCCGCTATTTCCGCAATCAACAATGACGTTAACAGTAGCTGTATCACAACCATTTTCGTTGCATACAGCATACTCGAAACTATCGTTTCCGCAGTAATCTTCGTTTGGCATGTAGGTTATAGAGCATCCTTGGTCAATTGCAACAGATCCATTTTCAGGACCCAGACTTCCAGATGAACCAGATAAAATAAAAACGTTTGTAATATCGAGACCGAAAAGTTGGTCATTATTACATAGGTCTATATCAACCTGATTATTAAGGGTAGTAGAAAGTAAATCATTGGAGAGCGTTGGTGCTTGAACATTATCAATAACAGAAAGAATGTAAGTAATGGTATCACATATATTCTGATCATCACATAAAACAATACACGCAGTGTCAACTCCAAGTGAAGCACTTTCAGCTTCAAGACATAAAGATACATTATTTATACCAAAATTAACGGAATTATTACTATTTGCAGCGCAAATATCTGTAACGCTTACTATATTCCCTTGTAAATCAGATGTATCAAAACAATCATTATATGTAGTTCCAAGAAATACAGTTTCTTGTATCACTTCCCCCACTGGCGGGAAGATATCAACTATCAAATATTCCGTATGTGTATTTCCCGCATTATCTGTAAAAACTACACACATTTGATCTTGACCTAATGTATTAGCGGTATAGTCCAAACAGTTTGTGTCATCCAAGGCACTAAATGTTACGGTTTCTGTCATATCTCCACAACCAACAATTGTAGAAACTGCGCCTCCGGTAAAATCATCCACAAAACAAAAGCTGGAATTAGTATACACCGGAACCGTTACATATGAAGTATCAATGGTATGCATAAGTCCATCCGATACATTCACATATATAAAAGTAGTGTCGCAGAAATTAAACTGATCACAGTAGACAATACATGCTGTATCCAGACCATAATTCACTGCATCTATTTGCACGCAAGAATTACCATTCACGAAACTATAACTAGCTATTGGATTTGGATCTACAGGGTGAATATTACTTACACTCTGAGCAAATCCCGGCAATTCAGAAAAATCAAGACAGTGTGTTTCTGTGTCACCGAGTAATATATCATAATATATTTCCTCATTTTGGGCACAACTCACTGCTACCTCAAAGGTATCTAGACATCCTGAAAGCTGCTCTAAAATAACCACCTCATGCAAACCCTTTCCGAATTTGAATAAGGTTCCATTAGGTTGAATCCCAAGATTTGCATCTATTATAGTAGGTGAATTAAGCAAAAGCATATTAATGTACATGGCACTATAGGTATTGTTAGGATTTCCTCCTACAATCACTTGATTCATAGTATTGATTTCCCAGTTGCCTTCTGAATCCCACAAATTCATAGAATCCAACAATGCAAACATATCTGGAAATTCACCAGAATATTTATTATTGTTTACATACCAACTGTCCAGTTCATACGGGCCTGGTATAGGTACATCGGCATAGCCATAGGTATATATCGTATCGGCATTACATGGCTCCGCTATACCAGCATATGGAATCCCATCTACTATGAAGTCATAATTTGGCGAATCTGCAAAAGGTATATCTATACAGACCTCCCCCATTGCATTGCAATCCTCGATATGGACTTCAAAATACTCTTCATCTAGGATTGGACCATTGGCAAAACAGCTAAAACCACTAAATAACATGACAAAAGCCATCAAAAACGTTTTGTTTTTAATGCCTATTAAATTTGTACAATCATGTCTAAACTTATTCATATTCATGAATTTTTTAATTGTTGATATACGGGTTACACTACATGAAGCCGAAAATCATGCCAACAAATTAAAAATATCTATATATGAAAAATAAGACTATATGAAAGCTAACAACAGTCTTTCAATTGTTTCAGAACAAAACAATGTCAATGATAAAAAGAACGCCAAAAAGCACGCTGGCTACGCCATTAGTGGTAAAGAAGGCTAGGCCAATCTTGCTTAACCCACCTTTATAGATTACCCAATGTTGATAAAAAATGAGGCAAATAAAAACAGCGCTTGCAATCCAGTGAATGATATCTAGATTTTCATAAGCACTAGTTGCTAATTGTGTTGCGTAAATCAATACACAGGCACATAAAACATGAACTATGACAGACAAGATTCTTGCACGTCTATGTCCTAAAAAAGTAGGAATAGAATTTAATTTATGCTCCTGGTCAAAATTTTCATCTTGCAGGGCATAAATGATGTCAAAGCCTGCAACCCATAAAAAAACAGTCACCCCATATAATATAGGGATAATGTAGAACTGATCTGTAACGGCTACAAATGCACCGATAGGCGCCAAACTCAAGCCTAGCCCTAAGACGAAATGACAAAGTGCTGTAAAGCGTTTGGTATAACTGTAGCCCAATATGATCAACAAGGCTACTGGAGAAAGCAGAAAACAAGTAGTATTAATAAGGTAAGCACATAGCACAAAGGCTATGCAATTGATCAAGACAAAGACCCTCGCCGCATTTACTGACACCACACCAGCTGGTATTTCTCTTACCGCTGTGCGAGGATTTTCACTATCAATATCTCTGTCCACCAGTCGATTAAAAGCCATCGCTGCGGATCTTGCGAAAACCATACATCCCAAAACTAAGAGTAGCTTTTGTGTGACAAAGGTATGGTCACCATAGTAGGTGCCTAGAAAGAATCCCACCAGTGCAAATGGAAGCGCAAAGATAGTGTGACTAAATTTGACTAAGGATAAATAATTTTTGAGGGTAACATCAGACATAAAACAAGAAAACATAAAAAAACCTGCTATGAAAAACTTCACAGCAGGTCTTTTGATTATAGTGAATAATAAATCACTAGTTCAATTATTGAGCAGGTGCTTCAGCAGGATTCACCTCTCCTTTCAAGTAAATGAAAGATTGTGGTGGATTCGTGTTAGCTGTAATCGTAACTTTTTGGTTACGCTTACCCTTCTTGTTCTTAGAGTTGAACTCAACAGTGATCTCACCATCTTCCCCTGGAGGAATTGGTTCTTTTGGCCACTTAGGTACCGTACATCCACATGATCCTTTTGCATTACTAAGGATTAATGGCTCGTCACCTGTGTTCTTAAATGTGTAAGAATGAGATACTTTCTCACCTTCGTCAACAGTTCCGAAATCAAACTCAGTAGCATCAAATGCCATTACTGTAGTTGGACCTGTTGGTGCAGCTGCCTGAGCTCCCGGTGCAGAAGTTGCAGATTTTGCAGCGTCTGCGACATTTTTTGCAGCAGCGCCTGTAGCATCTGCAGCTTTAGTTAGAGCGGCCTTACCGTCCGCAGCCGCATCACTTGCACATGAAACTGCAAAAGCAGCCATTAGCAAGATAAAGAGACCTGAAATAAATGATTGCTTCATCTTTAAAAATTTTGAATTTTAGTTAAGTCCGTAAAATATAAAGGACAAAAATAGATTAATTAATTAAATATTAAAATCTTATATAAGATAATTGTCCTACATGAGTATAACTTAAGCAAAGCTATAATGTTTAGACTATTTTATTAAGATTATTCAATACAAATATAAGGGCTATAAAAGCTTCTCACTGTTAACAGAGAACCAAGCCTTGTTAATGGCTTGTTAATGCATATTCAGGAATCAGAACAACAGCATAACGTACTGATAACCAATGCATCCATACAGGAACAAATACTCCACTTGTCAGAGTTGCAAAAACTCCTATTTCTTCAACGCTGCTAAAAATTCTTCCATAGATCGCGCATTGAGACATGCCTCTTTGGTCAGCCCCCCTTTTCGTGCAGAAGCTACGCCATGATATATATCATCTATACCATCTATGCTATGTGCATCCGGATTTATACTGATTAGAACCCCCTTCTCCATACAATATGGAATCCATCGCCAGTCAATGTCCAATCTATACGGATTTGCATTCAGCTCGATAGCTACCCTATTTGCAGCACATGCATCAATGACTTTCTTGTGATCCAGTGGATACCCTCTCCTAGAGAGCAATAGCCGACCCGTGGGATGCCCCAGTATAGAACATTTTGGATGCTCAATAGCCGCGATGAGCCGTTTGGTTGCTTTAGCTTCATCCATTTTCAGATTGGCGTGAACACTAGCTATCACAAAGTCCAATTTATCCAATAGCTCATTCTCATAGTCAAGCCTACCGTCGTGAAGGATATCCGACTCAATACTTTTCAGGATTTTAAAATCAGTGAACTTTGCATTCAGGCTATCGATCTCCTCTATTTGTTGCAGTAGTCGATCAGGCTTGAGACCATTGGCATAAAATGCCGTCTGCGAGTGGTCTGTGATTCCTATATAGCTGTAGCCCTTTTTTTGAGCAGCTTCCGCCATTTCGCTCAAGGTATGTATCCCATCGCTATAGGTAGTATGACTATGGATTACACCTTGTATGTCTTTTGCCTCTAGGATACTTCCTTCTACCTTAGTTCCGTATAGCTCACCTTCCCGCATTTCTGGTACATAATAAGGCAGCTCCATTTTTTCAAAAATAGCTTCTTCATTCTCAAAATTTCCAAAAGGCAGATCACCCAATTGCGCTCTGAATGACTCTGATGAAGAAGTATAAAACCAGCTTGATACAAAATCCTCTTCATCTACCAAGTACAATATTACTAGTATCCCATTCTCATTCTTCGCTTCTACTACCCCTTCTTCTTCGCTGATGATTTCGAGCACACCCTGTTCATATATCTCTTCGGCAAGTTCGGCGTCCCCTATTAGGATTTCGATCTTATCGAGTGTATTGCACCTTCTTCGTATGGCACCTGTGAGTTCTACTCGAGTACCCGTGTATATATTGCGCAGATCATTTACCAACTCTTCGGCGATAGATAGGATCGCACCACATCTAAACTTATCTTGCGATTGAAAATAATACTCCAACTTTTGCTTAATGTCTTCTTGCGACTTCAAGCCAAATCCCTTCACCTCACAGAGTCGATTCTCATTGCATGCATATAGCAACTCCCCTACCGTTTCTATTTCCAATTCTTCCCAGATCGTTTTTATTTTTTTGGGCCCAAGACCTTTTATACCCAGCATATCGATTATACCTGGAGGCGTAATTTCCGCATATTTTTGATACGTCTTTAAAGTCCCCGTTTCCAGCAATTCTAAGATTTTTTCTTTTATCGCTTTTCCTACACCAGGCAGTGCGCCAATAGACGCCTCATCCATCTCCGCTATCGGCCTATCCAATCTTCTTAGGTTGACATAAGCCGTACTGTAAGAGCGAGTCTTGAACACACTTTCATTGTGCAACTCCATGATCGCTCCCAAATTTTTAAACACGTTTGCTATATCCTTATTCGTCATCTACTATATTCTTTGAGCCGCAAATTTAGACAATTTGTTTTGATGAAAATAATGTTTTGGGTGTAACCCTGCCTCTCCACCGAAAAGGTGTCGGCCTGGGTCGGGCCGTCCATGACTCCGTTGTCACTTCGGTCCCAGGCCTACCCCGCA
>CALJVI010000056.1 GCA_937974575.1 uncultured Saprospiraceae bacterium | reverse complement strand
TTCCCCAATAGAGATCTGTTAAACATATAAGACATTTAAGAAGCACATATAAGGGCATTTAAGAAAGACATTCGTGCAACTTAAAATCAATTCTCCTTCTGTAGAACGCTGATGACGCTGATTAAGCGGATAAGAGCAGATTGGATCAAACTATAATTAGCGTAAAAAACTTCAATACACCAAAACCAAAATTCTGGAAATTCTACAATTCTGAAAATTCTGATTCTTACAGTATAAGGATTAAGCGTATAAGAGCAGATTGAATCAAACTATAATTAGCGTAAAAAACTTCAATACACCAAAATCAAAATTCTGGAAATTCTATAATTCTGAAAATTCTGATTCTTACAGTATAAGGATTGAGTCGATAACAGCAGATTGGCATGTTCCCCAATAGAGATCTGTTAAACATATAAGACATTTAAGAAGCACATATAAGGGCATTTAAGAAAGACATTCGTGCAACTTAAAATCCATTCTCCTTCGGTAGAACGCTGATGACGCTGATTAAGCGAATAAGAGCAGATTGGATCAAACTATAATTAGCGTAAAAAACTTCAATACACCAAAATCAAAATTCTGGAAATTCTAAAATTCTGAAAATTCTGATTCCTACAGTATAAGGATTGAGCCGATAACAGCAGATTGAATCAAACTCAAATTTAGAGTAAAGCACATCAATACACCAAAATCAAAATTCTGGAAATTCTACAATTCTGAAAATTCTGATTCTTACAGTATAAGGATAACAGCGTATAGCATCAAACTATAATAAGCGTATAATCCCGCATGACACCCCTATCAAAACACCAAGGGAATAATCCAATACATAAACAGACTAATGGCGAATATGGATATCAAGTTTAAAAGAATTCCTGCCTTTGCCATTTCAGATACTTTGATATACCCACTGGCAAAAACGATAGCATTTGGAGGCGTAGCCATAGGGAGCATAAATGCACAGCTTGAAGCCATAGCTGTAGGTATGAGAAGGTAAAGCAAATTTTGATCTAGACCTAAAGCAATTCCAGCAACTACAGGAGCAAAAATGGCTACCAAAGCAACATTGCTCATCAACTCGGTCATAAAGAGAATGATTCCTACGAGAGCTATCCCTATCAGAACGGCACTACTGTTTTGATTGCCTGATATCTGTGCGCCAATAAACTCTATTACACCAGCCTTGGATAAAGCAGAGGCTAATGCAAGGCCGCCTCCAAAAAGAATGAGAATTCCCCAAGGCATTTTTTGAGTATCCTTCCAGTCTAAGATAAACTGTTGTTTTGAAAGAGAAAACGGAATACTGAATAATGCCAATGCAGCAAGCATACTAATACCTGCATCTGAAAGCTTAATAAATGGGACTAAGTCTTTAATGTAAATTCTACTTATCCAAAGAAAAATAGTGATGGAGAAAATCATCAGAACCCTCTTTTCTATGCCTTGCATAGGACCAAGTTTTGCAAGCTCACCATCTATTACTTCAGATGCATTATGCAGCTCTTTTAAACCATTTGGATAAATTACTCTAGTTAAAAGAAAGTAGATTACGGCAATCATGATGCTGCTGAATGGAACGCCTATGATCATCCACTTTAAGAAAGAGATATCCATTTGGTACTCCTGCTCAAGAAATCCAACCACCACGGTATTTGGTGGAGTCCCGATGATGGTAGCAATACCGCCGACATTGGCGGAGTAGGCGATACCCAGCATCAAAGACAAGGCAAAGTACTTATCTTGTTTTGTAAAACCATCATCATCATTTATGAGCAGTTGGATGACCGATAAAGCAATGGGTAGCATGACAACCGTAGTGGCGGTATTGCTGATCCACATACTTAAGAATGCTGTAGCCAGCATAAAGCCCAAGATAACTTTGTTAGGAGTTGTCCCGGTAAACTTTACTAAGTTGAGCGCTATTCTACGATGAAGATTAACTTTCTCCAGTGCGAGCGCCATGATGAATCCACCAAAAAATAAAAAGACAATTGGACTACCATAATTCGCTGCAACAGACTTCAAATCCATGATATCAAGTAGAGGGAATATAGTCAAAGGGATGAGTGCAGTGACAGATATAGATACACTCTCTGTGATCCACCATACTATCATCCAGATAGCCACAGCGATTACTTTATCCGCTTCAGAATTTAATATTATAAAAGGTAAATTATAAAATATAAGAAACAATATCGGACCGAGTAGGAGCCCTATCTTTTTAGTCATCAATCATGTTTAAATACCAATAGCTATTTCTTAATTATCAATGTTTTTTCTTCATATGGAATTTCTGAAGTTGTAATATATAACTTTGGTTTAAAATCCAAGTTCTCCTCATCATATCCCATCACATAGAGTTCGATTTTTTTCTTTAGCATAAAGTTTGTTATCGGAAGATAGTAAGTATAGTTTGCATCACGCTTGGCGTTTACATACTCCCATGTGTTTGAGGGATAGGAGACAGCACGATCAGGACAACCCAAATATTTTCCATCGATCTTAGCGGCAACATATGCTCCTTCGACTCCATGCTTTCCTTCCAGGGCAATGCAGAGGTAGCTCCTTACATGGACATTCTTGAGTTTGATCTGTTTCTTCCAGATTTTGTGTGGTACCATTGTATTAGCATGCGCAAATAGGTTGCTAGCCTGCCACTTTTCAGTAGACACTTCTTCTCCATTTTTAGTACCTGTGATCTCGACTATCCGTTGAGGAGCGTAGGGGATACGAATATACCTTACAGGCTTGCTTAGGTTTATTTTTGAAGTTAGCTCTGTGATATAAGTTTCTCTCGTCCAGTTGATTAAGTCAACCGAGGTCTCTATCCAGTTGCCTTCTGATATTAGCTGAGGTTGCATGTCATATTCATTGGCTAACTTAATGATCAGCTGATCTAGCTCCACTATTTCTCCAAGGTTGATGCGTAGACAACCACCATTTACTCGCTGCTCTACATTCCATTTTCTATTGATAGCAAAGCCAGTTAAAGTGTCCTTGTCAAATAGATTTTTATCCCAGATGCCTTTCTCAGTAAAAGTTTTTTGCTCAAAAAATGCTTCTTGTGCTGCTCTTACTTGGGGGATATCTGACCATCCACTACGCTCGATACTACGCACTTCAAGAGCATTATTATCCGCAGCAAAAACAGTTGCCTCATAGAGTGCATCTGCATCACTAATTAACGAACTTACTTGGAATGGACCTAATGAATCATGATAAGGGGTTTTGTTTATTTTGTATGATAAGGGGAAGTTGATGCCATTATATTTTCTCCTATGCTTAATCTTTCCATCAACAGAGACTTCTTCGTGGTCTATGTTAATCTTTATATCAGCCCTGTTACTGCCCGCAGGATTACAAAGAATTTTTATCTCCTTTTCCTGATTATTTTCTTTTATAGTTTGATAATCTATACCTACTATATGAACATCTTCCTCAAATGCCTTTCCTATATAAAACAGCGCAGATCTGAACGGAAGTACCTCCAATTCTATGACTTGACCATGAGCATAGTTTCCAAGAATACTCTCACTAGGATGATAAGAACGGACTTGGACAGTACCTATATCATTCAGGCCAATTTCTTCATCCAATCGCACTTGTATTAATTTGGTCTCCCAACTAAGATTAGTAAGGGTAAGTAACCTTTGTTCGCCATTCCCTCTTGACATAGCATTTGGTCCGTATCCTTCAGGCAGCGGTTTCCCATCGACTAGTATGTCTCTATACTTTCTATGTAAATTGTAGATATTGGCAAGTTTTGCAAATTCCCTGTCTTTCAAAAACCATGGATTAGCATAAATCTGTGGTGCCAAAATCAGGTTACGATTAAAGGCTTGTAGTATAAGCTCATCATCCCAGCGATCCAAGCATGAAGATAGACATACGCCATGATCTTCGGTAAGCCTCTTGTTGTCAGGCGTATGTCCTCTATCAAGCGCTGCTGCCCGATGATGTGGAGCGGTGACAGTATTGGCCATATGCACATCTATATATGTTTCGTTCCCTTCCCATAAGAATGTGGTAGCATGTGGTAGCCCTTTTCCTAGATTCAATCGATGGTTAAGGAGTATCAGGTCAGGAGAATATTTTCTCACTTGAGACATCATTTCTATAAAGGCATTCTGCTTTTCTTCCCTCAGTTGCCCGCATACGCCATCAAATTTGAATAGCTCAAAATCATAGTCTCTAGCTAGAGATACCATTTGTTCGATTCGGTCAGCCTCTTCTTGCGGAGTATCACCAAAACCATCTGGCCCTCCCCATATACCGAGTCGGACACCCATATCTTTAGTCTTACTGTAGATTTTATCAAAGTGATTTGGAAACTGTTTTTTGAAGCGGTCAGATTGGACACTGCCATAAAATCTTTTTCCATCAATAGCACCCGCGTCAAAAGCATAGATGTCGAGCTGCATTCCGTACTCATCTTTCAACCACTGAAAAAAATCAAGGTTGATCATCGTCTGTTTCTCTGTAGTACCTTCGTTGCAGTTGTTAATCCATGAAAAGTACTGGGCCCGCGATGGAGTTTTTTCATCTGCTCCAGGATAGACCGTATTGTCTTGGCCGTCAAGAACAATATGAAACAAAAGAGCTATGAAAGTTAGGAAACATAATCTACACATAGTTTAGAATTTAGTTTTTCAAAGATAGAAAATGAAATGTATACTCCCTTCATAAATGAATATTTTGTCTCAGCTGATCATATATCCTCATTGATTCGCTTATCTTTGCGTCATGTTTAAACTAAATATTGTAGACACTTTCAATAAGGTCTTACCCGCTGATCCAAATGTAGAAAATAGCCCTCGCCAAGTGGAGGAAGCTTGCTTTTCCTATGTGAAACCATTGGTGCCTAGCAATCCTGAATTGGTGCATGCCTCCGCAGAAATGGCTAAGCTTATCGGACTCACAGAAGAGGATACCAAGACCGCCGATTTTGTAAATGCATTTTCTGGTGCTCATGTTTTGACCGATACCAAGCCTTATGCCATGTGTTATGGAGGTCATCAGTTTGGCCATTGGGCGGGACAGCTGGGCGATGGACGAGCGATCAATCTCATGGAAGTGCTGCATGAAGATAAGCCTTGGGCATTACAGCTCAAAGGTGCAGGTCCTACGCCATACTCAAGAACCGCCGACGGTTTGGCCGTATTGAGATCTTCGGTAAGAGAACATTTGTGTAGTGAAGCAATGCACCATTTGGGTGTACCCTCTACCAGGAGCCTTAGCCTTATGTTGACAGGCGATATGGTGATGCGAGATATGATGTATGATGGTAATCCGGCCCTCGAAAAAGGCGCCGTAGTTTGCCGTGCAGCACCCAGCTTCATACGCTTTGGAAACTTTCAGATGTTTGCCAGTAGAAACGATGTTCCCAATTTAAAAAAGCTGACAGACTATACCATAAAGCATTTTTTTCCAGCCATTAAAAAGGAAGGACCAGATGCTTATTATGCATTTTTTGAAGAGGTGGTGACAAACACAATGGTCATGCTTATAGAATGGCAAAGAGTAGGTTTTGTCCACGGTGTGATGAATACAGACAATATGTCTATACTAGGCCTGACTATTGACTATGGCCCCTACGGCTGGCTTGAGCCTTATGACAAAGGCTGGACACCCAACACTACCGACAGACAGCATAAGCGATATAGGTACGGCAACCAGCCCTCGGTTGGACTGTGGAATCTATACCAATTGGCCAATGCCCTTGCACTCTTAGTAGAGGATCCCAAACCTCTAGAAGCTGCCTTAGAAAGATTCAAAGTCCAGTTTGCTTATGGCTACACCAAAATGATGTCCCTCAAATTAGGTTTGGATACACAAGCAAATGCTGATCTTATTTTGATCAAATCTTTGGAGGACAACCTCTCGATGGCAGAAACAGACATGACTATCTTTTTCCGTCTATTGTCCAATGTCGAAAAAACCGATCCCTCAGCCAATGCGTTCTCAAGAATGGCAGACGCCTTCTATGATATTGAAGCACTTAATGAAACAGAACTCCAAAAATGGATTCAATGGTTTACCGCTTATGTTGCCAGGTTGCAAGTCGAACAAGCCACAGATTACGAACGCAAGATCAAAATGAATATGTACAATCCGAAGTACGTCCTGCGCAACTACATGGCTCAGCTCGCCATAGACGATGCCAATAAAGGCGACTATGGATTGATCAACACATTCTATGAAATGCTTAAGAAACCATACCATGAGCAAGCAGAGTATGAAAAATGGTTTGCTAAGCGACCAGAGTGGGCGAGGAGCAAGGTAGGATGTTCGATGCTGTCTTGCAGTTCATAGAGAAACAGTGAATTGATGGCCGATCCAGTTTTATTATTGAAGTAGGATCGTGATTTTTTGGGGCTGCCCCTTGCGCTTTGCTTAGGGTCGGGCTATACACTATATCCCAAAGAAAAATTTGGGATGCCGCTTCTATCCCTCATCCATTCTAGGCTCCTCACAAAGTGAGATCGCGACGGTAGTGCTGTGTAAAGCACCTTTCTAATGA
>CALJVI010000055.1 GCA_937974575.1 uncultured Saprospiraceae bacterium | reverse complement strand
GTATTGATAAAGATCGATCTTTTTGTCGAATAGAGACTTCTTTTTGTTTATGCAGGACTATTTTTTCTAATATATTCATAATCAGTTTACTAGGTTTTTAAAATTAGTCAATGCACTTCCGCTTTCAATGGATTCTCTAGCGATATCAATAGCTTCTTGCAAATTTATGTTTCCTTTATACATCTGTATTCCAAATCCGGCATTAGCCAGTACGACATCTTTTTGAGCAGTCGTAGAGGTATTATTCAGTACATTCATAAATATCTTAGCACTATCTGCGATACTATCCCCACCCCATAAATCAGAAGCCTTGTATTTAGGCAGTAGTAAGTCTTCTGGGCCTATGGTAGTCGTGGTTGTTTGTGTACGAATACTAAAATGATCCGTCAAACTGATTTCATCATAACCATCAAGATTATAGACAACTGCAAATTTTCTATTTTGCTTTTTGAGTATAGTTTGATACAGTCTACCAATGGAGCTATTGTATACCCCTAAGAAACTATAAGTTGGCTGTGCTGGATTCACTAGAGGTCCAAGCATATTAAAGAATGTTTTTACTTTTAACGCCTTTCTAATAGGAACCACAGACTTCATTACAGGATGAAAATATGGGGCATGAAAAAAGCAAAGATTATGCTTATCAATATGTCTTTTAATGTCATCTTCATCTTTTGAAAATGTGTATCCCAAATACTTTAGCACATTACTGGATCCACATTTGGAAGAAACGGAATTATTACCATGCTTCGCTACTTTTACTCCAGCCCCAGCCATTACAACTGCTGAGAGGGTTGATATATTAAAAGTATCTTTGCTGTCTCCCCCGGTACCTACTATGTCTAGACAATCGACATTTTCTAAATTTACCCTTATGCACTTTTCCATTAGGGCTGCTCTGAAGCCATCTAATTCTTCCGCAATTATAGGTCGCATATTAAAAACAGTTAAAAATGACGACACTTGCATTGGGTCATATTTCTCCTCGGTAATTTCTAGCAACACCTCTTTTGCCTGAGCATAACTAAGCTTACCGTGACTATACATATAATTAAGTAAATCTTTCATTAGTTACTGGCGTTTTCAAGTGCATAGTCCTTTTGCGAAATCACATAAGGAATTTCTAGAAAATTGGCTAACATTTTTTTTCCTACCGCTGTCATAATAGACTCAGGATGAAATTGTACTCCATATATTGGTAATGTTCTATGCTGAATTGCCATAATCTCTCCTTGTACATCCAGTCCCGTAATCAATAGATCGGCAGGCATTTCATCCACCACTCCACTCCACGAATGATAACGCCCTGCCATAAATTCATCTTCAATTCCTTCAAAAAGAACACCCTTATTTTCAGTTTTGAAAATCGAAGTGGCTACACCATGATATACTTTTGTCAAATTTTTAATACGGCCACCAAAGGATTCAATGATAGCTTGATGGCCAAGACAAACACCAAGAATTCTTTTTGAGTTTTTATATTCTTCTAGTATAGCAGGCATCAATCCTGCCTCATGAGGTAGACCAGGGCCAGGAGACAATACGATAGTATCATAATTGTCTACTTCCTCCAAAGTTATTTTATCATTCCGCTTGACCGTGATTTTACTACCACATAATTCTTCCAGATATTGCACTAGGTTGTAAGTAAAGGAGTCGTAATTATCAAGCAATAGTATCTTGTTCATATTGTAGTTGCTTTTTTGATGGCAGCATGTAAAGCGTCCAATTTATTATTAATTTCTTGTAACTCTTTCTCTTCATCACTGTCGATTACAATGCCCGCTCCAGCTTGAAAATGCAAACAATTGTCTTTACTCAAAAATGATCTGATAAGTATGGCTTGGTTCATATTCCCTTTGAAATCAATATACCCAATGGCGCCTCCATAAAAGGAGCGTCCCGTCGGTTCTACTTCGTCAATGATCTGCATTGCACGATGCTTTGGTGCACCCGAGAGAGTCCCAGCAGGAAAAGTATCACCGAATATTTGGATGGGTTCATGTTTATTCACCATATCCCCTTCTACTCTTGATACCAAATGTATAACATGGGAAAAGAAATGTATGTCTTTTAAATTCTTAATTCTAACGTCTTTACAATGCCTACTCAAATCATTTCTTGCCAAATCTACCAGCATGATATGCTCAGCATTCTCTTTGGGATCATTACTCAACTCCAAAGCCTTTGCTGCATCCTGCTCCTTACTTAATCCTGCTCGCTTGAAAGTTCCAGCTATAGGATTTAAACTGGCCAAGCCATTATTAATTACCAATTGAGATTCAGGAGAAGACCCGAATAAACGGTAGGCTCCGTAATCAAAATAAAATAAATAGGGCGAAGGATTTAAGCTTCGCAATACGCGATAAACATTAAATTCATCCCCAGCAAAACCCTGATTAAATCTTCGCGACATCACTATTTGAAAGACATCACCCAGCTGACAATGTTTCTTCCCTACTCTTACCATTTTTCTAAAGTCATCATCTTGCATATTGCTCGTAGTCTCCCCTTCCAATTCAAAATCAAATGATTCAAACACTGGATTATTCATCTGAGAAATAATAGTAGTGATGTTTGACTCTTCACCTAAATTACAATTTTCGATGATGCGTATCACATCCTTGAAATGATCAAACTCCAATATATATCTGAAGGTAGAGTATCGTATCACAGGGATATCGACTGTTTCTTTTGTGTTATCTAGCTTTATGTCTTCAAAAAATTCAATAGCTTCAAAATTGGTATGTCCGAAGCAGCCATTAAAAACTTGGTCCTCGGTAGATTTATGAGAAGAAATAAAATTTTGTAATGCATCTACTACTTGATTTCTAGCCTTAATCGCTTCTTTTTTGGTGCAAGTGCCATTTTCATACAGGTGGATAAATCCATCTTTTACGATAAATTCATCTAGAATATCTAGTGCGATATATGACTTGCAGTCCTCCTTACTCGTAAAATCATTGGCTTCGAGCATAAGAATAGACTTATGCTTGTCTCTTAACTTAAGGAATACAGAGACAGGGGTATGGGTATCACCCATAACGGTGGTGGTAAAAGTTTTAATCAATCTAGGATTGATTTCTTTGGAAAAAGTCATGTTTCATAAGTTTTGCAAATACCGTGCAATAAAAAAAGGCTTACCGAATAACGATAAGCCTTTTTCATATAACACAAAAACGATAGCCTAACTATTCGGGATTCCGAGTAGATAAGTGCCACCAACAAGTATTAATATTTAATATTGAAATATTCATATCAACAAATTAAGTCTATTTTAAAAAGGAAAGCAAGTTTAATGACGGTTAATTAGGAATAAATATTCCTAACTAGGATAAAAAGCTAAACAAGTACTTTTGAAGACATTAGTTTGTAGATCAATTCTCTAAGTAATTGACCAGAATCTGTGTTTACATTATCCACACCCTTAGAACGAAGGTCATATGTAGATAAAGTAATCAAACAATCTTCAATCTCCATTCTAGAATAAGTTTTTAATGCTTGTCGAAAGTTACGCACAAAAAATCTCGCTGCGTATTCGTTTCTTGGAGAATAGCCAAGTGATTGAGCAAGATCCATATCGTTCTTTTTAGCGTATGAAATAGCTAGATATAACTTTGAGAAAAATCCATACAAGCCATTAATCACCACTACAGCTGGGTTTTTCTTCGGATTATTTACAAAGTAATGCACTATCTGTTGGGCTTTGTGTAGATCTCTTCCTGCAACAGCATCTTGTAATTCAAAGACATTAAAATGCTTGCTGATGCCTATATGTTTCTCTATAAACTTGTCATCAATTTCAGTTCCTTTAGGTAAAAGTATAAACAACTTAGTCAGCTCATTAGATATTTTGGATAGATCCGCACCAAGATGATTGGCTACCAACATTGCGTTTCTATCTGCTATACTATAGCCTCTATCTTGCACAAAACCAGTAATCCACTTTGGAATCTCATTGTCGTAGAGGCGTTTGGATTCGAATATTTCACCCTTTTCCTTTATAGCCTTACCCAAAGCTTTTCTCATATCCAGACGGCCATGTTTGAATATGATTACAAACACAGTGGATGGAACTGGGTTTTTCAAATAACCGACTAAGTCATTTATCCCTTTCATATCCTGCGCCTCTTTCAGCATGATCAATTGATACGGTGCCATCATAGGATAACGCATACACGAATCTATTACCTGTGTTGCAGTAGCATCTTTGCCATACCAAATCGTTTGGTTAAACGACTTTTCACTTTCCGAAAGCAGCTTATCTTCAAATTCTTGCGCTATGATATCAAGATTGTAGTCCTCGTCTCCTTGTAAGAGATATACAGGCTTAAATTTCTTATTCTTAATATGCTTAAAAATGTCAGTCTTGATTTGCATACTCAAAAATAGAAAAACTTAAGCTAACCATAGCTTTTGCAAGTACTTTACACATACAAAATGGATGCATATAAATACCAAAAAAAACTTTTAAATATTAATATATACCATCTATAAACAGTTGCTATCTAATTTTGTACAGATCTCAACACATTGACATATAGTTACTTATGTTAATTTTTGGTTTGAAATTTGGTTGAATTATCACGAGAATAATTACAAACTACCCATGAAAGGATTACATCTATTGACAGTTGTCATACTAATGTCGTTTAGCATTTGTGCTACTGCGCAGATAGATGAAGAGAGGCATTTCAATACATGGTGGTCTATTAAAGCAAAAATGGATCTTAATGATCGATTTTATGTCAATTCACAAATTAGTCTTCGTCGATATGATATTCTCAGCCAATGGCAAAAAATTATCATCCGGGCTAGAGGTCTCTATAAGATAGACGAGTTGTTCGTCGCAGGATTTGGTTATACTTATTCTAGGAATTTCGAACATGACCAACCCAAAAATCACATCTCTATTCCAAGAAACGATATTTTTACAGAACTGGGTTTTACAAACGAGTTTGACGAATTAAGATTGATAAATAGATTTAGATTGGAGCATCGGTTCTCAGGCATTATGATTGTACCTGAAGATAGCAACCAAAAAGCCTATATCGACGGAACAAAGTTTAGCAATAGACTTAGATATAGAGCTACTTTTAAATATCCTGTCTTGAAAGAAAATGGAAAAACAAAGATTTACGCAGCAGGTTTTTACGAACTCTTTCTGAGAATGAATAGTGGATTCAAAATACTTAATATTAGTGGAAACATATTTAAGCTAGTCGGAGGATATAAATTAAACGACCTTATTACAGTCGAGGCTGGCTACCGTCGTCATATCAAACATGACAAGGTATACTCTGTAAAAGAGATAAATAATATCATTGATTTAGCCATCAAATATCGATTTGATTTTTCTGATCTATTTCCAGATAAGCATACCCCTGGTATAGATTAGCTGGCCAAGTAAAGCAATTCCATTTTCATTTTTTCCATGAAACTCTATTTATTACATCTCCAATGCGTGAGAGGTAGGAACGGTATGAACAAGCAAGAATGCTAACATACAAATAGCTGATGCAGGCTAGCCGAGGTACGAGGATAGACAAACTCAGCTATATTGGATGTAGCATGAGAGCGCAGAGAATAGTAGTGGATGACTCGACCCTGATGAGCGCCTTTTTTCAGGCGAGAATCAGGGGCACGCCCTATCAAAATTCACTAAGAAACAACAACTAATTATTTAACAAATTTCCATTTTCATCCCACTCTGCTACTTGATCACGAGTCTCATGATTGATACACTTATCCAGCCATTCTTTCTCATATGCAAGGCCATGTTTATCTAATACATCTTGGGGTACACCATCCCACATATTGGGGCGATTACCGACATAGCCCAGCGCCTTTATCCCGATTTGAGAAGTGTAGTATCCTGTCAAAGTTAGGTTGCGCATACGCGTGAAAAAGGTTCTTCCAGGCTCCAGTTGTGGTGTATTTTTTTCTGGATCAGGGTAAGCTATTTGATCTATTATTTCGAGCTGTTGAGTTTTGTTAGCTTCTGCAAATGGCAGCTGAAAACGTTTATTGCATTCACCGTTGAGCCACATCAAACCACCCTGTATAGGCAACTGATGCATAGGCAAGTCTTTGACGATAAACTCAATGAATGCAGGCACTTCAGCATCTACAGCACTACCAAACTCGCCAGAAGAAGGTAGAATAATATCACATAGAATAGCGATAGTATTCAGCTCTGCAGCAGAAAAAAAAGAAGGAGCATCTTGTATCTTTTGGTCATGCAGTTGCTCACTTGGAGTCCGTCCATATTTTGGTTTTTGGAGTGCTTCTACTATCGGAGCTACTTCGTCAGTACGACAAGACTGCGCCGTCAGTGCGACACCGCCCAAAACTGATCCTACCAGTAAGGATTTTATAGTTTCTCTTCTATCCATTAGATATTTTGCTTTTTGAATTGATCTACAATATACTCTGAAGCACGCATACTCAAGGCCATGATCGTCCAGGTACAATTTTTATCGGCCTGCGAGGTAAAAGGTCCTGCATCGACGATAAAAACATTCTTAGCATCATGCAATTGTTGATACTTATTTGTCACTGATTTTTTAGGATCATTACCCATACGCGTGGTTCCTACTTCATGAATTATCTGCCCCGGGTTGAGTAGTCCATAATCTTTATCTTTTCCGGGTTTGTCCCCCATGACAATACCACCCATGTTAGTCAATATTTCCTCAAAGGAATCGACCATATGCTTGGCTTGATTACGCTCATAATCTGACCATTTGTAGTTAAATTGCAATACAGGAATACCGAATCTATCCACTACATTTTCATCCAGTTCGCAGCGATTGTCATAGTGTGCTATGGATTCTCCACGACCAGCCAGTCCGACTATGGATCCATAAAAACGTTTTACATCGTCCCGCAATTTATCACCATATCCACCTACCTGCTTGCCAATATATTTGTTGATGGACTCTGTGTCAAATCCAAAACCATAAGCAGGCATACCTAATCCGCCCCAGACTTCTATGTGATATCCACGAGGAAAATTGAGCTTACTATTGTCGCCCCACCAAGGACTATAGACATGCATACCTCCTACTCCATCTTCATTATATACCTTGCGATCCATCAAGGCCGGCACAAAAGCGGTCAGTCCAGAACCCGTAGAATCATGCAGGTATCTGCCGACAATATCACTGCTATTGCCTAGACCATTTGGATGTTGCTTGGACTTGGAGTTTAGTAAGATTCGAGCAGAGCTACAGGCCGACGCTCCCAACACAACTACCCTAGCTTTGAGTTGATATTCACCCATATCCTTCTTGTCGATATAGGACACTCCAGTAGCTAGACCTTCCTCATTGGTCGTTATATTTTTGACCATACAGTCCGTATATAGATCCAGTTGACCACTCTTTTGAGCTGGAAAAATCAAACAAGAGCCAGAAGAAAAATCTGCATAGGCACTACAAGACCGATTGCACTGACCACAATAGAAACAAACGCCTCTCTCTTTATTGATCCGTTTGGTCAGAATAGACAGCCGAGCTGGAATCACAGGCACACCTGATTTTCTTGCTCCTTTTATATAATATAGGTCATGTAATCTCGGCTTGGGAGGAGGTAAAAAATAACCATCGGGATCATTGGCTAGCCCCTCATTGGTACCAAATACCCCTATCATTTTGTCCAATCGATCATAGTAGGGTTTGACCTCATCATAAGTGATAGGCCAGTTTTCGCCTAATCCATCTACATCCTTATGCTTAAAATCTTTTGGACCGAATCGCAGGGAAATACGCCCCCAATGATTGGTACGCCCCCCTAGCATTCTTGCGCGCCACCACCTAAAATCTGTACCTTCTTTATTGGTATAAGGCTCACCTTCTACTTTCCAATCGCCCCACGACATATCAAAATCTCCAAAAGCCCGCTTAGTACTTGCACCTCTGCGTGGCGATTCCCAGGGCCATTTCATTTGAGTCATCGTTTCTGGGTCTTTGGGATCAAAGAAAGAGCCAGCCTCTACTACTGCTACTTTCATTCCTGCATTGGCTAGTATATTGGCAGACATACCACCACCAGCACCAGACCCTACTATGATGGCATCGTATTCTTTGGGCGTTTCTTTTATTTGCATTTAAGTATATTTAAAAGCTAAAGTAACATTTGAAAACTTCAATCTAAAACTATTAGCTAAAAAACATATGCTATTTTAATGACTATTTTAGGATATTGAAATATGCGGACGGTGCTCTATTTTGAAGTTGAGACTGTTCGCAATAAAGCACATTTTGTTCGCCTCATGATGCAGCAACATTGCTTTATCTATATTTTCTACCTTGGCGATAATCACTTCTGGGCAAAGAATCACTTTCTGAAAAGAACCACTTCCAGACTTATCTTCTTCCATTTCTCCAGTTGCATAATCTATATATGACTTTACAATTATTTTTGCCGAACTACAAAGATGAAGATACCAAAGCGCGTGACAAGAAGATATAGAAGACAAAAATAAATCCTCAGGGTTATGCCGCTTTTCGTCCCCTAGAAATGCAGGATCCGAAGATCCTAATATTTTCTCCTTACCTGATATATGTATTTCTAAATCTCTCTGGTACGCTGTATAGTGCTCTGTTCCAACACCTAAGTTTCCAGTCCAGACAATTTTAGTTTTATATAGATGCTTCTTCATTTGGTCAATATAATAATTTTTATGTTTAGGTTTTGGGCATGCCTCCTACCTGCCTGCTAGACTGCAAGGCTCTGCTCAGCAGGTAGCAGTCAGGCTGTGCAGGGGTCCGCTGTCGCTTCCGTGCTGCGCACCTGTCTCTATCGAGACAGCCCTTACCATCCTTCATGCAAAGATTTTGACTAATGTAGTAGGTATTTGGACTCAATTCTTATTTTTGTGCCATGACATTTCCAGAAAACTTTATATGGGGCGCAGCTACATCCGCCTATCAAATAGAAGGAGCGCATTTGACTGATGGCAAAGGACCATCTATTTGGGATGCTTTTTGCGAAATACCAGGCAAAGTGGCTAACAACGAGAACGGTAATATCGCTTGTGATCATTATCACTTATTCAGACAAGATGTCAAATTGATGAAACAATTAGGCATACAAGCTTATCGATTTTCAATATCCTGGCCAAGAATCTTCCCAAATGGTCGAAAAGATTCCTTAAATCAAGCGGGCATTGATTTTTACAATCAATTGATTGACTGTTTACTAGAGCATGACATCACACCTTGGGTGACGCTATATCATTGGGACTTGCCTCTAGCTTTACAATTTGAAGAAGATGGCTGGTTGGGTAAAAATATTTCAGACCTATTTGCAGATTATGCAGAATGTTGTTTTGAGCATTTTGGCGATCGTGTAAAGCATTGGATTACCATCAATGAAGCTTGGGTAATATCAATCCTTGGGTATGGTCAAGGAGTATTTGCGCCTGGTCGTATCTCCAATTCTGAGCCCTACCTTGCTGGACACAACATACTCCTAGCACATGGTAAAGCGGTAAAAAAATATAGGGAAAAATTTCAATCCAATCAGCAAGGTCAAATTGGTATCACCAACAATTGTGACTGGAGAGAACCCAAGACAGATAAACCAGAAGATAAAGAAGCAGCCGCACGTGCACTAGACTTTTTTCTATCCTGGTTTGCAGATCCTATATACAAAGGAGATTATCCAGAAAGCATGAAATCTCGACTAGGAGACAGACTACCTCCTATAGATGAGGAGACCCGAGCATTACTACTAGGCTCTTCTGATTTTTTTGGACTTAACCATTACACCACCATGTTTGCAGCTGACGCAACAGGTCAAGACATCAGCTCAGATGTATATGGAAATGGCGGCTTATCTGAAGATCAAGAAGTGGCCTTGAGTACCGACCCCGACTGGTCACTCACTTCTATGAAGTGGGCCGTAGTGCCATGGGGCTGCAAAAATCTTCTCCAATGGATCAGTAAACGATATGATAATCCACCGATATATATCACTGAAAATGGATGTGCTTATGATGACCAAATAGAGGATGGTGTTGTAGATGATAAAGAAAGGGTACACTTCTTTCAATCCTACCTCAAAGGCTGTCATGAAGCTATTGCATCTGGCGTAGACTTGAGGGGCTACTTCGCGTGGTCATTATTTGACAACTTTGAATGGGCATCAGGCTATGAGAAGCGATTCGGAATAATACATGTAGATTTCAAAACACAAGTCCGCACACCTAAGGCTTCTGCTCACTTCTACAGCGAAACTATTAAGAGCAATTCACTCAAAGACATTTAAAACTAAGTACGATGAATTATACTGTAAAAGAACGATTTTTAAGATACGTTCAAATAGATACTCAATCAGACCCTAATGCCAGTGCGGATATATTTCCGACCACAGAAAAGCAAAAAAATCTTTCTAAAATATTAGTAGAAGAATTGCTTGACATGGGTATTGAAGATGCACACATGGATGAGTATGGATATGTCTATGCGACTATTCCTTCCAACAGTGATAAAAGCAACATTCCTGTCGTATGTTTTTGTTCTCACGTAGATACTGCACCAGATTGTAGTGGTACAGATGTCAAGCCGTTGGTACATACCAATTATCAGGGTCAGGATATACCATTGCCACTCAACGCAGAAGCTACTATCAAACCAAGCGATTTTCCTCATCTCAATAATCAAATAGGCGAAGAAATTATTACCACTTCTGGAGATACATTGCTAGGTGCCGATGACAAATCTGGTGTAGCTGAAATCATGGATGCTGCTTACCAATTGGTCAACAACCAAAACATAAAACACGGAAATATAAGAATACTGTTTACGCCTGATGAAGAAGTTGGACGAGGAGTAGATTTTGTAGATATTAAAAAACTGGGCGCAGACTTTGGCTTCACTTTAGATGGAGGTGTTCCTGGCAGCGTTGAGGATGAAACCTTCTCTGCGGATGGTGCAGTTGTTACCATCACCGGTAGATCCGCTCATCCAGGTTATGCTAAAGGTAAAATGGAGAATGCAATGAAAATTGCATCTGAAATTATCAGCAGCCTACCCAAAGATAAACTGTCTCCTGAGACAACCTCTGGCAAGCAAGGTTTTATACACCCTATGGCTCTAGAAGGAGTGCTAGAAAGAGCTACAATAAAGTTTATTCTTCGGGACTTCACAAACCCTCTGCTTGAAGAAAAAAGACAATTGCTAAGAGATACCGTAGACCAAGTCATGAAGTCTTACCCTAACTCAAAAGCAGAAGTAGAAATAAAGGAGCAGTATAGAAACATGAAGGAGGTATTGGATACAAAGCCGTTCATTATGGAGTATGCTGAAGAGGCAATTAGAAGAACGGGGCTTGAAGTCAAAAAAACCAGTATTAGAGGAGGTACTGATGGAAGTAGATTGTCTTTTATGGGTTTACCTTGCCCTAACCTATTCACAGGAATGCAAGGTATACATTCCGTAAGAGAATGGATCTCTGTAAAAGATATGCATTTGGCAGTAGACACTATACTTAATCTAGTAGCTGTAATCGAAGAAAAGGCTTCTTAAATATGAGTATAGTTTTCTTAGCATATAAATAAGCATTTATACCCTAGGACATGATTGCATTGTAGTTTGTTGATTCCATAAATTTATTTTAACTTAACTTTCAAAATAAAACAAAAATTATGGTAGCCAGATCCTTGTTAATTAGTTTAATATTGTTTTTCAGTTTATGTCCTAACCATGCTTCTGCACAGATTGAAATAAAAACTTCTCCTATCGGATTATTGTTAAGCAGTCCTAATATTTATGCTGATTATGTTATATCAAATGAAATTTCTGTAGAATTGACTTTAGGAGCAAATTTTGGCCAATCTGTATTTAGTACAAGATTCAATAATCCTAACAAGCAATCTGGCTATAGAGTAAGGCTAAATGGTAAATATTATTTCAACTCTGAAGATGGTGCAGATGGGTGGTATACTGGGATATATTTTGGCCCAGAAAGTAGATCAGTAACTTATGAAAGAACTATCAATGGCATTGATCAAGGATTTAAGTTATTCCGTTTTAATGCAGGATTTAATGCAGGATTTAAATGGGTTGGCATTTCAGGAATTGTATTTGAATTGGGCTTAGGCCTAGGAAGATCATTTATAAAAAACATTAGTGACAGTCGCTTTGGGTCTTTTGGAATTTTTTCCGAGTCCGATATAACCGGTTTCGGAAGAGCAGCACTAGGATATAGATTCTAGCACATTTCTATTCATAGAAAGGCGTTACACATATTTTGTGTAACGCCTTTTTTATTGCAATTCATCACAGACCATTTTGTTATAAAATAGGGAGTCTATGCATTGAAAAATCAATGGACCATATTCTAACTTAAATGGTAAAAGTCAACCCAATTAAGGAGGAATTAATGCTGTTTATTGCTTTCGTAACAATTTCTTAATACTTAATAATACATATTAACATTATGAGCAATTAGTTTAACCTGGCCTTAGCACTAAATCACTTCTATTCTTCGGTTCTTTATTAAAACCATTTAGACAACCTAAAAAGTTAGATTATGAAAAAGTCAAAATTATTATCCGGGCTGAGTTTACTACTCGCATTGTTGATGTTCAACTGCAACACACCATCTAACTTATTACAAGAAGGCGATTATGATGAAGCTGTATATACAGCCATCAAAAACCTACGTAAGAAGAAAAAGAAGCGTGAAAAAGACATTGTTGTTGTGGAAGAAGCATTTAGAAAAATTACCAAAAGAGACATGAACCAAATCAATGCGCTAAGGGCAGATGGTCAATCTATAAATTGGGTAAAGATCAATGAATTGCATAACAACATAAAAGATAGGCAAGAACTTATAGAGCCTTACTTGCCATTAGTGGCTTCAAAGACTGGATACAAAGCTGACTTTAGGTTCGTAAAAATAGTCCCACTAGAAATAGCGTCTAGAAAGAAGGCTGCGGACTACTATTACGTACAAGGAAACAAATTGATGGCAAAAGCAGAGGCAGGAGATAAAATCGCTGCTAGATCTGCAAATAAGAAATTCAATAAAGTAAAAAATTACTTTGATGACTTTAAGAAGAATAACAGTCTCTTGGAAAGATCTTATGAGTTGGGTATAGATAAGGTGATCCTAGAAATGAGAAATAGTTCCTATGCTATTATTCCAAACGGATTTGAAAATGAACTGCTTTCTTTTAATGAGCGCAAATTAAATGAGTTTTGGACAGTTTACTATAGAGGACACAATGCTCCTGCAGATATTGATTATAAGGTTATCGTAGATATTTCAGACATAGATGTAAGCCCTGAAAGAATAAGAGAGGAAGCGTATTCTGTGCAAAAAGAATTGTTTAGAAAAGAAAAGATTAGACAAGAAGAAAGATTTGCTGCCGATAGATTAACAGCAACTGGCGATACAGTATATCAGACAAGAATAGTATATAAAGATATACAAGTACCTTACACCGTTTTTGCAGATGTTATTGACATCTATCAAACAAAGTCGGCGTTTGTGCAAGCAAGAGTTAGCTTCTATGATGCTACAACAAAGCAGCTGCTAAACGCTGAAAATTGCTCAGCAACAATAGACTTTGAGAACATAGCTTCTACCTATATTGGCGATCGTAGAGCCTTGCAGGGGGCTGTATGTAACAGAATTGGAGGAGGTCCAGTTCGCTTTCCTTCAGATAGCGATCTGGTCATGGATGCCGCTGCAGAGCTTAAGGGCAAAATAGCTAAAACAGTTAGAAGACAGGACAGCTACGTCTTTAGATAGATATTTTAAAAATTCGAGTAATATCAAGGTGACTTCTTAATAGAGGTCACCTTTTTTTCGTAATATTGAATCTGTAAAATTTCAATATAGAATGAAGAAAATATTAGTTGCAAATAGAGGTGAAATTGCGCTCCGTGTTATGAGATCAGCAAAAAAGATGGGTATTAAAACAGTAGCCATTTTCTCTGAGGCAGATAGAGACACTCCCCACGTTTATTTTGCAGACGAAGCAGTGTGTGTAGGACCTGCTCCATCTTCAGAATCTTATCTCAATCAAAAGAAGATTATTCAAGTCTGTAAAGATTTGAATGTCGATGGAATACATCCTGGATATGGTTTTTTGAGTGAAAATGCAAAATTCGCAAAAGCAGTTACAAAGGCAGGAATAAAATTCATAGGCCCTTCCCCCTACGCTATCAATATCATGGGCTCTAAGTTGGACGCTAAGGACGCTGTAAAGAAATATGATATTCCTATGGTGCCCGGAGTAGATCATGCCATCACGGATATCAAGGAAGCAAAAAAAATAGCAAAGAAAATTGGATACCCGATTCTCATAAAGGCCTCAGCAGGTGGTGGTGGAAAAGGTATGCGTATCGTAGAAGAAGAAAAAGAGTTTGTAGAACAGATGGATAGAGCGGTCAGTGAAGCGGTCTCCGCTTTTGGTGATGGTTCTGTATTTATTGAAAAGTATGTTGGCTCACCTCGACATATTGAGATTCAAGTACTCGCAGATTCGCATGGTAATGTCGTTCACCTTTTCGAAAGAGAGTGCAGTATTCAAAGAAGACATCAAAAAGTTATTGAGGAAGCTCCTTCGGCTGTACTTGACGAAGAGCTTAGAAACGAAATGGGTGCAGCTGCAGTAAGAGTTGCCAAGGCTTGTAAGTATGAAGGTGCGGGTACAGTAGAATTCCTTTTAGACGAAAACAAGAAATTTTACTTTCTTGAAATGAATACAAGGCTTCAAGTAGAACACCCTGTGACGGAGCTAATTACGGGAATAGATTTAGTTGAGCAACAAATTCTAGTTGCTAGAGGTAAAAAATTAGCTTTCAAACAAGAGGACTTAGCTATTGAAGGACATGCAATTGAACTAAGGGTTTATGCAGAGGATCCAAAGAATAACTTCTTACCAAGTATTGGCACGCTTACCACTTATACTAAGCCGAATCTTCCGAATGTTAGAGTAGATGATGCCTACCAAGAAGGGATGACAATACCAATACACTATGATCCAATGATTGCCAAGCTAGCAGTCTATGCCAAAGATCGGAAAGCAGCTATAGCGCTTATGATCGAAGCTATTGCAAATTATAAAATAGAAGGAATAGAGACGACTTTAGATTTTGGAGCATTTGTTATGGGCCATAAATCCTTTACATCAGGAAAATTCGATACCCATTTTGTAGGGAAATATTATAAACCTGGTAAAAATCTAAAAAAAGACAAGAAGGAATTTGATCTGGTCGCTAAAATAGCTGCTCAAATATTTGAACAATCAAAAAAGCAGCTTAAAGTGCCTGAGGTCCTAAATGAGGATTGGTTTGTGAATAGAAAATAGACTAAAATCTTCTTCTATTACTTCTAATAAAATTTGTAAAAAAAACAGTACCTCCGCCCACTATAAAGCAGAAAATAGCAATAATTAAGACTAACATATAATAGTTTTTTGTGTCTATTGCATAGACATATCCGGCAAAATTATAGTGTCATAGGAAGAAATTACTGAAATTTGGTTGATTGGTTATGCTAATATAGAGTTCAGACTCCTATTCTCATAACTTTAAACCATCTTTTTTTGATTATGGATCCAATTCCACACATAGTCAAAAAGCTCATC
The DNA here is from genome assembly GCA_937974575.1 of uncultured Saprospiraceae bacterium. Taxonomy (GTDB): domain Bacteria; phylum Bacteroidota; class Bacteroidia; order Chitinophagales; family Saprospiraceae; genus JALZVN01. The sequence goes on along the minus strand of CALJVI010000055.1, from coordinate 18,515 downwards.
TCTTTTAACGTCATTATGCATTTCATGGTAAACTTCATCCCAAAGACGCAGTGTCACAGATTCTTTATTGTTATTCGCAAACTGCTCGCTTCCTGAAGCTAAGGTTAGTTTATCTTTTTTAGCATGCACAACAAGTGTAGGAATAGGCATTTCATCTTTGTAATTAAAAAGAAACTGACCTGCATCATATAAAGCCATGCCTGCCTTACTTGAAATTCTACCATGAACCAATGGGTCTGATTTGTATTTTTCGACCTCTATACTATCTGTAGAGATATAAGTCGGGTCTATATCATTACTCTTGGTAAAGCCTCCTAGCTTGTTCATCAGATTTGCAATCATAACAAGTGCATTGCTAGGATCATTTTCTAAGCTTATCCATGGGCTAGTAGCAACAAGGGCCATACAGTCAGGCTTTCTTCTCAGTACATAATTCAAACTAAGATTTCCTCCCATACTGTGGGCATACATCATCCATGGAAGATCTGGCGCCTCTAATTTCATTTCTGTTACCAAAGCATCTATATCATCTAGGAATGAATTCAAATCTGGACCACATCCTCTTTTACCCTCTGATAGACCGTGCCCTCTTAGATCTAGAGCAAAGACATTCGCCGCCTTTGAGTTGAAAAATTTAGCTACATGTGCATATCTCGCACAATGTTCACCCAAGCCATGGACAAGAACTATATTAAGTTTTGCTTGATCTACAAGCCACTTTACGGCATGAAGCTTCAGCTGATCTTTGGATTGTAAGGTGAATTGTTTCACTTGAGTAATGATTATGAACGGCTACCTTTTTGATATACAATAACTTTCGCTTTAGTATATTGTGGAGCTATAATATGACGTAAAAACTTTTCTGCATCTGCCTTATTCTTAAAATCTCCCATCATATAACTAATAGATCCGTCCCCCAGAACATCCGTTTTTATATTTCCATGCTTTTGGAAAATTAGATGTGACACAGGGAGTTGGTTTTTCGATCTCAAAAATTCAACCAAGAAACCTGAATATTCAGAAGAAACTTCTTGAGGTAATGCATATTCCTTTGATGACATGAGTTCAAATTCTCCTTCTGTAACACTCATTGTTGCAGCTGGCGAATCTGTATTAATATTCAAATCAAACTCAGGCTCGTTTTCGCCTACTGGTGCGACATCACTATGAGCAACAGCAGGATTACTTGGCATCGAGCTTGGCACATTTCGCTGTGCTGTTGTATTTGCCATGTTTTGAGACGGTGCGCTCGGTTGGGATGAAGCTATAGGCTGATTCGGAGTAGTTGATCTAGGAGCAGGTGGTGGAGTCGAAAGATTTGGAGTAGTAAGTACTCTTCCCTCTGCCTGAGCAAGTACCTCTTCTGGTATGGCCCCACTTTCAAATTGAACAACATCCTGATTCTGAATTTCAGCCAAAGTCTCTTCAAACTTCTCTTCTCGAATAATATCTATCAAAGACTTATCTGCAAATGGATCATAGTCCGCTATTCCAACTATTTTAAGTTCTGTTCTTCGATTCTGCTGATGTTTACGGTCACTGCACTTAACCCCGTTTTTACATCCATTGACTAGGTCAGTTTCACCGTATCCTCTAGCCTGTATCCTACCCTTTCTGACATTGCTATTGTCTATTATGTAATCAACTGCAGCTTGAGCACGCTGAGAGGATAATGTAAAATTACTTTGATCATTGCCCTGAGAGTCTGTATGAGAACCTAATTCTACCATCAACTGTGGATTATTCTTAAGTACATGAATTAGATTATCAAGTGCTTTGGTAGCATCATCTCTGATATCAGATTTACCCAAATCGTAGTAAATGTTTTCTATTGTAATAGCTTCTCCTACCCTTATTTCTTCTAGCTCTACATTGGCTACTAGGGTACCCATGAGATGACCAGCAGTAAGATTATCTGCTATTCCTGGTTGACCGGGCTGTATTTCATCTATGCCTTCAAAACACATGATACATCCATCTACATTCACAAAAGCTTCCAGTCTTTTAGTAAAATAGCCCTCCTTACGAATCATTACAGTGTAGTGATTGCCTTGCTCAAAGGTGTGGCTAAAAGTATGGTTTGGATGTCCTTTTAAAGAAAGCACTGAGGTATCCGCAGTATTGTTGTAGATCTCTATCCATGCATCTGTAATGGCATCTATCTCCTCTTTTCCCTCCACATACTTTTCAGCCATTGTTACCTCAAATAGATAGCCTGGAGATCTTTGCAATTCTACTTTAAGGTATTCTTTGTCTTTTTTCGTAGAAAATTCAAGTTCCTTGTAGTCAAACACATCTTTGGTAGCTACAAGCGTAAACTCTTTACCTTTTGGCACTTCACAAGTGAAGAAACCTTCTATATTAGTAGCGGCCTTTGTTTTAAAGGAACCTCCTTTCTCTGTGATTTCTACTACTACTAAATTTAGATATCCACGATTGTTACTTTCAAAAATATAACCTTCTATGGTTGTCATTTGCCCAAAAGCAAACTGACTTATCAAAATAAAAAGAAGTAAACTGCAAAATCTAATCATTATAGTACTCGATTTAAAAGTGATCTAAGTAATCCTAAATAGGGTATCAAACCGCTTAACAAAGTAAAAATACAATATTCCCAATAACTATCGTATGATTATTATTTATATTTAAGCTCAATGTCATTTAATCAAAATCAGCAGATTATGAAAAATGTATCGCATTTTTCGAAGTCGTTTTCCTAAAACACCTAGAATAAGTACCCTTTTCGTTTATTTTGCAGCAAAAATATTACAAATGAAGAAATTGAGGATTGTATTTATGGGGACTCCTGAGTTCGCAGTGCATAGCCTTTCTGCTATCCATCAGTCTGAGCATGAGGTAGTTGGAGTAATAACCTCTACCGACAAAAAAGGAGGTCGAGGTGGAAAAAAATTGATCGAATCTGCCGTAAAAAAGTACGCGCAATCTCAAGATCTGAACATCCTACAGCCGAAAAATCTTAAATCACCTGAATTTATTGAGGAGTTGAAAAACTTAAAAGCTGATTTACAGATAGTGGTCGCTTTTAGAATGCTACCAGAAGTAGTTTGGAATATGCCACCATTAGGCACCTTCAATCTACATGGATCTCTCCTACCAAAATACAGAGGAGCTGCTCCAATCAACTGGGCTGTTATTAATGGAGATCTAGAAACAGGCGTTACTTCATTTAAACTAAAACATGCCATAGATACTGGGGATATCGTGATACAGAGACCATTAGCTATCGAAGCCATGGATAATGCCGGTGATGTGCATGATAAAATGATGATGCTAGCTGCTGAAGTTATTTTAGAAACTGTTCATCTAGTGGCCAATGATGAGATATCGTTCTCACCACAAGACGAGTCGCTTGTTTCCAAAGCACCTAAGATATTCCACGATACCTGCGAGATCAACTTTGATCAACCCTGCTATATGGTTTTTAATTTCATTCGGGGTCTCAGTCCATATCCTGCTGCTTGGACTAGATTAGATGGAAAGCAATTTGATATCTACAAAGCTCACGCATTGATCACAAATCATAATAAACCACCGGGTGAAATTGAGACTGATCAAAAAAAGATGCTTAGAATAACGACTCGGGACGGATATATTGAGCTCAAAGAAATCAAACTTCAAGGCAAAAAGAAAATGGACGTAGCTAGCTTTCTCAATGGCTATACGATTCAAAACTTAAATACTAGCAATCCCTAAGAAAAGCATGAAATTAATAGACTTAAACTTCATGGATACTCCAAATTCAATTGCGGTGTATCTATACGAAACAAACGATGGTCCCGTTCTTTTTGAAACAGGCCCATATAGTTGCATAAAGTATTTGGAAAAAGGCTTGGCTGATGCAGGTTACACTTCCAATGATATTAAGCATGTTTTCTTGACGCACATACATCTAGACCATGCCGGCGCAGCTTGGCATTTCGCAGCCAAAGGGGCTCAGATATATGTACATCCAAAGGGGCTTGCTCATCTTATCGATCCTACAAAATTGGTAGCCTCGGCATCTAAGATATATGGGGGGCAAATGGACCTATTATGGGGCAAATTTGAGCCTATTCCAGAAAAACAGTTGACATCTATAGAACATAATCAGGAAGTTACTATTGGTGGAAAAATTATAAAATCTCTACACACGCCAGGGCACGCAGTACATCATACCGCATGGGTAACTCATGAAGGCATTGTGTGTGGTGATGTAGCTGGTGTACGTATAGCTAATGGGCCTGCTATGCCGCCATGCCCGCCTCCAGATATACACTTAGATAACTGGATAGAAAGCTTGGACATTCTCCTAGATGAAAATCCTGAAAAAATCTTTATTGCGCATTTTGGTGAATTTGATAATGCGAAGGAACATCTCGAAGCGCTAAAACAAGAAATTATTATTTGGGACAAATTTGTATCTGAATTATATAAAACCAAACCTTTAGTAAAGCAAGCTATTTCCACTTTCGAAGAATGGATAGAAACCAGAATTTTATCTATTTCCAATGAGCCTGAACTGGTTTCCCTATATGCTATTGCAAATCCTACCTGGATAAGTATCAATGGTCTGTATCGGTATTACTCGAAGAAATTTTCCTAATTTTTCATATCCATTGTCGTATTAGTACAGCACTTACATTGCCAACTACTGAATTGGCTTGGCATTTACTTGAAATATATCAAGATCACTATTGTTGTTAGAAACAACAATAGTATATCCAGAACCATTTTGTAAGGCGATCATATCTTTTGCGTCTTCAGGTGCAAAGAAACCTGAATTTGATACTGCTATAGACTCATATGAGCCTGAGGATGCGCCTTTCATCAACAATCCTATACTCGCATCTGCACGACTTGTTTCAGCCTCGGTTTGATACATATTACCCACAACCAAAAGGTCTAGAATATTGTCACCATCTACATCTAGCATTACAGTTTGATTAATGCTAGATAGCTGTGCTTCCAAGGGTAAGGATTCAATACTGAATTCACCATTATTGTTTCTTAGAATAATGGAGTTGAACATCTTGGCTTTCTTATGAAGAGCCTTGTCGAGTTTTTCTCCATAGATATCAGTAAGCGAAGCATTACTAAATGCATCGAAGGTGGGAAATTTATCTTTTATGAAAGGCATCTGTTCACTACTACAATCTCTACCTCTTACAGGAAACAAATTGTCTTCGGTGTGATAAGCCAATACAATATCATTAGTTCCTGTGTTATCAAAATCGTCGCAGTATATGTGCAATGGTTTTTCATCACTAGCACTAAATTTGTGGTTAAGACCGATATTACCCACTACAAAATCTATATCACCATCTTGGTCTAGATCAGCAGGAGAAATACTGCTCCACCATCCATCTGTATCAGCTAGTGCCTTACTTTTTAGTTTGCCATTAGTGTTTTCCCAGAGTGTAATAGGGGACCACTCTCCTACCGTTAGTAAATCCAAATCATCGTCTTGGTCTATGTCTACCCATGCAGCATCGGTGATCATACCATAAGTACTCAATTCATCTGCCAGCATCTTCGTCTTGTCAACAAACTTTCCATTTTGATTGACCAAGAGATAGCTTTTAGGATTGTTAGGATATGCTTGTGGGACTACTCTCCCACCTACAAATAAATCTAGATCGCCATCCTTGTCAAAATCTGCAGCGCTTACTTTTGAACCACTTGAGGTGATCTTAGGAAGGCCATTAGATTTGGTAAACATCCCTGCACCATCATTAAGATACAGTCGATCTTGATACATTTTTTTATTGGATTCAAATTCATTGGATCCACTGACAACATATAAATCTAAATCGCCGTCTTGATCCGCATCGAAGAATACACTACCCATGTCCTCATACTTTTTATCAGTTGTAAATACAGGATTAAGCGTCTTAGTGAATTTATTATTCGCTTTTTGCAAGTAGATTATACCTGCTTGATCTTTAGCACCTCCAATAAAGAAATCTTCTAAGCCATCCTTATTCACATCAGCTTTGGATAGGAAAGGCCCGTTTTGAGACATCTTATGAGGAAGTAATAATTCCTTATCGTAATCATTATAAATTTGTTCTTTGTGTCTGTAGTTAATTCCTGAAGATTTGTCTTTTTGGACTAAAGTACTTACCACTTCATTTTGCTTAGTACTTTTAGCATCTTTATAATTCAGGACCAACCTATCAGTCACATCAATATTTTGTATAGTTTGTATTTTATTTCCTGGCCACTCTACTTTCAATTCCGATACTTTATCGAGCTCTCCCAAACCAAAATGTACAACAGGCTCGCTACAAGATTGAAAGCCTCTGATATTATACATCTCTTGGTATTGCTTACCCTGTTCAGTAAGAATAGTAATCTTGGCGCCTATTCCTTGCGGGTTTTTTGCAGGTCCATTCAATACTATATTTAATGCATGGACTCCTCTATCACTAGCAGTATTCTGATAAATAAATGGATAGTCATCAATATTATTCATTACTAGATCCAAGTCGCCGTCTTGATCTAAATCTACAGAAACCAAACCATTAGAAAAGCCCTTTTGATGTAATCCCCAATCAACAGTTTTGTTCTTAAATTTCAAGCCCTTCATGTTCTTGTAAGCCACATTCTTTATCTTGACACTAGGCGCATTACTACTGATGGCTTCAATAGCCGGAACACCTTCTGAAGCTTGATATATTTCATTGGCTTTCTTTTGAAAATCTCGATTTTTCATATCTCTAGGTATACCATTGGTTACGATAATATCTTTGTATCCATCATCATCTAGATCTTTCAGAAGTGTTCCCCAACTCCAATCTGTCTTAGCAATGCCACCCAACTGAGCGACTTCACTAAAGTGACCATTGCCTCTATTCAAGTGCAAACAATTTCTCATATACTGGGCTTGCATCCCGTATTTGATAAGGTCATCAAATCTACCTGGATCCATAGAGGACATATTCGTCAAAGCACGTTTTCTATCCTTCGGCAACATCTCTACTTCATAAACATCCAATAATCCATCGTTATTGATATCCCCTACATCTACACCCATGGCATAATAGGAAACATGCGGAAATTTACTTTTCAAAGATTCTGTGAATGTTCCATCTCCATTGTTTACGAAGTAAAAATCATCAACCTCTAAATCGTTCGTAACATAGAGATCGGGATATCCATCTTGATTCAAATCGCCAACAGCAACTCCTAGTCCACAACCAAAGTTCTTTATGCCCGATGCAACTGTAACGTCTATAAATTTACCATTTTCATTTTTGTATAAATGATCTGAAAAATGAGGGATCACCTCTGGCTCAGGGTTGTTTCTTCTCTTTTGCAAGACGTCATATCCGATACGTTGCATACCAGGTAAGTAGTTGACTGTATATGCATCTAGATCACCATCCAAATCATAATCAAAAAAGACGGTAGTCACACTAACTCCAGGATCATCCAAGCCATACTCTTTAGCCTTTTCAACGAATTTCATATCACCCTGATTGATATACAAAAGATTTCTTCTATCCGCTTCAGCTCTTACATGTGTACCACCTCTGTTGATATAAATATCCATCTTTCCATCGAGATTGATGTCTATGATGGATACTCCACCTTGCCAACCATTGGTCTTAGTAATCCCTGTACCAGCAATAGCTGATTTAAATTTGAAGTCACCTTCATTGAGGTATATACCTGGCAAACCTTCGTTAGAAATAAAAATAAGATCAGGTAATCCATCATCATTCAAATCACCAGCTGCAACACCGCCACCTCCATAGACTAGGTTATTGGTAAACAGATTATTTGTTTGGGACTCTGAATTTGGATTCTTGAAATAAACGCCAGATTCATGTGCTGGTATTTGATTGAAAAGCGTGGCACCTATCTTGGCAGGCTTAGACGATTTGTGCTTCTTGGTGTTTTCGCTGCATGCGAAAAATACCAAACAAAAAGCAAATACAAAGAGAATTGAGGATTTGTTCAAGCAGTACATATGTAAAAAAGTTGAGTCTAGGTGCTAAAATTCAGTTTTGCAAAATAGCTATTTTAGGGCTCTAAATCCAGTACTTGATTCTATACTATATATAAAGTTAATTTTAATGTATAGGTCGCATTATATCAACTGTAAATGTATTAGAATAGTGCTATACTTAAGCCTTAGGAATGAGTCAAAAATAATGAATAAACTACAATCAAATGAACAGTGGCTATAAGTCGATAAAGATCTTTTTTTGCGAGAGCGGTAGAAGCGATATGTGCTGACCAGAGGAGGTGTGCAGTCCTGCCTGCGCTGGCTGATAAGACAGCGCAGGCAGTAGACTAAACCCTCCTCTGGGCAGCTAAATACAAGCGGATGACGCGACCGAGGCGCTTACACCACTCATACGGTCAAACCACAACTCATCCTGCGCCTGGGTCTCGCCCAAACCTAATTTACCTACACAATATAAATTACAACTAGTAAATATTTTGTAACTTGAATCTCCAAAATAAAACCTATGCCATCAAAAAAATCATCTCGTAGAATGTTCATGCAGCAAAGTTCAAAGTTGGGTGCTGGCCTGTATATGCTTGGACTGGGCGCGTGTAGTACACCAAACTCAGATCAAAAAAACATTCCAATTGTTGAAGATAAATCGTGGTTCTCTATATCCTTAGCGCAATGGTCTCTGCACAAAATGTTGCAAGCAGAAAAACTTACGAATTTGGAATTTGCAGCCTTCACAAAAAAGAATTTTGATATCGATGCTGTAGAATATGTAAGTCAATTCTTTGATAAAGGAACCGATAAAGAATATCTCAAAGCTCTTAACCAACAAGCGAATGACCATGGTGTAAAACAACTTTTGATCATGATAGATGGAGAAGGTGATTTGGGAAACACTGACGAGACAGAACGTAAAAAAGCAGTCATCAATCACTACAAATGGGTGGAAGCTGCAAAGACATTGGGCTGCCACTCGATACGCGTCAATGCATTTGGAGAAGGAAGCTATGAGGATGTGCAAGCCGCTGCGATAGACGCTCTAGGGGCACTAGGACAATATGCACAACCATTCGGTATCAATGTCATAGTTGAGAATCATGGAAGCTACTCTTCGGACGGAAAGTGGCTATCCAAAATCATGCAGCAAGTCAACTTGGACAATGTAGGTACCCTACCCGATTTTGGAAATTTTTGCATAGAGCGTGAGGGTGGACAGAGGTGGAGCGGAGATTGTATCAATGAATATGATCGATATAAAGGAACCGCAGAAATGATGCCTTTTGCCATGGGAATAAGTGCCAAATCGCACGACTTTGATGCGAAAGGCGAAGAGATAAATACCGACTATAAAAAGATGCTAAGCATTGTGAAAGCTGCTGATTACAAAGGGTATATAGGTATTGAATATGAGGGTGAAGAGCTGGATGAGGTCAGTGGAATTCAAAAAACAAAAGCTCTTTTACAACGCTATAATGTTTAGTCCCCTTTCTTATGGAACTTAGTTTCTGCGGCAGAAACTTTTGAAGAATCCTGGACAGACGCTTGCAGTATCTCAAGCTCTACCTTACTGAATTCTCGCCATTGACCAGTTGGCAAATTGCCCAATTTGATGTTCATAATTCTCACTCTCGAAAGTGCAATGACATCGTAATTTAGGTATTCACACATACGTCTGATTTGACGATTCAATCCTTGGACTAAAATGATTCTAAAAGTGAATTTATTAATTTGTTCTACGACACATCTTTTAGTTACGGTCCCAAGGATTGGTATACCATTTGACATTTCTCGGATAAATTTCTGAGTAACCGGTTGTTTCACACTGACGATGTACTCCTTCTCATGCTTATTGCCGGCACGTAAAATTTTGTTGACAATATCACCATCATTTGTCAAAAATATCAATCCCTCCGAGGGCTTATCTAAACGTCCGATCGGAAATAAACGCTCGTGATAATTGATATAGTCAATGATATTATTTCTTTCTCTTTTTTCAGTGGTACAGACTATGCCTCTCGGTTTATTGAAAATAATATATACGGGCCTCGGCTTACTTTGCAATGCTTCCCCATTGATCAAAACTTCATCACCATCAAAAACTCTATTGCCAGGATCAGCAACTACACCATTGAGCGTGACCTTGCCTTCTTTGATCAACACATCGGCCTCTCTGCGTGAGCATCGCCCAGTAGCAGCTATAAATTTATTAAGGCTAACAGAATTTTCATTTGACTTATCCATTCGAAGCGACCATTTATTATTTTGCTCAAAGTTAATTTTTATTTATCACATCGGTGCTTGTTATCAGGAAGTATGTCCTAATGTTTTTAATTTGGGCGTCCCCCTTGCCTACACTTCAGGCCCAGCCCGCAGGGTCGGGTCATCCGCTACTCGTTGTTCACTCGGTCCTAAAGGACTCCCACAGAAAATTGTGGGCTAGCTACTACCCCTGGCGCATAGATCTTGACCCAGAGAATAAGGTCTTCTCAAGAAAGATAATGGTGAAACAGCAATATAAATTATAGAATTACATAGCATTATTTATCTTTATGCAAAAGGTGACTCTATTTGCTTGAAGGTTAAATATTCACCTCGAAAATGAAAAACTACATACATATGGATATTTTGGCAATTGTCTCCTTTTTGGGCTTTACTTTATTGGTTGCTGCTGTTGCATTTTTTGCTACACGGGGTACAGATGAAAGTTCTGCAGATGGATACTTTCTTGGAGGCAGAAGCCTTGGAGCTATTACAATAGCAGGATCTTTGCTATTGACGAATCTTTCAGCAGAGCAAATTGTGGGTCTTAACGGTCAATCCTTTTCAGAAGGCGTGTTGGTCATGGCTTGGGAAACACTGGCTGCAATTGCTATGGTAGTCACAGCCATATTTCTTTTGCCCAAATATATGCGATCGGGTATTACGACCATCCCTGAATTTATAAAGGGAAGATTTGATCAAAACACCAAAGCTATATTGTCAATCCTTTTCTTGATTGCTTTTGGGATAGTACTTTTGCCTACCATACTATACTCTGGTTCCATAGCGTTTTCAACCATGTTTGACCTTCCTACATTACTGGGTAAGTCTCAGGATACCGTGATTAGGATATGTGTTTGGTCCATAGGTATAATCGGTATCATTTATGCCATTTTTGGAGGACTAAAGGCAGTTGCTGTTTCTGATTTGGTCAATGCAATCGGACTACTTATAGGTGGACTTTTGATTCCGTACTATGGACTAAGTTTGATCGGTGATGGTAGCGTGAGTCAGGGAATGAGCACCCTATGGAATGCAAATCCAGAAAAATTTAACGTAATAGGAGGACCAAGTTCTTCCATTCCATTTGGAACTATATTTACGGGAATGATGATCGCTCAGATGTATTATTGGGGAACCAATCAATCCATACTCCAAAGAGTTTTTGGTGCTAGAAGTTTAGCCGAAGGACAGAAAGGAGTAATACTAGCAGCTTTCGTAAAATTTTTAATCCCTATCATAGTGGTACTTCCAGGTATCATAGCTTGGCACGTATTTGAGGGAGACTTGACAAATGCAGATCAAGCCTACCCTGAGCTGGTACGAAAAGTATTGCCTGGTGCATTTCTAGGATTTTTTGCTGCAGTGCTATTTGGAGCAGTTTTGAGTTCTTTCAACAGTCTGCTCAATAGTAGTGCGACTCTTTTTGGGTTTGATTTGTACAAGCAATTTTTTAAGAAAGATGCTACAGAAAAACAAACCGTAAAGGCAGGAAAGTATTTTGGGCTGGTCTTGGCAGTAATCGGGATGACCATTGCACCTTTAATTGCAAAAGCACCGGATGGTTTATTTTCCTATATACAACAAGCACTTGGTAGTTTAAGTGTTCCAATATTAGCAGTGGTATTAGTGGGTACATTCTCCAAAAAAGTACCAGCTATAGGTGCTAAAGTGGTACTCATAGGAGGTGTTATCATGTACTTATTCAGTTTACTAGTACTGAGTCCACACTTCACTAACGCTGCACTTGAAGCCGCACAGGCAAGTGGAATCACAGACGCCAAAGAACTGGATCTAATAAAAGCTGCTGCATATCCGCACTTTTTGCATATCATGGGTATCCTCTTTGTAGTCAATATGGCCATCATGTTTGTTTTTAGAGCTATGAGCCCTGTAAAAACGGAAGATCAATATGTACCTGTAGTGACAGACGAAATAGATATCACGCCTTGGAAACATGCTAAGACAGTCGGTATTGCCATCACTTTACTTGTTTTGACAACGTATTTTATATTTAGATAAATCTAGACTCCAAATTGGGTCAAATGATGATCTAGATGCTTAGCGAACATTACGTTCCATTCTTGGCTAGTCAAGGGTCCAAAAGAGTTGGATTCTTTCTGCTCGAAGTGAGCAGCACCAAGCTCTTGTGCTTTCTTCATATAAGTAAGGAGCTTTGATTTTTCTTGGTCAAAATCCCTCTGATCAGAAATAATAAATTGAGGTGCTGTTCTCCCATTTTTTGGATATGGTTTTGGGCCTACTACTGCCTTTTTCACAAAAAGCTTTAGCATGAATCTTGAAAAGCCATTGGCTTTTGGATACTTATCAGTAAAAGCCATATCATACGCTACATTGATATGGGCAAGCATCTGCGCTACTGACATCTTACCCCATTGTGGCTTTGTCTGCGGAGTAAGGTTTTCTATTCTTTCTAAAGTAGTTTCTACATCCGTTTTATCAAATAGATTCTTCATAATAGGTGATTGATTTTGATTGTTGTTATACTTTTTGAGCGGTCATTTGTATTAGTGAATCTGCAAGAACTTCAAGATCACTCGCATCATTAAACACATTCAATGAAATTCGCAGATACTCCCCTCTAATTGAAATATGCAATTTTCTTTCTTTCAACAGCGCTGTCATTTGTGCTACTCTTGAATCTCCAATTTTAATACTAAAGAGATGATAACACAAGTATGGCTCTTCTTCAAAAGTAAAACCTTTAGATTTCATTTCATGCATAAATGGAAGTGCCAAATCTTTACAATATGATTGAATATTTGATACCCCCCAACTGTTTATTTGCTTTAGTGAAGATAGTACTAGTGGTGTAAGAATGAAGTTTGAAGTTTGACCAACGTTATATCTGAATGCTCCTTCTTGATAATTATCATTATACTCTGATAGCCTACTGAAGTCTTGGGCAGCTTCCCTATTCATCCAAGCCTCTTCCAAAGGTATGCCATCAAAGAAATCCTCATGCACATACATGAGGCACATAGAGTAAGCACCAAATAAACATTTATAAGAAGCACATACCAATCCATCAATATTGCATTGTTTCACATCCAAGGGTAAAGCACCTATCGTTTGTGCACCATCTATAAGAAACTTAGCTCCTACCGCCCTACACTTTGCCCCAATTGCTTCTAGATCATATTTTAGCCCTGTTGACCAATGGATACTTGACATAAGCACTACAGATGTCGAATCGTTGATTGCAGCTAATAAACGCTCGTTCCAGTCTTTGCCTTGCTGAGAAAGATTAGGATTTGACGCTACTACAGTGAATTCTTGATCTTCGCTTAAACACCATTTCTTAAGTGCAAAGTATCCGCTTGGAAACTCATCTCCAATAGTAATTGCATTGCCATTTGGTTTGCCTTTCACATTTAATAACAGACTAGCAAAACCATATGATGTAGAAGAAATAATTGCAATATTCTTAGCTGGGGAATTGATAATTAGTCCAAACTCTTGTCTGACTAATTCGCTTTGATCAAAAAAGTCCTTGGTGGTTATCCTATTGGGATTCCTACCTCTTTCAAGAGCTTCGATAGCAGCGTATTCCGAGCTTCTTAATAGAGGTGCCTTGTATGCACAGTTTAGATAATGACCATCATCCGAAAGTTGAAATAAATGCTTTTGACAAGTAAGATTCATTGGCTTTGAATTTAGAAATAATGTAATAATAATATTTCAATTTACAAATTCTTATACCAAGCAATAAATCAAGCTATCGACTTAGTCTTCAGCGAGGCTAAACTCTCCATCATAACACAGATCATAATGATGGCACCGCCAAGTACACTACGCCAACTGGGAATTTCACTCAGGAATATAATCGCTAGAATGATTCCATATACTGGCTGTAGGCTACTCATAATACTAGCAGTGCTTATATTAAAGTGGCCAAAGCTATTGAGAAACATCGTGTGACCTATAGCAGTAGTTATCAATCCCAATCCAATAAGATATGGCAATTCTTCTACCACTATATCAAATGAAGGTTGAGTAAAAAAGAAAACTGGAATGAGAATGAGTACCGCTATGACACACTGATAAAACATAAGTATAGAACCATTATAAGAGTCTATTTCTCCTTTTGAAAGAATGTTTCTTAATGCATAAAAGAAGCCAGATAATATCCCAAATACTAAACCCTTCGTATCACTATTGGCCATGTCAAAACTTGGAAGTAAAAAGAATACTCCTATAAGAATAAGAAAGGACAGCAGTATAGATCGGGATTGTAGTTGAAGCTTAAAAAATAAGGGCTCCATTAGAGTGGTCATCATCGGATACGTAAATACTGCTAGCATTGAAATAGCAACATTCGTATAAGTCAGTGCAAAAAAGTAAGCTACCCAATGCAGGGTCATTAGTACTCCATTGATAAATACCGTTCTGGTACTTTTACCTTTTATCAACTGAAAATTGAGGCCTTGAAATTTGCAATAGATACCTAATAGAATAGCCGCAAATAAACATCTAAACCAAATACTTAGAGGCGGAAACAAAGTAAGATTACTGCCCAACACCCCTGATGTACTGATGCATATCATGGCAAAATTGAAAAGTAGAAAGTACTGTAATTTATTGTCCTTCAATTGCTTCTCGCTTAAGGATATCCATGTAAAGAAACTCTATTCCTGAATGCAGATTTAGCAACATCCAGAACCAGGCGTACAGGATCCTCCTACAGTCAATGAAGAGAGATCTACTTTCATCTTCTCATCTGGCACAAGACAGCCATCTTTTGCTAAACAGTCCGTCATCTTCGTAGTGAGTACAAATGATTCTCCATTGTAATCCAAACCGTATTTGCCAATAGTTGCACCTTGATATTCTACTTCTATAGGAAGGTCTCCTATTTCGAGCTTATCTTGAGATAACTTTATGATATCAAACAACTTTTCGGGATGCAATCTATGGTCATAATCATTAGCATTCCATAATTGGAAATTAGCGATAAGCTCATGTCGCATAGTGCCTCCACAATCAATAAAATTCTTTTCAATCTTTCCTACTTCAGTCACATGAAAATGGGCTGGCACCATTTCTCCATTTGGAAGCTTGAATGATATTTCTTTTGATTTTGATAGTATTCCTTTAATTTCTTCGATTGTCATATTATTAAATTTAAGCTATTTTATAAACCGAGCAGGCAGAATGTAAGTGCAAGTTAAGGATTAAGCATACAATAAGCATGTTTTTCATTAAAAGTACAATTGGATTTAATGTACTATTACCTTTTGCACAATACTCCTATAATAACTAAAACAAATAAAATCAATGCATGGTTCTAGGGTGGATACTCCCTACTTTATCCCGCAATGGTGTTCCTTTTTTGCCTCTAAATACAGCTACAATCTCTGCAGCAATAGAAAGTGCTATTTCACTTGGAGATTCAGCACCAATCTCAAGACCGACCGGGCTAAAAAAGATGGGTATCTTAGCCAGATTGTAAGTCCCCAAATCTTCTTGCATTTTTAGCATACGTTTTTTAGGACCCAACATGCCTAAATAAGGAACTTTCTTTTCTAGAAATAAAGGGAGTACACTTTTATCTTTATTATAGTCATGGGATAAAAGTACCACGGCGGTGCAATTATGCACTTTTATGCTATCAGCTTGCATCAATGGAACTACTCTTTGAACTTGCTTGACTACCTGTTTACTTAGTTTTTTTACGTCTCCTACTACTGAGATATCCCAACCCAATTCTGAGCTCAAACCAACTAATGCGGTTACATCATAATTATCACCTACAATAATCAAATGGATCTCGGGTCTTATCAATTCAAATAATAGTCTTAAAGTATTCCCTTTTGCATCCGTCCAGCTTTGGATACTTGATCTTCCAGATTGTAAGACTTGCGCGACTTCCTCGTTAATTATTTTTTTGCTAAAACCAAACTCATCCGAATTTACTTGCGGATTAGCCAATTGTAACTTACCCAATAGATCCTGATCATCTACTTCAATAGCTTTAATAATAACTGAAGAGGTATCTTGACTAACGATTGATCTCAGAACCTCAATTTCGTTATTTGAATTTAGATGGTCAATGGGTGTAAATATTACTTCTATTCTGCCATTGCATCCTAGACCTACTCCAATTTGATTTTGATCATCCTCCATAGTATCATATACTACCTTACTGGGCGAATTTTCATAGATAGCATACTGAGATCTTTTTAAAGCGTCACCTTCTAGACAGCCTCCACTGATTCCTCCTATCCACTGACCATTACTTCGCACCAACATACGTGCACCTATGCGTCTGTAGGAAGACTCCTCTACATTTACAACTGATGCTAAAGCTACTTTTTCTTTAGTAAAATCGATACCGTCGTAAACCTCAATTATTTGTCTAATTTCTTTCAAGATCTGAGAATTAATAAATTGATAGTGGTCCATTTATAACCTGTGCAATATCCCGCGTGACTGGGTGGAATGGTTTAGTCTTTTTTTATTTTCAAAAAAGACCGCAGCGGAGCGGAGCCATGGAACACAGGACGCAGGCTTACCGCTCTTAAAAGCGGAAAGTCTGGGGCACGCCCAAACCTCTTTTACACGCCTATCTTGCCTAGCTCAACCCCTTCGGAATAAGCTGCTTTAATATCATTCTCACTAAACGCTTTTTTGATTGCACTATACACTTCAAAGGTTGCATTCCAGTATTCGTCTGGATGAATATAAGGGCGCACAGCTACGACTATACTATGACTATCATATGCTTCGATCCCAATTTGCGCTCCAGGCTCGCTGAGTATAATCGAACAACTGTCTAATGCTCCTTGTATCACCTTTTTTACCTTTGGAAAGCTTTCTTCATAGGGCATCGTCACAGCCAACTCAAGCCGTATATTTCCTTTGGTAGAAAAATTAGTAATGATATTATCTGTCACTTGCCCGTTTGGTATAATCAATGTTTTGTCGTTAGGCGTTTCCAAGGTGGTATTGAAAATCTGAATATCATTTACTTTACCAAAATGATCTGAAACTTTTACCCAGTCTCCTACACGGTATGGCTTAAAAAAGAGTATAGTCAAACCTGAAGCAAAATTCCCTAGAAACCCCTGCAATGCTAAGCCAACAGCGAAACCCGCCGCTGCAAAAACGCCTAATAAAGTAGACACCTCAAAACCAATAATACTTGCAGCAAATATAAAGACAATTGCTTTCAATAAAATATCTAATAAAGAAGTAAGAAAACCCGCGACTTCAATTCCGAGATTAGCTTTTTTAAAGGTCATAGCAATGACTTTGCTAATACGCTTCACCAAAAAAAGACCTACGATTACAATTAAAACGGCCATCAATAACTTAGGTACAAATACAACTGCCCAGTCTGTAAATTTGCTGATGTACTCTTCTATCTTAACACTATCCATAAATAAAAAATCAATTGTTTAAATAATAATTTACAAAATAAGGATACTCTAATTACCTCAATAAGGAAGCACTGGTATCGCATCTATTAACTTTTGTGTATAAGTGTTTTGGGCATTCGTAAAGATATCATTTGCTGAACCTTTTTCAACTATTTGGCCCTGTTGCATAACCAAAATTCTATCACTAATATACTGTACCACGGATAGATCGTGGCTGATAAACAAATACGTGAGATTAAGCTCCTCCTGTAAATCCTTGAGCAAGTTGATGACAGAGGCTTGTACTGAAACATCTAATGCCGAAACCGATTCATCACAAATTATAAAATCTGGTTCGACGGCCAAAGCACGAGCAATGCATATACGTTGTCTTTGCCCTCCAGAAAACTGATGCGGATATCTTTGAAAATGTTCTGCACCAAGCGCTACCTTTTCGAGTAGGTAAATGGCTCTTTCTTTTCGCTCTTTGTCATTAGCATATAAATGATGCACCTCCATGGGTTCCATGATCGCCCTTCCAATTTGCATCCGTGGATTGAGCGATGAATATGGATCCTGAAAAATAATTTGCATCTTCTTACGAAGAGCTTTTAGTTCCTTTTTAGGGCATCGTAGGACATCATTCCCTTCATAGCTTATACTGCCAGAATATGCCTCCTTGAGCTTGATGATTGTCCTGCCAAGGGTGGACTTACCACAACCAGATTCTCCAACTAAACCTAAGGTTTCGCCAGGGTAAATATTAAAACTTACATTTTCTACCGCTTTAAACTGATCTGTTGTTTTCCCAAAAAAGTTCTTCTTTAAAGGGTAGTATGAACATAGATTTTGCACTTCCAAAAGAGGAGATTGAGCTTTAAGAGCTAGCAATCGCTTCTCGGTTG
>CALJVI010000054.1 GCA_937974575.1 uncultured Saprospiraceae bacterium | reverse complement strand
GATAATGACTGGTTTGAAAGTGGGATCACTCGTATGGGTGCTGAGCAGGAAATGTGCTTAGTAGATAAGAAGTCTTTTAAGCCTGCCCCTATAGCTATGAAGGCGCTCAAGAAGCTCAAGAATCACGAATGGGTAGAAACAGAGTTGGCTCGATTCAATCTAGAAACCAATCTTACGCCTAGGGAGTTGACAGAAAACTGTTTGTCCGAACTGGAATCAGAGAGTAATGAAAAGCTAGATATCATCAGAAAGAAACTCGATAAGCTTGATACTAAGCTCATACTTGCTGGTATTTTGCCTACCCTCCGCCTGTTTCATTTAGCCATGGATAACCTTACTCCTAAGAAAAGATATTTTGCTTTGATGGAGGCTATCAATAAGCAACTTAATGGCAATTCATATGAACTGCGATTGATGGGAATCGATGAGCTTCTGATAAAGCATGACTCTCCGATGTTGGAAGCCTGTAATACCAGTTTTCAAGTACATCTTCAAGTAGATCCTAAGGACTTTGTGCATATGTACAATATTGCGCAAGCTTTGGCAGGACCTGTAATGGCGATAGCTGCCAACTCTCCAATTGTTTTTGGTAAGCGCCTGTGGCATGAGTCAAGAATAGCACTCTTTCAGCAGGCTCTAGATACCAGATCCTCTTCTTATCATATGCGTGAACGTAGCCCTAGAGTCAATTTTGGCAACGGCTGGCTCAAGGATTCTATACTGGAAATCTATCAAGAGGATATCTCTCGCTTCAGAGTATTGATTGCAGGAGATATTGAGGAGGACTCAGAAAAAATGATTAGAAATAATGAGGTGCCAAAGTTGAGGGCACTGCAAGTACACAATTCGACCGTCTACCGGTGGAATAGACCTTGCTATGGGATAAGCCCAAATGGTAAGCCGCATTTGAGAATAGAGAATAGAGTACTTCCTTCTGGGCCAACGGTTATTGACGAGGTGGCAAATGCTGCTTTTTGGCTTGGATGTATGATTGGATTGGGAGATAAGGTGGCAGATGTGCGTACACATATTTCGTGGGAAGATGTGCGTGATAATTTCGGAAAAGCAGCAAAGTTTGGAATCGATACTAAGTTTACCTGGTTTAATGATGAGAAAATTTCAGCAGTAGATCTAGTGCTAAAGCATTTACTGCCTTTGTCTAGAAAAGGACTCAAGAGTAAAGGGGTAAATATCAATGATATAGATCGGTACCTAGGGATAATAGAGCAGCGAGCAAAACTGCATACCAATGGTGCCAGATGGCAACTGCGAGCCTACACAAAATTGATAGGAGAGACTTCGAGAGATGAGGCGCTAACTTGCCTGACGGATGCAATCATCAAAAATCAATCAAAAGAGATACCTGTTCATGAATGGGAGTTGCCGGAATTGTCGGACTTGAAAGTTTATGATCCGTCCAAGATGTTGGTCGAAGAGTTCATGTTTACAGATGTGTTTACTACGCGCAAAGATGATATCCTTGAGTTGGTGTCGGACATGATGGAGTGGAAAGATATTCACTATGCTCCTGTCGAAAACAAACGTGGCGAACTGATAGGGTTGATCACCTCAAGAAACATATTGAAACACTTCAATAGTGTTAATAAGAAAAAGCGCAAATCAATTGTTTTAGTTGAAGACATCATGATTAAGAATCCAGTAGTTACTACTCCGGGAACGACTATAGTAGATGCTATGAAGTCCATGAGGAAAAATAAACTGGGTTGTCTCCCTGTAGTGATTGGTGCAGAGTTGGTCGGAATAATAACGGAAACTGATTTTCTAAAAATTTCGAATCGCCTGATAGAAAGAGGGGAGTCAGCGATCAAAACCAAGAACCGATTTGGCAAGAAGTCCAAAAAGTCCAAGAAGAAAAATTCTTCGAGATTAGGGGACTAAAGATTCCTTTATTTCCTTACTGCTATGGTAAGTCCATCTCTTATGGGTAAGGTGATATTCTCTACCCGTGGATCTTCGTTTACCTTTTTGTTGAACTGATCTATGATTCGAGTATCATTGTCTTTTTTCTTGTCTACTACCTTGCCACTCCACAGAACATTGTCTGCTAGTATGATCCCATTGGGTCGAAGGCGATCTATGACCAAGTCAAAATATCTTTCATAATCTCTTTTTCCTGCATCAATGAATACCATATCATACATAAGATCCAATGTTGGAATAATCTCCAAGGCGTCTCCTACATGTGTGGTAATCTTATGATCTAGTTTGGCTACTTTAATATGCTCCTGAATAATGGCTTGCAATTCACGATTGGCTTCTATGGTATGTAAGACGGCATCCTCAGCGAGTGCAGTGCCTATGCAAATACTAGAGTATCCTGTAAAAGTTCCGATTTCCAATACTACTTTAGGTTGAGACATGCGCACCAGTAGTTCCAAAAGCTTTCCCTGGAAGGCACCGGAAGCCATTTGTGGTGCGAGTGTTTTGAGGTGAGTCTCGCGTTCCAGCTTGCGCAAGACCTTGGATACAGGGCTTGTGTGTGCTTCACAATACTCGTAGATCTTCTTCTGTGAAAAGTTCATGCAATTTTTTGTGCAAAAGTATGATTTTAATAGGATTGGCGCTGGCATATACCAACAAGCTTTTCAGAAAATAGTGTTCTCAAAGATTTAGGCCCATCAGACAAAGAGAATCCAGTTCTTCGAGGCTGCCATGAAATACATTGAGGTCTACATCACCTACTATACCAGGGATTCTACCACGGTTGCCATATTGCCAGAAGGCCCAAGATTTTCCATGTGTGAGTAGAGGTGTTTCGCTGCTATATCTTGCTATCCAAATAGGGTAATGATCAAAGCTGCTGGCAATATGCTTATTATATAGCTTTAGATTTGTATAGATGATGGGTTTGGTTTGATAGTGTTCCTGCAATAAGTCGAGAAGATCTGTAAGTATAGTGTTTATTTCTCGATCACTTAGCTTGCCGGTCACTTCAAAGTCCAATACGGGAGGTAAGTCGCCGTCGCTCAAGGATACTATACTACTATAATTTAGAAATTGTTGATGAGCAGGAACAGAGGGTCTAAAAAAATGATATGCTCCTTTTTTGATAGCCTTGCTCCCTAGATCGTTCCAGTTTTTGCAATAAAAGCTGTCTATGTGTTCTTTTCCTTCAGTCGCTTTAATAAAAGCAAAGTGAATATTACTATTGACAATGGAATCCCAATTGATTTGCTTTTGATATCTTGATATATCAATACCATGCACTGCATACTCCGACTTCCTCTCAGTAATGCGGTTACAGGAAAAAAGTAGGACTAGAAGCATACTACTCAAAGTCAATTTAGATACTAAACTCATTCTTATTTATTGCTCAACACGCTTATCGATTTACATTAAATATACTTACAATCTTTTCAAAACACTATCTTCGACCCACATTTAATCTTTTATTGTATGTCAGGTAACAGAACTCATTTTCTTAAACATCTTGCTCCGACTAGTGAATTTCCCTTAATGCTGGAAATTGTGGATGCTGAGGGGGTTTATCTTATAGATGCAAAAGGAAAGCAATATTTAGATTTTATAGCAGGTATCTCTGTCAGTAGTTTGGGGCACAAATACCCTGCAGTGGTAGAGGCTGTGCAAAAGCAAGCAGCTACGTTTATGCATACTATGGTGTATGGTGAATATGTACTATCTCCCCAAGTAGAGCTCGCCAAATTATTGACAGATCAGTTGCCACAAAGTCTGGATTCTGTTTATTTGGTCAATAGTGGGACAGAGGCAACCGAAGGAGCTATGAAGCTTGCAAAGCGAGTGACTGGGCGTAGAGAGATTATCTCTTGTCGCAAAGCATATCATGGCAGTTCTCAGGGCGCCTTGAGTCTGATGAGTGATGATACTTTTACAGCTCCCTTTAGACCATTGCTTCCCAATATTCATCATATAGAATATAACTGTGCCCACTGCTTGCTTCAAATAACGGAGCGTACTGCTGCCGTAATAGTAGAGCCTGTGCAGGCGGAGTGGGGGGTGCGCCCACCCTTTGAAAACTACTTGCAGCTGCTAAGAGATAGATGCACGGAGACGGGTACGATTTTGATTTTTGATGAAATTCAAACGGGTTATGGACGAACAGGTTCTCTTTTTGCCTTTCAAAAATATGGTGTTATTCCTGATGTCTTGTTGCTAGCAAAAGGGATGGGCGGAGGAATGCCTATTGGTGCTTTCGTTTCTTCGGCGGATAATATGCGCTACTTTAGTGATCATCCGATACTTGGACATATTACCACTTTTGGAGGACATCCTGTGAGCTGTGCGGCAGCCTTGGCAACACTTAAGACTTTACTGTCGCATTCTTTTGTAAATGAAGTGGTTCAGAAAGAAGCTCATATTAAAGCTAGGATGAAGCATTCTTTGATTAGGGAAGTAAGGTCATCAGGTCTACTCATGGCAGTACAGTTGGATGATTTTGATATGGTACAGTCTGTGATTAAGCATTGTCTGGAAGACGGTCTGATAGTCGATTGGTTCTTGTTCAATGACTCTTGTATTCGCATAGCTCCACCACTGACGATTACGATGTCCGAAATAGATAAGGCCTGCGATATTTTACTTTCTTCTCTAGATAAGGTGGCCCAAGCTGGCGTTAATGGCTAGTTAATAGCTGCTCTTAAGTTCTGTCGGACTTTGATATTTTCTTAGTTTTGAATCAAATATGGTTTGATGCTCAAATATTTAAGCTTTCTTTTTTGTTTTATGTCCTATGCTATCTCTGCGCAGGATGCTTTAGTTATATCGGGAACGGTCTATGGAGATCAAGGAGAACCAGTTTTTGGTGATGCTATTCTATATGAGGAGGGAAAGGAGCAACCTGTAAAGTATGGACTCATAGAAGAGGGTAAATTTGAATTCCAAAACCTAGATAAAGGCAGCTATCTTTTAGAGTTGATCTGTTTAGGATTTGAGGATGAGAAGAGGCATGTTTTACTTGATGCCCAGAATGTAGAACTGGAAATTAAACTGACCTCAAGTATAAATGATCTAGACCAAGTAACGGTATCTGCTCAAAGGCCCACCATAGAAAATAGGAATGGGAATATAAAAATGACGATTGATAAATCATCTCTAGCCTCATTAGCTACTCCTATGGATGTCTTATCTAGAATGCCAGGCATTATTGTAGGGCCAACAGGAGAGTCGTTGTCGGTCATTGGAAAGGGTTCTCCTTTGATATATGTGGATAATCAAAGACTCAATGTGGAGCAGCTTTCTTCCATTCCAGTGGAGGCTATAAAAAGCATTGAAATAATTAATAATCCATCGGCAAAGTATGAAGCAAGTGGCAGGGCCGTAGTGTTTATTGAACGAAAGAGTGACTATACAGATGGGTATAAAATTGGCCTCTCGGAGGTAGCGAGTCAAAGGCATAGATTCAATAATTATTTAACCATAACGCCAAGTTTGAAAAAAGGAAAACTTGAAGCTAGGGCTAATTTTTCTTATAATAAATTACAGCCTTGGGAATCGAGTAGTTCTGAAACGCTAATACTTGATGCTGATATATTGACTACTATCGAAGGCTTGTCGGTCGCTAAAAGAGAGCAGTATCTCATGGGTGCTGGAGTTTATTATAAGATAAATAAAGGAGATTATATCTCGATTAATGCAAATCTAAGAACTCAAAAAGAACAAGGCCCAATTGTATCCAGTAGTACCTTGCGAAGAGGTGTCTCCTTTGATAGTATCCAAACAAATGTACCAGAATTGGGAGAAAGAGATTTTCTAACTACGAATTTGAATTATAATAAAAGTTTAGCAAATATTGGAGGAAATCTCTTTTTTGGAGCTCAATTTTCGCACTATAAGCGCGATCTAAATAGCGAGATTAGTACAAATATAAATGAGACAGAATTTATCAATTTTGAAAATCGGGATCAAGATTTTTCAATCGATGGTGCTGCTGTTAGAGTAGATTTTGAAAAGGAAATATATGAGAATCTTAAGTTAGAAGCAGGAGTGAATATTTCGGGATCTGAAGCTATTGCTTTTTCTAGGTTTGACTTCCTTTTAAGCGATTCAACTTCAACTTCAAACTACAATTATTCTGAACGAAATTTTGCTAGTTATATACAAGTATCAGGCAAATTGCAAAAAATGAATTACCAGTTGGGGTTAAGATCTGAACTGAATCAAGTCGAAGGTAAATTTGAGAATATGGAGGATTTGTTGATTGATAGAAATAATCATCGTTTTTTTCCAAAAGTCAATTTAAGTATACCGGTTGATAGCATGGGTTCTATCAGTCTAGATTATGCACGAACAATTCGAAGGCCCCACTATTTAAATTCGAGTTCTATTTCGACCTATATCGGGCCTGTGAACGAGTATACAAGAAATGTAAATCTAAGATCTTCGATTAATGATGAAGTAAGTCTGACCTATCAATTCAGCAAACAGTCTTTAAGTCTACGATACAGTTATGTTGCTTATCCTACTTTTCAAATCACATATTTTGATACAGAGCAAGACCGCTTGATTACTTCACCAGAAAATTGGGATAAGCAAGAGACTGTGCGTCTGATTTATGTGTATCCCGTGCAGTTAAAGAAGCTTAGAATGACTTGGTATGTAGTGCCTACATGGACAAGGGCTGCGGATAGTAGAGCTCTTTCTACACCCCTGAAGCCATTTCTCTATCTTTATAATAGTACCAGTTATAAGTTGCTGGAGCATACAGAAATTGCTCTACGTACATGGGGTATGACCAAGCGTAACAATGGTGTAGCTGATATGAATAGCCTACTCGTAGTAGGAGGGTCAGTAAGTCAAACTATATTTGAAAATTTTGTAGTGACGGTCAATGCTAATGATATTTTTAAAAATAGGCGATTGGAGTCTTCCAGTGTGGTAAATTCAATAGACCAACAGTCGACAATCTTTACAGATGCTCATGAGTTTTCTTTGTCTTTGAAATACAACTTTGGTAGGCAATTCAAGTCAAGCTATAAGAATAAGGATGTTGATGACAATCTGGATAGAATCAACTAGATATAATATTGGGTACTCAGCCTAAATTTTTCTAGCTTGCGGCCTTTATAGTTTTGCAATTGGATATGTAGGAATTGATTTTTTGATCTTGAGGGTATTTACTCAATCGAAACTGTTCAAAACCTTCGCAATGACTTCAATTGTAATTAGTCTTATAGCATATTATTTATGAAAGAAAATATTAATCCTATTAAACCTGGTCACGGTTTAGGAACTATCCTTTTTGGGATGACCATAGCACAGGTAGAAGAAATACTTGGTAAACCAGATGAAGTAGATAAAGGGGAGTTTGATGTCCCAAATGAAGATGAGGAAATCTTTATGCAAACATGGCATTATGATGAAGCGGAATTGTCCATGGAGTTTGAGTTGATTGAAGGGCAGTTTCGATTGGTTATCTTGTCTGTGACGGGAGAGCAATACATATATAAAGATCAAAAGCTGATCGGAAAGACATTGAAAGAATTGAAGCCTTTGATTGAAGATCTATATCTTGACAAAGATGATTCTGATGGCGATGAGGTTGTCGTGTTGTTTTCTGATTTACTCAATATTAGTTTTTGGTTTGAGGATGATGTACTCAATGAAGTACAGTGGTCGCAGGTCTTAGCGGATGTGGATATGAATTAGAAATTTAGACTTTTTTTGAAGGATAGATTTTTTTTGTGTGAGGGATAGGAGAGGTGCACAGCTCTGCTGGGCAGTCTGAAGTGTAGTGCAACGAAACGTAAGACGGGAGCGAACGCGGACCCTCGTATAGCCCGACCCTGACTGTCGACTTTTTTTGTCGAAAAGGAATGGGGCACACCCAGAGAAGAAAACCTTTATTTAGATTATTACTTGTTGTTTGGCAGCGTGTACCAACTGAAAATAGAGTAGGTGTAAAACGACAAAAAGCCCAAAATACAATTTTGAGCTTTTTGCGAATTATTAGTTTGCTATAATTATAATACTTTTCTAAGTCTAGCTACAGGGATGCTGAGCTGTTCACGATATTTGGCTACCGTCCTACGAGCGATGTTGTAACTTTTGTCTTGAAGCATGTTCTTCAACTTTTCATCCGACAAAGGCTTACGCTTGTTTTCCTCGCTGATTATTTCTGTCAAAATTTTCTTTACTTCCAGGGTAGAAACTTCCTCGCCTGTACTGGTTTGTAGAGATTCCGAAAAGAAATCTTTGAGTCGCTTCGTACCAAATTCAGTCTGAACAAATTTACTATTTGCTACACGAGAAACTGTAGATATGTCAAGACCCGTAATGTCTGCAATATCTTTTAAGATCATCGGACGCAATTTTTTCTGATCTCCACTAAGGAAGAAGTCATACTGGTATTGCATGATGGCATACATTGATTTGTACATGGTTTGCTGACGTTGTTTGATGGCGTCGATGAACCACTTGGCAGAGTCAATCTTTTGCTTGATGAACATGACTGCCTCCTTCTCTGTCTTGGTGCCTCTTCTGTCTTTAGTGCTGGCCTTGTAAGACTTGAGCATGTCAGTGTACTGATCGTTGATTCTCAGGTCGGGAGCATTTCTACTATTTAAGGTTAATTCCAATTCGCCATCTCGATTTTCGATAATGAAGTCAGGGACGATATAGTGAATGCCTTTTGTATTTTGCCCAACGTGGCCACTTGCGGGCTTAGGGTTGAGTTTTAATATTTCTTCGTAGGCTTCACGCAATTCCGCTTCGCTAGAACCGATATGGCGTTGAAGTTTTTGGTAGTGTTTTTTTGAAAACTCGTTGAAGTAATTGTCTAGTATTTCTTGAGCATCATGAAGTGACTGCGGAGGGTGTTCTCCTTTTTTTGCATACTCATCCAGCTTACGCTGTATTTGAATAAGTAGACACTCTCTAAGGTCTCTCGCTCCAATTCCAGCAGGGTCAAATTTTTGAACACGCTGGAGCATATGAATTACTTCATCAGGTGTAGCGATAATGTTATATGCAAACATGAGGTCGTCAATGATGGCAAGTGGATCTCTTCTGAGATATCCATCGTCATCAATACTGCCTACGATTTGATGTGCTATTTTTTCTTCTCTATCATCAGCAAAATCCATCAAGCCAACTTGAGCTTCTAGGTATTCGTGGAAAGTATCTTCAACTGCTACCGTGATGGTTTTTTCTTCATCGTCAGCGGAGTAGTTGTTTGCCTGAAGTTTGTAACTAGAAGGGTCTTCCTCAAGGTACTCTTCGATATAGTCGTCCAATTCAAATTCTTCTTCTTTAGAGGCTAGCTCGTCTACTTCAGGTGCGTCTTCCGTATCGGAATCTGCAGTAGCAAAGTTTTCAAATTCCTCTTCAGTGGAATTATCGGTCTCTTCCCCTTCATCCAAGGCAGGATTTGCCTCCAGCTCTTCACTGATCCTTTGATCTAATGTAGCAGTTGGTATTTGGAGGAGCTTCATGAGTTGTATCTGTTGAGGAGACAACCTTTGTAGCATTTTGTGACTAAGCTTCTGATTCAGCATTTGAATTTTTCTTTAATAACTCGTTACTTACAAATAGATAATTATTACATAAACAATTATCATAATTTGACGCTTCTAACGTCTCGATCTTTCTCACTAATTGTGACATGGATATTTGTTAGTAGGTTTTCGGTGAATCGTTGTTATGGAACCTAATTTATGACTTTAAAGTCAAATTAGCCACCCGAGCGCCCTATTTTAACAAAAAATATGCCAAACTAGTTCAGTTTGAACGTTTTATTGTCGTAGTTATCAGTAAAGAAATATTATTTTTTGTTTTGGGTCCATTGCTAAGACTAAAACTGAAGGAATAGCAACATTGTAAGATTATAAAATTATACAATATCTAGAAGACATTAGTTGCAAAGCAAGAGGACATAAATTAATATAATTATAAAAAGGTATATAAATGGAAGAAAAGAAGGCTTTACTCAAAGAAGTGAGATCGAAGATGAAGAAACAGGGCCTGGATGCTTTGATAATTCCTTCTAGCGACCCACATCAAAGTGAATACACTGCAAGTCATTGGCAGACAAGGAGTTGGGTAAGTGGTTTTACGGGTTCGGCAGGAACTGTCGTGATTACTATGAAGCATGCGGGTCTATGGACAGACAGTAGATATTTTATACAAGCAGAGGAAGAATTGAGGGATAGTCCATTTGTCTTTCATAAGTTACAGGTACCACATACGCCTGAACACCTTTCTTGGCTGTTGGGAAGTCTGAAAAAGGGGGCTACGATAGGTATTGATGGTAATATGTTCTCTGTCAATCAGGTCTTATCTATGGAGCGATTGCTGAAGCCCAATAATATAAAGTTAAAAACAAGTGTAAAGGTTATAGATACTTGTTGGAAAGATAGACCCGCTTTGCCAACAGCTCCAATTTTTGAATTGAAGCTAAAGTTTGCAGGACAATCAAGAGAGGATAAGTTGAGTCAAATCTGTGACACATTTTCCATGCGTAAAACGGATTATTGTTTAGTCTCTACTTTGGATGATATTGCTTGGACGCTCAATTTACGAGGTAGCGATGTGGACTGTAATCCAGTGTTTATAGCGTTTTTGCTCGTCGGAGCTACAAAATCTTATTTATTTGTCGATCCTTCTAAGATTTCAAAATCTTTATACAAAAAACTCGTCGCGGATCGGGTGATCATTAAAAAGTATGAGGATATCGTAGATTTTTTGAAAACAGCCTCCAAAAAATCACGGATTATGTATGATCCAGCTGTGACGTCTTTGACTATATCCAAGGCTATACATAAATCAAATACGGTGCATGGCGATACTCCATCTACATATCTCAAGGCGATAAAGAACAAAACCGAGATAAAAGGGATTAGATCTGCTATGGTCAAAGACGGAGTTGCCTTGACTAGGCTATATATGTGGCTAGAGAAAGAGGTCCACACTAAAAAGATAGACGAGGTAGAGGTTGCGGAAAAACTGGCTTCTTTCCGAGCAGAGCAAACGGAATATTATGGGGAGAGCTTTGGGGCAATAGTAGGCTATAAGGGAAATGGCGCTATCGTGCATTATGGCGCAAAGAGACCAACTTGCGCTACGCTCAAACCTAATGGGGTACTGCTGCTGGATTCTGGTGGACAATATCATTGTGGTACTACCGATATAACGAGGACCACTACCTTCAGCAAGCCTAGTAGAGCTTTAAAGCAAGACTATACAGCCGTGCTAAAAGGGCATATAGCAGTAGCCAATTGTGTATTTGCCAAAGGCACAAGAGGGCATCAACTTGATTTGCTAGCCCGCAAAGCACTGTGGGCATTGCATAAAAACTATGGACATGGCACTGGTCACGGTGTAGGGCACTTTTTGAATGTACATGAAGGGCCTCAGAGTATTAGCCCTGCTGCCAAAGGAAAAGCAGCACTGCCATTTGCTCCAGGGATGTTTACCTCCAATGAACCTGGATTTTACAGAGAAGGCGAATATGGTATTCGTATTGAAAATCTAGTACTGACTATAGAGTTAGGCAGTAGTGAGTACGGTACCTTTTATGGATTCGAAACGATGACCATGTTTCCTATCGATACAGAAATGATTTCCTACAAAATGCTGACAAAGGAAGAAGTAGATTGGTTGAATAGCTATCACAAGACAGTATATAAAACCTTGGCTCCAGCGCTCAATACGAAGGAAAAGAAATGGATGAAAGATAAGTGCAAAAGCATTTAATGAGGTCAGTATACTAGTATAGACTATGCTCACGCACAGCTATCCTAGGTCCGACGGTCATTTCTGCGTTAAACTTCTCTTAATAAAAGCTTTATTCATAAGGAATTGAGCACAGAAATTGTATAATATATATCTTGTGATATCATATAAACAGCTCAATTATAAGCTATGCGCATATTAACAATCATCCTTTTTTCTGTTTTATTCAGCCTGACAGGTTTTGCTCAGGGTATTGATTTTTTTCATGGTTCCTGGGATGAAGCATTAGACCTAGCTAAGAAGGACGGCAAAGTGATTTTTGTAGATGCCTATACTACATGGTGTGGCCCTTGTAAGCGGATGGCAAAAAATACTTTTCCAGATGCTGCAGTAGGAGAATATTTCAATGCTAATTTTGTCAACATGAAGATTGACATGGAAAAATCTGAAGGCAAAAAGTTTAAAGGAAAATATCCTGTACAAGCATTTCCAACTTTATATTTCATTGGACCAGATGGGGAAGTAGTGCACAAACAAAAAGGAGCACAAGATGCGGTCAACTTTTTGAAGATAGGAAAGCATGTGATGGGCAAGGTAGATTTTAGTAAAGACTATGCAGAAGCATATGAGGCTGGGGATAGAGATCCGCAGTTGGTATTTGATTATGTCAAAGCATTGAACAAGTCAAAAAAATCAAGTGTGTTGGTTGCCAATGAGTACATCCGTTCGCAAAAAGATCTTACCACAGATTTCAATTTGAATTTTATTTTAGAAGCAGTTACGGAAGTAGACTCTCGCATCTTTGATTTGTTGATTGAGCACAAGAGCAAAATTGTCGCCCTTCATTCTCCAGCTATCGTGCAAGAAAAAATATTGGTAGCTTGCGATGCTACTGTAAAGAAGGCTGTAGAGTTTGAGGCAGAGAGTTTACTAGAAGAAGCAAAGGCAAAAGTAAAAGCTAATGCTCCAAAGAAGTATCAAGGTTTTGCCTTAGAGTCTGATTTGTACTTCCACAAGGCCCAGGGCAATTCTGAAAAGTATCGTAAGTGTTGCAAGGAGTTTGCAAAAAAGCAAATTGGCGACGATGCAAAAGCGCTGCATGAACTGGCAGTTTCTTTATTTGAAAGCTTTGATTATGATGCGGATGCGATGAAAGATGCGGAGAAATTTGCTAAAAAAGCCGTTGATAATGGAGAAGAACTAGAATATGTGCTCACATATGCATCTATTTTGAGTAATAACGGTAAAAAAGATTTAGCACTCAAGTCTGCACAGTCTGCTATCAAGTTGGTAAAAGATCAAAGCGGTAAGGCTAAAGTAGAGCGCTTAATACGCAAACTCAAAAGCTAAGTGAGAAGCTTAGCTTAACAAAATAACACGAAAAAAATATGAGACAATATATAACAGTATTCGTCCTGGGTCTTCTTTTGTCTTCAGGTCTCTTAGCACAGGGTATAAGTTTTACAGATGCCAAATGGGAAGCAGTACTTACTCAAGCAAAAGAAGAGCAAAAAATTATTTTCGTAGATGCATATACCACTTGGTGTGGTCCATGCAAGAAAATGTCAAAAGAAGTATTCACTTCAAAAAAGTTAGGCAAGTTTTATAATGATAATTTCATCAGTGTAAAGATGGATATGGAGCAGCCGCAAGGCAAAATACTTGGAGATAAGTATAATGTCTTTGTCTATCCTACCTTATTATTCATAGATGGATATGGTAGCCTCGTGCATAGAACTGCCGGGTATCAAACAGTCAAGCAGCTTCTAGAGGAAGGTGAAATAGCAGGAGATCCTAGTAAAAGTATGGCTTCCATGGATGCCAAGTATGCAAGCGGAGATCGAGACCCAGCTTTTCTCAAAGAATATCTGAGGGTGAAATCGGGTGCTATGGATGGTTCTGTTCAACCTATTGCGGAAGCCTACTTAGCGACACAGTCGGATTGGAATGAGCCAGACAATCTTTCTCTTATTTACCAATTGACGGATAGTGCAGACTCTAAAATGTTTGAGTATTTGGTAAAGAATAAAGATGCCTTTATTGAGCAGTATAGTGCAGCAGATGTAGAAACTAAAATTCAGCAATTGGTTTTTGCAAAAATACATGATGAAAGTGCGGATTTGGACTTAGAGCAAATAGGTCAATTGTTTAAAAAAGCATACCCCAGTAGAGCTGCAAAGATGACTTCGCAATACCGTATGACTTATTATCGGGAGCGTGGGGATAGAGAAGGTTTTGCAAAGTCCGCTATAGATCACTATGATCAATACAGCACTACAGATCCTGGAGAACTCAATGATATTGCTTGGACTTTTTATGAAGTGATTGATGACAAAGAGCTACTTAAAGGAGCTGCTTGCTTAGCAAAGAAATCTATCAAGCTAGAAAAAGGGTATTATAATATGGATACCCTAGCTGCTATTTACCATAAGATGGGAAAGAAGGGTAAAGCCATCAAGACAGCTAAAAAAGCTATAGCTATTGCCAATGCCAATGGAGAAGATCCTTCTTCTACTGTAGAGATGGTAGAGAAAATAAAGTCTGGCGAGATTTAATCGAAGCCTTACTTTTTGCCGAGTGTCTCTTTTTTGAAGAAGTCCCAAAGGGAGTCTTCATTAGGAAGAGCAGCTTCAAGCATTATTTTCTTTTTAGAGATTGGGTGCGTCACTATTGTTTTCCAAGCATGTAGATGTATAGACTTGTCTTTATTTCCTCTGCGTGCACCGTATTTTACATCCCCTTTGATTACACTTCCAATATGGGCTAACTGACATCTGATTTGATGATGCTTTCCGGTATGTAATTTTATTTCCAATAAAAAATAACGATCACTACTACCGATGAGCTTATAATCTAATCTAGCTTCTGTGCTACGAGCTGTTTTTTGAGGTACAATAAATGACTTATTGGCCGTTCCATTTTTCTCCATCCAATTGGTCAGACTATCTGCATCTTTTGGTGGTTTGGCTTCCACTATGCAAAGGTAGGTCTTATCAATGGTGCGAAACTGAAACTGCTTATTGATAGATTCTAAGCTGGTCTTAGTTTTGGCAAATAGTACTACACCACTTGCAGGACGATCTATTCGATTGCAGAGAAAGAGTTTTTTCTTAGTATATATTTCGGCCAATCGGAGTAGGCTGGTATCTCCCGTCTTATCCTCTTGTACAGGTACACCAGAGGGTTTATTGAAGGCAATAAATTGATTGTTCTTTTCGAGCACCCAAGCTCCGATATTGTTAGTCGAGTTCTTCATAGTCGGTGTATTCATCGTCCACACCTTCTTGGTCTGTCGAGTTAGTGCCTATTTTTGGGGCATTGGTAAATCTATAAATACCATAGATGATAAGGCCTAATATGAGATACTTATACAGCATGGTGCAAATATAAGGCAATCAGCTTTAGATAAAGAGGAATAAGTAAATTGAAGGAAATAAATAGAGAATTGCCTAAGTAGCAGGATCTAGTTTTTTTGCTATGTAGATCAGAGCAAGAAAAGCGGTATATGTTAAAGTAGCGGTCATATTCTTAAAGTAGGGTATGTTATATATCAAATATAGGAAACAAAATCACAATAGATCGCTTTTTGAAGAGCATATTCGAATATTTGCCAGTACGTAGTCATTTACCCTTATTATATTTGACATTTACTGGTCACCTTGAGCATATTATGCTTAATACAAAATGCTCTAGTCTTGAATAATTCTGATTTGAAAGTATATTTTGATGAATTAGTGGATAAATACAACCGTCCCGACTTTATCCCCAACGATCCCATCAAGATTCCCCACCTATTTACCCATCCTCAGGATATTGAAATTATGGGTTTTTGGGCTTCCATACTAGCCTGGGGGCAGAGAGTGACCATCATCAACAAGTCCATGGAGCTGATAGAATTGATGGATGGTAGACCACATCATTTCATTTTGCACCACACAGAACAGGAGCGACAGAGATTTGCACAGTTCAAGCATAGAACCTTCAATTATACAGATACCTTATACTTTCTGGATTTTCTTCAGCGCTATTATCGTCAACATGAATCTTTAGAAGATGCATTTGCTAGACATATCAAGCCTGAGGATGAAAATATAGCTGCTGGCCTAGAAGGCTTTCATGACCTGTTTTTTGACTCAGAGTATGCACCCCATCGTACGCGTAAGCATGTGTCTACCCCCAAGCGAAAATCACGTTGCAAAAAGCTCAATATGTTTCTACGTTGGATGGTCCGCCAAGATGATCGTGGTGTAGACTTTGGGATATGGCAAAGCATACGGCCAGATCAGCTATTGATGCCATTAGATGTGCATGTAGAGCGTGTAGCCCGCAGGTTCAACCTTATAGCACGAAAGCAGAATGATTTTAGGACAGTTGTAGAGTTGACCAATACCCTAAAGCAGTTTGATCCTATAGATCCAGTCAAGTACGACTTTGCATTGTTTAGTATTGGAGTTTTGGCAAAAGAGGAGACTAAGAAGTAAGGCACCTTTCGTCAGACAGAGGAAACCACAGCGTGATTAAAAGAAAGGAGGCGGAATACTATATAAAAAAGAGCTCATCCTGCTTCTGAGTATCCCTAAAAAAAGAAAGGCGCACAAAAATCAATTTGTACGCCTAACTAATGTTTCCATCGTTTTTTATTTCTTTTCAAAACGAATTTCTTGGATAAGGTACGAGTCACTTGCACTCTTCAAGTACACATATACCCTAAATATTTCTTCACCTGTTTTGAGATCGCCAATAAAGTACCTACTGTCTTGTCCTTTTGAAGTGCCATCATGCACTACACTGAAAGATTTAGGTTGGTGATCAACAAAAAAAGTTTCTATAGCAGATTTAGCCTCGTCCTTGTCTAGCATATCTTCCAAATCAAGAATGCAGATCTCAACGGTTTCGTCAAAATACTTTGATAAAGTTTCGATGTCGCCTTTTCCTATTGCATTTGTAATCTCCGCCTGATATTGGCTGGTGAATGACAACATAGGAATGGCAAACAATAAGGCTATCAATAAATTTTTCATAATTTTAATTTACTAAGTTACCAATAGGAATTTCGAATTTAGTGCCAAATTATACAAATATACACCTTTATACATTCCTATAAATTAACATATAATACTTTTTATTTGTGCACTCTTGCACAATTTACTCAATTAGGTAACGAAATGAGCTATATTTGCAGTTCCTTTCTTGTGATTTATTTAACACATTCGAGAACCATGTTATTGTTCATTTGTTCTTTTAGACGCTGAATAAATAGCAAAAAATCATATTAAAATCATAAAACGCATTAAAATCATGAAAAAACTAATTTATTTAATCCCTTTTCTTGCCCTTTCTATTGTTTTTACCTCTTGTAGCGAAGCTCCAGAAGGTGCAAAAGCGGCGGTTTCAGCAGCAAAAGGTGTTGCAGCTAAAGCAACTGCAGCAGCAGTAACTTATAATGTAGACGCTAACAGTACAGTTACGTGGACAGGGTCTAAGCCAGGTGGAAAGCACATGGGCAAATTCAAGATATCAAAAGGTAACTTGAAAGTAAACAATGGCAACATTGAAGCAGGTAACTTTACTATTGATATGACTTCAAACGAAGTTATCGATCTTCAAGCTGGAAAAGGTAAAGAGGATTTGGAAGGTCACTTGGGTAACGGTGACTTCTTTGACGTAGGCAAATATCCTACAGGTACATTTACTGTGACTGGCTGTGCACCGATCAAAGGTAAGGCAGGCGTGACGCATAAATTGACAGGTGACCTTAAGTTGAAGGACAAAGTACACAGTGTAAGTTTTGATACCAATGTAAACATGAATGGAGACAAATTGGTAGCGGTGACACCTTCATTCACGATCAATCGTACCAACTGGGGCATCAACTATAGCTCTGGTATCATCAATACAGCTAAAGACAAAATCATAAATGATGATGTAGCTCTAGTGATCAACTTGGCTGCAAGCAAGTAATTGCACAAAAAAAATAATTAAAATTTATTAGCCCGAAAGTGAATTCTTTCGGGCTTTTTTTATTCTCTTACACTATGGAATCGGGTATAGTCATAAAGTCTACAGGAGTATGGTATGATGTCAAGCTGAGTGACGACAGCATCATCCCATGCAGGATCGTTGGGAAGTTTAGAATCGGTAAGATGAAGCTTACCAACCCCGTTGCAGTAGGCGATGAGGTGACTGTCGACATTCAGAAAGAAGAGAAGCGAGTAGGCAACATCGTAAAGATCGCTCCTCGTCGCAACTATGTAGTCAGACAGTCCCCCCGCAAAAAACATCTACTGCATTTACTAGCAGCCAATATTGACCAAGCCGTATTAGTCGTCACCATCGTCGAGCCCAGTTTGAAGCAAGGCTTCATTGATCGGTTTCTATTGATGACTGAGCCGCACAACATACCCGTGACCATCATCGTCAACAAGTCTGATCTATTGACTGAGGATGATCAGGCACTCTTTGAGTACATTACCGCGGTATATGAAAATATTGGTTACTCTACCTTGCTTACTTCCGCTACCGAAAACGTAGGTATAGATCAAATGCGCGAACTACTCCAAGACAAGACCACACTCGTCTGCGGACAGTCAGGAGTAGGCAAGTCTACATTGGTCAACGCCATTGCCCCGGAGATAGAGACCCGTATCGGAGACATATCTGATTATACCGGCAAGGGTCAGCACACCACCACTTTTGCGGAGATGTTCCCCCTCTCATTTGGCGGCCAACTTATCGACACCCCAGGTATCAAGTCTCTCTCTTTCAACAATCTTGAGCCCATGGACGTGGCACATAACTTCCGCGAATTTTTTATCCTCAGCAAGGAGTGTAAATACGGAGACTGCACCCATCGCAACGAACCCGATTGCGCCGTCAAGGCAGCCATTGAGGAGGGCAGCGTCAGCGAGTACAGATACCGCAGCTACCTCAATATCCTAGACGGCATCGAAGACCAAAATTATTGGGAGCGACATACTGATATGTGATTGACTGATGCGAAGCAATTTTGGTCTAGTAGAACAAAATAAGGAAAGAACCGAGACAAGCCTGTCGAGGCATGTACAATTTGGAGCCATCCACTACCTATCGGTGTGGTCGGGTGTTCCGTTCCTACCTCGACTGAAAAGAGTCGAGATACCACTTCACCCCCTTGTCCCTCGCGCGCTCCGCTTGCTGAGGCTTTCGGGAGTCCCCTTCGCCTTTATCAGCTACTAAGATCAACTATTAAATACAGCATTCAAATACAAAGAAATCTTGAAATCACAGTAAATTAGATCATTTCAGGGATAGTTATCCACATAGATTGCAGTTATCCACAGGATAATGTTGATAACTGTGAATATAGTGGATAAGTGTGTTTTTGAGGGATCAGATTTTAGAGGGAGATACTTTTCTGCACTCTATTAACTATTTGAAGTTTGGTTTGGATGATGCCTAATTTTTTAATCCTTGAATCTAAGATCAAATAATCTTTAATTACAAAATTAATAGGAGCACAGTTTTAAACTAATTTCCTGCCTCCCCCGGACAAAGGAAAGTAGCAGTGGGCGCCTTAGCGACCAGTCCTGATTTTTTTCATCGGGACCAAGCTGCGAATAGCCTGGTTGCTGACGAAAGCTTTTTTCAAGCTGAACGGCAGGAATGGCCCCCAATAATAAAACAAGTAATTGAAAATCTAATCAGTGCCTTTAATATCCAACGCATCCCTCAACCCATTCCCAACCAAATTAAAAGCAAGCACCAAAAACAAAATAGCCAGCGCAGGAATCAGAGCCAACAACGGCCGTCCACCAATGGCAAAACCATAGTGCTCATTGAGCATCGTGCCCCAACTTGGAGTCGGTGGCTGGATCCCAAAACCCAGGTAACTCAAGCCCGCTTCCAGTAGAATCGCAGTCGCAAAATTGGCAGCAGCGATGACGAGGAGTGGGCCGATGAGATTGGGCAGCAAGTGCCGAAACATGATGCGCGGCATAGGAGTGCCCATGACTTTCATGGCTTCTATATAAGGAGCATTTTTGAGGGTCAGGACTTGACCGCGTACGATACGAGCTACGTCTACCCACATCGTCAAACCAACTGCAAGAAAGATATTGAAAATACTTTTGCCTAGCGCAATCACGATAGCGAATACAAGCAGTAGAGTAGGGATGGACCAAACGGTATTGATGAAAAAAGAAATGAGTGTGTCGACCTTACCGCCATAGTAGCCTGCCAGCATACCGAGTGTGGTACCCAGCAAAACAGAAATGATCACTGCGATGAGTCCTGCTAAAAGCGAGATCCGCACACCGATGATGAGTCTACTAAATACATCGCGACCATACTGATCTGAGCCTAGCCAAAATCGCATATTGCGGATATGGGACTGTTGTACTTTTTGTGTAAGTA
Source organism: uncultured Saprospiraceae bacterium (assembly GCA_937974575.1). Taxonomy (GTDB): domain Bacteria; phylum Bacteroidota; class Bacteroidia; order Chitinophagales; family Saprospiraceae; genus JALZVN01. Next base: position 1,567 of record CALJVI010000054.1, on the reverse strand, counting down.
GAGCTTTGGATATGGTATTGATTTTGCCATCTAGCGAGGTGAAGCTGTATTCCGTAGCGGTAGATGTGATGTTTGCATTATTGGCCAGTGGATAGACTACATCCAAGAGATGAAACTGCTTATAAGGACGGCCTTCTCGAATGACTTGAACAGAATCGTTTTTGATCTCTACGCTTTCGATAGGAATCAAGCTATACCTGTCCTCCGCGCCTAGGAATATGCGAGATAAAAAAGAAGGCTGCTCTGTTTGAAAATTATTCTCTACCTGTAGCATCTGCGCTTGATGTCCGATAGGCACTAGATTGAGCTCGGATATTTGTCTATTTGCATTGGGGCTACCGTCAGGGACGATCTGATAAGCAAAGATCGCAATGAGGATGCACAGCAAAATAAAGAAGGCTCCAATCACCGCTGGCTTGTTTTTTTTGAACCGTTCGACCGCAAGCCGATTGGGTGAGATATGTGTAGCTGTATCCGCCAAGGATCTTTTTTGCCTAAAATTAATTTATTTTAGCTTCTGATTATCATAATCTGAATAGTGAAGATACTTTTGTTAGAACCATTTTATGGAGGTAGCCATCAGCAGTGGGCAGATGGACTGATGAGGCACAGCGCACATGAGCTAAGGCTATATAGCCTGCCTGACATTTATTGGAAGTGGCGGATGCATGGCGCAGCAGTTAGTTTTGCTGAGCGATTTTTGGAGGATGACTTTTTGCCGGACCTGATCTTAGCGACGGATATGCTTGACTTTAGTACCTTTCTGGGTTTGACAAAACAAAAGTCTGTAGGCATAAAGACAGCTATTTATTTTCATGAAAATCAATTGGCCTATCCATGGTCACCTACGGATGAAGATGTCAAAGATCAACGAGACAATCACTATAAGTACATCAACTATACTTCAGCATTGGCGGCAGACCGAGTGTTTTTTAATTCGGATTACAATCGGACTTCCTTTTTAAATGCTTTAGTTCCTTTTTTGGACGGATTTCCTGATCATCAAAATAAGCCCACGCTGGTCAAGATTGGACAAAAATCTGAGGTTTTGCCGCTTGGCTTAGATCTATCACGCTTGGATGCATACAAAACACCAAGCTCAAAAGGTGCCCCTATAGTACTTTGGAATCATCGTTGGGAATATGATAAAAATCCAGACTTGTTTTTTGAGACTTTGTTTGCACTGAAAGTAGAAGGTTTGAAATTTAGGCTCATCGTTTTGGGTCAAAAGTACCAAAAGTCGCCAGCCATATTCGATAGGGTAAAAGCTGAGCTGGGAGAGGAGTTGATCCACTTTGGCTATGTGGATAGTTTGGAAGCTTATGCACAATATCTATGGCAAGCGGATATCTTGCCAGTGACATCTATTCAAGATTTTTTTGGAGGCAGTATTGTAGAAGCAATGTACTGTGCATGTGTGCCGCTATTGCCAAATCGCTTGGCTTATCCGCAGCACTTGGACGAAGATGCTAAGGAGTATCTGTATGATTCAGAGCTTGAGTTCAAGCAAAAGCTCAGAACTATGATTCATGATTTTAGAAAAGGAAAAGTCAATCTGCAAGACCAA
>CALJVI010000053.1 GCA_937974575.1 uncultured Saprospiraceae bacterium | reverse complement strand
ATAGCCCCTGGTGAGGGTATGGAATCTGCATTCATACGCTCAGAACTCAAAAACATCTTATAACGAATACTATCTACTTGTGCTGCTGGGGTCAAACTATGCAGCTGCGTTAGGCTGTCAAAGGTGGCCATCATTTCTTGTCTCTAGTCTGACATATAAAAATCCTTTGCTGATCCCGTCTGCTCCCCAAGGCTCACTTTATCGAAATTTATCTTTTTTAAATAGAAGGAAAACATGGCAGACAATAAGAAGAAAGAGACTATGAATAATCGCCCTGGATTGAGGTATCGCTTTCGTTCTCCTGCTACATATGCCTTGGTCAATTTTACGGGTCTCCATATATTCAATAGCGTCTTGGCAAACTTTGAATCAAGATTGAATATGGAGGAGAATACTTCTTTGATAAGTATCCAAGCAGAGAGTCGGTAGTCTTTAATTTTCTGCCCGCATGTTTGGCAAAAGGTATTGGAGGTGTTTATCATTGAACCACAGTTCAAACACTTCACGTCTGTATCTTTTGGCATTTGGGCAAACTTCATATTTTCAAGTTAGAAAAAAAAATGGATGTTCATGTAGATTGTTGAATTTTAAATGAACGGATCGCCAAATAATCGCGGAGGCGAAAGCTGGAGCTCGACAAACGGAGTGCGTTAGAGACAAGTGATAGCAGTGGTATCCGATGCGGGATGGGTAGAGACAAGGCATGCCTTGTCTAGAAGCGAGGGCAAAATCGGATAGGAACGGATAGCACGGTCACGCCATTAGGCCGTGATGGCCCCAAACATTCGAGATGCTAATATCTAGAAAAAATATTTCTGACTATGCGTTTGCTGGGTGTATAGGTAATACTTTAATTAGTTAATAGAGCTGCCCAGAAATAAAAATCAACCCTGGAAGGGTGACAAGATTGTAGTAAAAAATGCATAACAGATGATTCGTAACCCTGGAAGGGTGGTATGATTTCAACACAAGTAAGAATAAATTAAGCTCACGGTTTTCCCAGCTCTACGAGTTGGACATCGCCAGAGATAGAGTTGCACCTAATTTAGTATACAAGCCGCAACTATCCGATAATCTATATCACCACCCAATATGCGGATAGTAAGGAAAAAATATTTAAAATTTTGGGCAGAGAATCGTTTCGTTATCGTACTCGCCTAGGTAAGCGAGGCTGAGCTCGAATGCGCCTTGGCGCGTGTTGTAGGTAGCCAATGCTTGCGTATTTAAGTCATAGCTGAATCCCAGTAAAAAACCATTGAGCTCTAGGCCGACCATAGCGATGACGGCATCGTTGAGTACGCCATTGACCGCATCATTGGCTAGACGCGCCCATGCGCCAACATAGATACCTGTGCTGTTGAACTCATCCAATCGGATACGCAGATTGGCACCACCGTTGATCTGAAAGTGTGCCGCTTGAGAGAGCAACATCAGTCTCGGGGAAAGCTGATAACGGCCACCCAAGGCAATGATAGCACCTCCATGTGCAGTATAGTTTCTAGGCAAGGGTACATCCAAGCGATTCTCGTTTCGATCTTGGTAAAATGATACACTGGGTTCAAATATATGATGCAATGCTGCTCCAGCAAAAGCGGAAAATTTGCGGTTGGCTACATAGGTATAATTGAGTCCTACAGAGTAGTCTCCTTGTGTAAGATTGTTGATCGGTAAAGTCTCGTTTGTGGGCAAGTCAAAAGCGTTGATCTCGTTAAACTGATCGTCAAAAACTAGGTCATTGAAATTGATATTGCGCTGCATGATACCTGCCTGAAATCCGAAAGTCAATACATTCCTCAGGTCCTTATCCAATGCTTTATGATAGGCGACGGAAAGTGCCATCTTTGATTCTCTAAAGTCTACTCCTTCTACTTTGTCATTGTAAAATAAAAGGCCTACTGCTACTTTATCTTTTTTGGCGAAACGCAAAAAATAGTCCAACCCAAATTTCACTTCCAAGCTGGCAGCAAATGTACGGTAAGGATTGTCTAGGACGGAACGCCACTGATCGCGATTGATCAAGCCTATTCGATATTTAGCATTGAATGCACCTGTCAAAGCAGGATTGAGCGACAATGGCGAAGAATAGTACTGCGAGAAGTGTCTATCCTGCGCTTGAATGCTCACAAGGCCTATGAAAAGGAAAATTACTACAATGAATTGTTTAATCACGATCGCTATATTTATTACGAGACTATTGTAAAACGATGATTTGACATCTATATTACTGCATAAAGGTAGTATTAATAACATTTAAGTATCAAAATCACGCCAATTAAAAAAGGACTAAATGCTACGCATTTAGTCCTTTTTTACGCTAAAAAGCGCTGAGTGTTAGTTATTGAGGTCTGTCTTTACTTGCTTGACGACCTTCTTTTGTGCTTCTATGTCTTTGGACGCTTGCTCTGCCTTGGATTTGCAGGCCTCTATATTGGCTTTTGCTTCTTCGATTTTTTTCTCAAATTTGGCAATATCTTTTACGGAATCTTCTCTACTTTTATCAATATCCTTGAGTACGCCTTCAAAATTCTTGAGTTTCTTTTCCTCCTCTTGCAGCATGTTGGCTACATACGTTTTGGATACAATGCCTGAAAATTTATTGAGCATTTTTTGCGCACTGAGGTATTTCTTTGGGTGTGTTTCACTGGTAAGAAAAGCACCTCCTAGGTCATACCAGACGGTCAGTTCGGTATCATCTCCTCTTTGATTGACTAGTGCGTATACGTCTACCGTATTGTTGCTGATGTCTTCTAGTCTAGCATCGTCCGCAAAAATCTCGGATGACTTTTTGATCTTTCGCAGCTTGCCTTTGTAGCTTTTTATAAAATCTTCCCACTCTTTGGTGACCACTTTTTCTTCGGTATCTGGCAGAGTCACTGTTAGTGCGTTATGGTCTCCTTTGGACATTACTTTTGAGGATTCCATGATTTGGCCGAATAGTAGTGGTGAGCACATCACAGAAAACAGAATTGCAATAAAAAATTTCATAATATGAGTTTTAATAGATTTATGTTCTTCATTCATTGGACTCTAAAGTCTGCAATCAAGTCACCCCTGGGCTATCCAAAAACAAAAAATTAACACCTTTCTAACAAGCTCAAACTCCGGACCTCCCTACAAAGGTATATTTCCATGTTTCTTCTTGGGCAGCTTAGCGACCTTGTTTTCGAGCATAGCAAAAGCTTTCATCAGTTTGACTCTGGTATCCTTGGGATCGATGACTTCATCTATAAATCCGCGCTGAGCTGCACGGTATGGATGTGCAAACTTGGTAGCATATTCCTTTTCTTTTTCAGCCAACTTCTTTTCTGAATTTTTAGCGGCAGCGATCTCTTTTCGGAAGATGATCTCACTGGCTCCCTTGGCACCCATCACAGCTATCTCTGCCGATGGCCAAGCGTAGTTCATATCTGCCCCGATGTGCTTACTATTCATCACATCATAAGCTCCGCCGTAAGCCTTACGAGTGATAAGACTCACCCTTGGTACAGTTGCTTCACTGAATGCGTATAGCAGTTTGGCTCCATTGACGATGATCCCGTTCCACTCTTGATCTGTACCTGGCAAAAATCCAGGAACATCTACCAATACCAAAAGTGGGATATTGAAGCAATCGCAAAAGCGCACAAATCTAGCTGCCTTCTTGCTGCTGTCTACATCCAGACATCCGGCCAAGGACATCGGCTGGTTGCCGACTACGCCCACACTGCGTCCGCCTATACGTGAAAAACCAACTATGATATTTTCAGCATAGCTCTCATGGATTTCGAAAAACGAATCTTGATCTACGATTTGCTCTACGACATCACGCATGTCATAGGGTTGATTGGCACTCTCTGGTATGATATCTTTCAGCTTCAAGCGCTCTTCGTCGCCTACGGTGTAGTGCTTTTTGAAAGGCTTCTGCTCACAGTTTTGCGGCATATAGCTAAGCAATTTTTTGATCTTTTGGATACAGTCTACATCATGCATTGCTGTCAGATGCGTCACTCCCGACTTGGTGCTATGTGTAGAAGCGCCACCAAGCTCTTCGGCTGTGACCTGCTCATTGGTTACGGTCTTTACGACATTGGGGCCTGTCACAAACATGTAGGAGGTATTCTCTACCATGAGGGTAAAGTCGGTCATTGCTGGAGAGTATACTGCACCTCCGGCACATGGACCCATGATCGCAGATATCTGCGGCACTACCCCAGAGGCATGTACATTGCGCTTGAAGATATCCGCATATCCACCAAGCGAGCGCACCCCTTCTTGGATTCTAGCTCCTCCACTATCGTTGAGGCCGATCACTGGAGCACCATTTTCCATAGCCATATCCATGATCTTACATATCTTCTCGGCATGAGTCTCCGAAAGCGAGCCTCCAAACACGGTAAAATCCTGAGCAAATACATAGACTAGTCTACCAGATACTGTACCGTAGCCCGTGATCACACCGTCGCCATAGTATATCTCTTTTTCCATTCCAAAATCAGTCGTCCTATGGGTTACAAACATGCCTATTTCTTCAAACGAATTGGCATCTAGCAATAGCTCCACTCGCTCTCTAGCGGTGAGTTTTCCCTTGGCATGTTGCTTTTGGACTCTTACTTCTCCGCCTCCTAGATGTGCCTCTTGGATTCTATCATTCAAAGTGTTCAACTTGTCTTTCATTTCTCCGTATTTTATATAATGCCCAAAAATAGTATTATTGAAGGTATTATTATTGCAAGTAGTTAAAAAAGCATATTTTTCGGCATCAAAATAGTACTTGCTCTTCTATCCTGATAGGAGTCCAATATTTATAACGTACAATTAACTTATCATGCAAACATCCGGTGTATCACAACTGTCTACAAGAGTGGCCAATATGGCTGAATCGGCTACCCTTTTAATGTCTAAACTTGCTCGCGAATTGCGTGGCGAAGGGCATGATGTCATCAGCCTTTCCCTGGGGGAACCTGACTTTGATACTCCAGAACACATCAAGAGTTTTGCTAAGAAAGCCCTGGACGAGGGCTATACTAAGTATACTCCTGTACCTGGTCTACCGGTACTGCGTGAAGCGATCATCACCAAATTCAAGCGAGACAATAACCTGGACTACACCATGGATGAGATCGTAGTATCCAATGGTGCTAAGCAGAGTATATTCAATATCTGCATGTCTCTGCTCAATCCTGGAGACGAGGTAGCGGTATTGACTCCATTTTGGGTCTCCTACTCTGCCATCATCCAGTTGGCAGGTGGTGTGCCTGTATATGTGAGTGCGGGCATTGATGACGACTTCAAGGTAAGTGCTGACCAGCTGGCAGCAGCTATTACAGACAAGACCAAATTTGTGATATTCTCTTCTCCATGCAATCCGACGGGTTCGGTCTACACCAAGGAGGAGTTGACAGACATTTCCAAAGTGATCCTTTCTCGACCAAACCTGATGGTGGTTTCGGATGAGATCTATGAATACATCAATTTTACAGATACGCATGTGAGTATTGGTGCGCTTCCTGACATGAAGGATCGCACGATTACCGTCAACGGTTTTGCCAAGGGATTTGCCATGACAGGCTGGAGACTCGGATACATGGGTGCACCTGCATGGATGGCAAAGGCTTGTGCCAAGATACAAGGTCAGGTCACCTCTGGCGCCAACGCCTTTAGTCAGAAAGCTGGTGCTGATGCATTACTGGCTGACCTCGCTCCTACCCATGCTATGAAGGATGCGTTTGGCAAGCGTCGTGAATTGATCATCGGGCTACTCAATGAAATTCCGGATTTCAAAGTCAATTATCCTAAAGGTGCTTTTTATATATTTCCGGAGGTTTCTGCATACATAGGCAAAACTTTTGGCGATGGTACACACTTTGAAGATGACAATGCTTTTGCGCTGCACCTTTTGAAGAATGCACATGTTGCCGTAGTGGCTGGTTCTGCTTTTGGTGCGCCTGGTTGTATCCGTATTTCTTACGCCGCCAGTGAGGAGACGCTGACCGAAGCCGTTACTCGTATTAAAAATTGCTTATCCAAATTGGTCTAAGATATTTATTTGGGGTCATCCATTCCTCGACAGGTTTGTCGAGGTTCCTTCTCTATCGAGGTCCACTGGACCTCGATTGCTACGCACCGTTCAGTAAGGTCGCTATGATCCGTGGCTCGTTATTCACTCGGTCCTAAGGGACTGGTTCGTTCCTCACCACCACTACTCAGCGCTTGCCCGTTTGGATATGTAGAATTTTTAGTTTTTTAGATTATACTTTGGAAACTTGTCTAAGTTGTGATTCTTTGATCAAATTCATTTTTTGTAGTCTTAGTATTGCTCATAATAGATTAATTCCTTTTGCTCATGGCATACTTCTTTCCTTTTCCTTAATGTAAAGTTAATTTCTACTAAAACAATCATAAAAATTCCTCTAGCCTATTCAATCGTTATAATAATTACGATGCGAATTGTAAGTTTAGCATGCAAAACTAATTACCACCAACAAAAACAACCTGATGAAAAACGCATTGACTATCCTCTTCTGTATTGGCATGATCTATTCCGCACAATCCCAAATTGCTGATTATGATATTTCTACCTTTGTAAGACCCGAATTACTTAGAACAACATCAGGTGTGCGATTTTCTCTGAATTTGGAAAATGAAAATAACAACATAAACCTTACCGATAATACTGAATATGGTATACGTCTAGATGGTTACTATTCAAATACCAAATTCATAAATAACGAGAAACATCAAAGTTTTATTTCAAACTTTGCAAATCTCATTGGCAGTAGCAATAGTGGCTTTAAAACTAGCGAACAGGACTTCTTAAGTTTGACACTAGGTAGATATTATAGTGACAAAAAATTCAGAACCGATAATAAATTTCATGAATTTGGATATAATTTTCGTGCACAAGGAGCGGTCTATAACAAACCATTAGAAAATGAACAGGATCTTGAACTTAGCATAAGTGTTCCAGTTTACCTAGGAAAAGGTAGAATCGAAATTGTAAATGATGCATGGGAAGCATTGAGGATTTTAGAGTCTCTACAAGAATCAGGCTTCTTAATGAAGAGTATGTCCACAGAGGATATCGAGAAATTTGCACTAGAAATCGGGAATATTAAAAATTCTAGAATGACAGATCCTAGGCTAGAATCTATTTATGAATACGAGCTACTAAGTAAATACTTGGTAGAACAGGAAATTATTAATCCTGAGAATTATGCTGTTTTTGCAACGCTTAATGATGCCTGGAGATTCGAAAATTTCTTTACCATAAGAAGTGGAAAAAGCTATAAATATGGCCTAAGACCAACCATAAATTACAGTAATAATTCATCTATTGACAATCGACAATTCAGCTTTTATGAACTAGCTGCCAAGATTGAGCGAGAAGTTTATAAACCAATCAAAAAAAATGTACAGCTCAACTACAGCTATGGATTAGATGTAGCTGCTAGAAGATTCAATAGCTTTAATGAGAATTTTTCTTCTTTTGATGATTATTATATTCGTCCTTATATCAATGCTTCAACGAGCTATTACCCTAATGCAAGAACGAATTACACCTTAGGTATTAGAAGTTTTTACTTACATTCCATCAATACCAATAATCTCCTATTAGACTCTAATATTTTCTCTACTGTCTTAAGTGGACGTTATATGTTTTATGCATCCCCACAGTTGACATTCGAGCTTACAGGAAATCTCAATTTAAATAGTGTAAGTAACCCATTTCAAAATGCGCTTATAAACACCAATGAAAT
>CALJVI010000052.1 GCA_937974575.1 uncultured Saprospiraceae bacterium | reverse complement strand
GATGGTACTTTAGAAGTAGACTTTGGCTTAGCTATTAAAAATACTGGAACAGTTGACTTAAGCAATGTAAGCTTAATAGACGATTTAGCGACTCAGTTAGGAACTGGATTTATAAGCGTAGTCGGTCAGCCAACTTTGATAAATAGCGATGCGACAACTACTCCAATGATTAATGCTGGGTTTGACGGTGTAACAAGTACTGATGTATTTGTAGGAGCAGCTTCTGATTTAATACAAGCAGGTCAAGAAGTTAGTTTGTCAATCACTGCATTGATAGATCCGACAATGGCAAGTTTCCCATTGATGAATCAGACTCAAGCAGAAGTATATGGTAGAGATAGCAACGGCAATTTATTGACGGATGCTTCAGGAGCACCAAGAGTAGCTGGTGATGCCTCAGATTCTGGTCAGATGTTTGGTGATATGAATGCCGGTGAACCAGGAGATGCAGGTACTTCAGATGATCCTACAGCACTAGAATGTTTCCCTGCTAATATCATAGTCACAGGAGAAGAAGATCCAATATGTTTTGGAGCAGCAGCTAACCTTAATGTAACTAGTGATTATACTAATGTACAGTACCAATGGAGAGAATTGGGAACAACGACAGTCTTATCGACTTCTACTACTCCTAGTTTTTCACCTATTGCAGATACAGATTACGAAGTAACTCTTGTAGTATTTGATGATGCTTGTGTTTATGATTTATTGGATACAATAACTATTTCTGTATTACCAGAAATCAACATTAGCATTGTATCAAGTTATACACCGAATGCAGATTGTTCACCAAGTGATCTAAGCTTTGAAGTATTAGATAATGGAAGCCCAAGTGCTTTTGTATCTTATTCATGGAATGGACCGAATGGTTTTACCTCAAGCGATGCTTTACCAGTAATCAATAATGCCGCAGTAGAAAATAATGGCTCATACACAGTAATCATTACAGATGCTTCAGGTTGTACTTCAAGCACTACCCTACAGGTAGAGCAAGTAGTAGATCAGTTGGTATCTGATCCGATCATTACGAGTTCAGGACCAGTATGTGAAGGAGAATCAATGACGCTAAGTACTACTATCCAGAGTGGAACAAATGTATCTTACAATTGGACTTTACCTAGTAATGTAAACATCACGGGTCAAGGAACGAATGCGATTATTATTTTCCCATTGGATGAATCTATTCATGCTGGTGACTATACAGTAACAGTTAATGTAGATGGATGTGAAACGACATCAGCGATATTTGTAGTTGATGCTTTGACAGAGTCAATGGCTTCGCCAAGTGCTACTAATACTGCCATATGTGAAGGAGACAATTTGTTCTTAGAGGCTAACTCTCCAACAGGAGTAAGTTTCGCATGGAGTGGGCCAAACGGCTTCACATCAGATCAAAGAAATCCTGTTGTAACAAATGTCAGTGAATCAAACAATGGTGTATACTCATTAACAGTAACGAATACAGAAGGATGTACAAGCGTAAGCGAAGTGAATGTAGCTTCTATCTTACCTCCAGCAGAAGTTCCTACAATAGCGGTGAACGGACCTAATTGTGCAGGAGAAGATATGGTGCTTACTACAAGTACAGCAGGAACAATGTTTGAGTGGGTAGGCCCATTAGGCGCTAGTCAATCAACCTTGCAAATGCCAGGCTTAACGACCACTGCACCAACTACAACAATAGACGCAAACAATGCATCTTACCTATCAGGTGATTGGAGAGTACAAGTAACGGATGCAAACGGATGTACTTCTATATCAGAACCAATCAGTGTAGGTATCAATGATGTGCCACTAGCAGTGATTATCAATGATGGAGATGTATGTGAAGGGGAAGTAGTGAGGATAAGTGCAAATACAGTAGCGGATGCAACATACACGTGGTATGATGCAAATCCAGCGACAGGAGGTGTATTGATCAGTCAAGATCAAAGCTTCGAAATATTTGATCTAGCACCGAATACATATACTTACTTCTTGCAAGTAGATGCGAATGGTTGTCCATCCGAAGTATCAATGACAAGCATAACTGTAAATGCAAATCCAAGTACGCTTCCAAGCTTTACTTATATGAGCAATACGGATTGTTCTGCAAGTGACTTAAGTTTGCAAGCAAATGCGACAGGATCAGCATCTTATACTTACAACTGGACAGGTCTTAATGGATTTACTTCAACAGAAGAAAACCCAACGATTCCTGGAGCGGCAGCACTTAACAATGGCTCATATACACTACAAGTTGTAGATGAAAATGGATGTCAAAGTGAAGTAATGTCCTTGCAAGTAGATGGAGTAGAAAACAGCGTACCGGAACCAGTGATTACAAGTTCAGGCCCTGCCTGTAACGGAGCGTCAATCACTTTATCTGTACCTGCCTACAATGGTAGTCAAGTGTCTTACCAGTGGACAACACCGAATGGTTTTGTAAACACTACAGGACAGACTAGTAATGTATTGATTATTTCTCCAGTAGTAGATGCAATTCATACTGGAGCATACAGCGTACAGGTTACTGTAGATGGTTGTACAGTAGTATCAGACGATTTTGCAGTAGATATTTTTGATAGTCCGAGTGCAGCAATAAGTGCTACGATGACATCAATTTGTCCAGGAGGCGATTTAGAATTGTTTGCAAATGCGACTAACGCAATTAGCTACGCATGGAGTGGGCCAAATGGCTTTAGCTCGAATGCGGCAGATGTAATCTTACCAAATGTAAGTGAAGCAAACAATGGTACATACAGCTTAATAGTAACATCTCAAAGTGGATGTAGTGTAAGTGATAGTTATGTTGTAGATAACATAACAGAAGAAGGAACGACACCTACCCTATTGCTAGACACAGAAATATGTGAAGGAGACGATATTACTTTATCGACAACTGCAGTAGGAGTTCAATACGAATGGATATCTCCATTGGGAGATAGCCCAACAGGAATTGTAGAATTGACAACAAGTACAGGGGCGACGACTATTGCATCATCCAGTGCAGCTTACTTATCAGGAAACTGGACAGTAAGAGTAACTGATGCTGGAGGTTGTACAGTAACTTCAGAGTCTGTAAGCTTATTGATCAATGACATTCCAGTAGCACTGGCAAGAAACAATGGTCCAATATGTGAGGATTCAGGCGATATCCAATTGATAGGAAATGAAGTACCAAATGCGACATACGAATGGTATGAAGGTGACCCATCAAATGGAGGAACACTGTTTAGTACAGATATGTCTCCAACGCTGTTCTCCCCATCGGTAGATACAGTAGAGTATTACTTAGTAGTTATTCAAGACGGATGTGCATCTACACCATCGATGACAGCAGTGTCAGTGACGGCGAAGCCAGAAAGCACTCCACAAGCGGTATACAACTTGAGTCCAAATTGTGCATTGGAAGATTTACAATTGGAAGCAAATGCAGTGGGAACCGGTCCATTTGAATACATCTGGACAGGACCAAATAACTTTACTTCTACAGAGGCAAATCCTTCGATAGCGAATATCACGGAAGAAGGTAATGGTTCTTATACCGTATTGATCACAGATGTATATGGATGTGAGAATTTTGCCACAGTTGAGTTAAATAACATAAGTAATCCAGAACCACAGCCAGTGATTTCTACTACAGGAGTAAGCTGTGATGGAGGTGCGATAGTGTTATCAGCTCAAGCGTACTTTGGTACAAGTGTAACCTATACATGGACTACGCCAAATGGCTCAGTGGTAGATATATCTGGATTGGAAACAAATGAGATCACGATATCACCAGTAAATGTATTGACCCATGATGGAGATTACACGCTTACAGTACAAGTAGACGGCTGTGTATTAAGTTCAGCACCATACAATCTAGAAGTACTAGAGGAGCCGATAGCAGCTCAACCTACAGCGATAAAAGACGGTGTATGTGTTGGCGAAGATATCCTACTACAAAGTGAGGTAGCAGCGGACTACTTATGGAGTGGCCCTAATGGCTTTAGCTCAACATTACAATACCCAGTAATTGATAACCCTAGCTTAGCAGCTGAAGGAACATATTACTTGACTGTATTTAATGAGCAAGGTTGTCAGTCTGATCCTGTAAGTATCGCGATCACAGTAGATATACAACCAGAACAACCTACCCTAGTCGTAAGTGATAATATCATTTGTGATACAGAGGATATAGTTCTTAGAACATCTAGTATTTGTGATGAATACCAATGGATAGGACCTGGTGGTTCAAGTGCAAGTACTCTGTCAAATCCACTTTTGACTACGACATTAGCAGAGACAAGTATCCCACAAGGAGACGAAGCTTATGCGCAAGGAATGTGGTCATTGATCTGTATCAATGGTAACGGTTGTGCATCGCCTCAATCTAATGAATTGATGGTATCTATCATAGATGTAGAATCTCCAAGACCATCGACTGATCAGTTTGTAGCCTGTGCTGCAGAGCAAGTGAACTTATCAGCTGGACAAGGATATGATTCTGGGACAGAATTTTACTGGTATGATTCAGACCCATCAGGTGGCTCTGCAATCCTGATTAGTAATCAGCAAAATCCTACCCTATTAGAACAGATCAATTCTGGTAGCTATACTTATTGGTTGCAAATAGAACAAGAAGGCTGTCTTTCAGAAGCAGTGCCTATGACTTTGACAGTACCAGATGCTCCTGTTTTAGCAGCAGCAAATGACGGTACAGAGTGTATAAGCAATACCGCAGATGTAAACCTAAGTGCGACAGTTAGCAATGGAACAGGACCATTCAGTTATGAATGGAGTGGACCAAACGGCTTTGCTTCAGTACAGGCAAATACTCAACTACCAAATGCTTCTAGCGAATTGAGCGGAGTATATGTAGTGATGGTAACAGATGCCAATGGATGTACAGCAGTATCAGAAACAGTTGTTGATGTGTCAGTAGTACCACAAGAACCAGTCTTGCAATATGCAAGTGCACTTTGTAATGGATCTGAGTTTGTGATCAATGCTCCCCTATATGAAGGAGAAGATGTAATGTACTTCTGGACAGGACCAAATGGAACAACCCAAAGTGGTGCATACCCTGAAAGCAATGAGATCGTGATCGAAGCAATCGATCAGACACATGCTGGTGAATACGAGGTGTATGTAGTAGTGGATGGATGTACTTCTTCTACTTCAGCTGTAGTGCCAGTATTTGTAAACGAGCTGCCAGTAGTAGCTCCAACAAATGACGGTGTATTATGTGCAGAAATAGAAAATGATCTCAACCTAAGCGCAAATGTTACGGGCGGTCAAGGACCATTCACATTCAATTGGGAAGGACCAAATGGATTTAGTTCTCAAGCAGAAAACCCACAGTTATCTAACTTAGGTGTAGAAGCTTCAGGAACTTATACCCTATATGTAAGTGATGTCAATGGATGTGAGTCTGTGATATCAAGCACAACAGTAAGTGTTTCAGAGTTACCTGCTACTCCTCAGTTGGAAGTATCTTCTGAACAAATTTGTGAGAATGGTCAGTTGATCCTTAGTACACAATCTTACAACAATGCAGATGTAACGTACACATGGATATTATCAGATGGTACAATGGTTGACACAGACAATCCTGTACTACTTATAGATGAAGCAAATGAAGTAGAACACAATGGATTTATATCAGTGATGGTTACAGTCAATGGATGTACCTCTTACCAAGCAGTACCAACGTATGTAGAAGTAAGTGAGCAACCATCTGCTCCTTCATTAGCCAATTCGACAAGTTTTGTTGATCCAGCCTGCGAAGGAAGTGTTGTTCAATTAAGTACTCCATTCATCATTGGAGCAAACTATACTTGGGTAGGACCAAATGGCTTTAGCTCAAGCTTGCCAAGTCCGTCGATATCAGATGCGGCTTTGACAGATGTAGGAACTTATACTTTGATAGTAGAAATGAATGGATGTTACTCAGAAGCAGTAGAAACGGAAGTTTTTGTTAATGAGATGCCTGACATTCCTGTTGCGGATAATGAAGGTCCAGCTTGTGAAGATATGGACGTAGTACTACGAGTATTGAATCCAGATCCTGAAGTACTTTATACTTGGTACCGTGTATTGGATAACTTCGAAATGGGTACTGGTGCAGTATTGATATTGCCTACAGTAACCTTGGCAGATGCAGGAGGATATTATGTGACTGGAGATATTGATGATTGTACATCAGAGGCATCAAATGTTACTAATGTAGTAATCAACTCTGAGACCTTAGCAAATGCATACGCAGGTGAGGATGATATAGTATGTGAACCTAACTACACCATCGGAGGAAACTCAATTACAGATGGAGATGGTTTCTGGACACAAATCAATCCTGCTGGTCAAACGCAGATAGTAGACCCGACTCAATCTCAAACTTTGGTAAGAGATCTACAAGTCGGTGAAAACCAATTCGTATGGACTTTAAGTAGTGGAGCATGTGAAAATACAAGCACAGATACTATAGTAGTAATCTACAATGCAGATCCTTTAGCAACAGATGATATCTATACCATAGAGATCAACGAAACTTTAGAATCAAGTGTATTAGATAACGACCAAGCCAATTCAGATTTCTTCGCTATATCAACAATAGAAGAACCTTCATTTGGAGAGTTGATTCAGAATTTGGATGGAACATTTAGCTACATACCGAACGAGAATTTTGCAGGAAGAGACAGCTACACTTATGAGCTGTGTCATGACTTCTGCGAAGACAATTGTGTACAAGCAACGGTATACATAAATATCGGAGAAAGTACAGAATGTTTTGCACCAACGATCATCACTCCAAACGGAGATGGATTAAATGATTCGTTCACAATCCCTTGTTTAGCTAGCTATGAAAATAGTAGCATGTGTATCTTCAATAGATGGGGAGATGAGATTTACAGAAGTGACAACTACAGAAATGAATGGGATGGAACATACAGAGACGAAAGTTCTACCCTACCAAGTGGTACGTACTACTATATACTAGAAGTCAATGATGGTAACAATACAGTAATGACAGGATATGTATTTATCCAGCGCTAACATAATTGTAAACACTAAAAAGTAAAATTCTGAATATGAATACTATATTAAAATTATTGGTAGTAGCAATTTTTCTACCGTGTGCAAATTTACTGGGGCAACAAGATGCTCAATACACCCAGTGGATGTTCAATAAGTTGAGTATCAATCCAGGTTACGTAGTTAGTAGTGATTACGCTTGTGTTTCATGTCTTCACCGATCTCAATGGGTTGGATTGGAAGGAGCACCAGTCAGTCAATCCTTAAACGTGCGAATACCTTTTTACAACAAGAATGTTGGTGTAGGTCTGTCAATCAATCATGATCAAATCGGACCAACAAATTCTTGGCAGGTAAGTGGGATCTACGGATATAGAGTAGATTTCGAAAATGGCCAAAAATTGGGTATTGGACTGCAAGGAACAGTGCGAAGTTACCGAGTAAAGTACTCTGAAACTCAGGCATTGGAATCAGGTGATGGTTCTATTGGAGCAGATGAATCTCGTATGATACCAAACTTTGGAGTGGGACTATATTACTACACTCCAAAATACTACATCGGACTTTCAGTGCCTAGACTATTAGAAGGAGATCTTAGTTTATTCGATAATGTAACTAGTATCTCAGATTTTTCTAGAGAAGAGGTTCATGCTTTTTTGATGGCAGGTGTTGTGTTTGAATTAAACGATGCACTCAAACTAAAACCTTCATTATTGTTCAAGTATGTTAAGGATGCACCCTTTGATGCAGATCTTCATGCAAGTCTGATTTTTTATGATACATTTTGGGCTGGTCTTACATACAGAATGGGAGGTATTGGTAGCAGCGGAGGAGAGTCTTTGGACTTAGTACTCCAGCTGCAATTAAGCAGGGCATTTCGTCTAGGTTTTGCTTATGACCACACACTTTCAAAAGTAAGAGAATATAGCGACGGAACATTTGAGGTAGTATTAGACTATTGCCTTAATCCAGGTAACGATAAATTGACGAACCCAAGATTCTTTTAAAGAATCAATTTAAATAAGAATCAAAACAATAAAATAGAATATCATGAAGACATTCAGGATTTTGTTAGGTGTATTTTGCGTGATGTTATTCGTCGTAAGTAATACACAAGCACAAAAGAACAAAGTAGCGTTAAGCCTTTATAAAAAATTAGGCTATAAAGTATCAATTCCAAAGTTTCAGGCCGCCGAAGGGATTAGCTTAGAAAATATGTCAAATATAGCTACGAGCTATAGACTAAATCATGACACGCCAAATGCAGAATTTTGGTACAGTCAGGTAGTCAAAGAAAGTAATAATGCAGAACACATTTTGTATTATGCACAAGCACTACAAAGCAATGAAAAGTATGACTTGGCCAAGGAGTATTATTTGAAATACAATGATATGGTTGGTGGAGATAAAAAAGATCAAAGAGGCCAACTTTTAGCAGCTTCGATTGATAGAATCTCTAGCTTTAAGCATACCAGTGTTGAAGTGAAAAATGAAGAAGCTTTAAATTCGAAAAAGTTAGATTTTTCTCCAACATATTTCAATGATGAACTAGTTTTTGTTTCTACCAGAGATGAGAAGAAATTAAAATCAGGTATCTTGGATTTATGGATAGATGATAACTTTATGGCTTTGTGGAAAGCACAAAGAAATGAAGATGGTTCAGTAGGAACTCCTACCCTATTTTCGGAAACAATAACTACAAAATTTCACGAAGGTCCAGTTTGTTTTAACCGTGCTGGAGATAGAGTGTTTTTTACTAGAAATGACTTTAAGCGAGGTAAAAGAAGAAACAACTCTAAAGGAATAATGAAGCTACAGATATATACTTCTACTAAAGAAGGAGATGACTGGAGTAAGCCTAGTTCAATGAGCATAAATACCAAAGAATTTGAAGAGGCGCATCCCGCGATTTCGCCTGATGGAAATAGACTATATTTCACCTCTGATCGAGATGGCGGATATGGAGGAATGGATTTGTATGTCACTGAATTTAAAGGAGGAACCTGGACTGCAGCAAGAAATTTAGGCGACAAAGTGAATACAAAAGGAAATGATGTATTCCCTTATGTACACGATGATGGAACCTTATATTTCGCATCTAATGGATGGGAAGGCTTAGGTGGACTAGATATCTATGAAGTGAAGATGGATGGAACTAAAGAAGTTCTAGGTGTAGAAAATATTGGTACACCTTTCAATTCACCAAAAGATGATTTCTCATTGGTAATGAACGAGTTGAAGTCAGAAGGTTACTTTACTTCTGCAAGAGATGGAGGTCATGGACAAGATGATATCTACAGCTTTAAAACTACAGGAAAAGTAGTGAGAGAAGCAACAATTTGTGCTTATGAAGCTGGAACAACAAAGCGTCTTGATGATGTTGAAGTGACAGTCAATGATCCAAATATTATGGGTGAAGATGATCACGTACTGAAGTTAGTAGAGACAAACGTTTCTGATGAATACATCTTGAAGTTCAAGAGTAATGCTGAAGAAACTGGGGAAGATGTGGTGAAGCAATTTACAAACAACCTAGGTATATTTAGTATGGAAGTAGAGCCAAATTATGACTATACTTTCGTAGCAAAAAAGAATGGTTACAAAGTAGCAACTGAGACTATGAAAGTGACTGAAAGATCATTGATGGCCAATGAGGAATTTTGTATTCCAATGGAACCAACAAATTGCCTAGTTTTGGAAGGATTAGTTAAAAACAAGAAATACAAAAATGCTATTCCTAATGCATCTGTTACAATGGTTAATAAGTGTACTGGTGAAGAGGTAGTCGTTACTTCTAATTCTAGCGGAGAATTTGATTTCCCTTGTGTAGATTGTGAATGTGAGTACTTCCTAAAAGGTGAAAAATCATATTTTGCTGATGGAACGAATACAGCAAGTACTATGGGGCTTAAGTGTGAAGAAGGTGGAAAAGTAGAAGTACTATTGGAGTTGACTCCAGAGGATCCTTCAAAACCGAAATTGGCTGCTATCGCACCAGTTGTGGTTGAGCCTAGATTTGAAGGAAACAAAATTGTCGAAGGTGCGGTCATTGAGTTGCCACATATCTACTATGATTTTGATAAGTTCTTCATTAGAAACGATGCAAGTAATGAGCTAGATAAAGTAGTATCGTTAATGAGACGCTACCCTACTCTTAGCATCGAATTGGGATCACATACCGATGCAAGAGGAACTGTTGCCTACAACAAGACTCTATCTCAAAATCGTGCAAATGCTGCAGTAGCGTATATCGTAAAGCAAGGTATACCAGCGGCAAGATTAGTAGCTAAAGGATATGGTGAATCACAATTGAGAAACTCATGTGCAAACTTTATTGAGTGTCCTGAAGAAGAACACCAGTTTAACAGAAGAACAGAAATCCGAGTATTGAGATTTAACAATCCAAGTACAGGTGTAAAGTATTTAGAAAATTTGCCTACTAAAATCGATAGAGCCAATCCAAGTAGAAAATGGATATGGAACTAATCGACTTAATTAAATAGATTAAAGAAGGAGCTTGATAGATGTATCAAGCTCCTTTTTTTTGCACAAAGGATAGGAATGATGCGACTGTAAGGAGCAGTATATTTACGCAACGATAGTGAAGTAAATATACCATAGCGAACGCGGAGTCATGGATAGCCTGGTCACGCGCTTTTCAGCGTGATGGGCCCCTAAAACTTACTATTTAATAAGCTCTTCAAGTAGGCTATTTATTACATCTGAATAGACTATATTTGGAGTCTAAATGCTGCTTGCGTGAAATGTAATATACAAAAAGAAGACATCGATTTTCAGTGCTTATTGTTTGATTTTGACAACACCTTGGTGGACTTTCATGAATCCTCTCACTTGGCCTTTGATCAAACATTTAGAGACTATGGTTTGGCGCAGAAGAAGGAGCACTATCAGATCTACAGTAAAATTAATGCCGAAATTTGGAGCGATTTTGAACAGAAAAAGATAACTGCAAACGATATACGCAAAAGTCGATTTACTCTTTTTTTTAAAGAAGTCGGGATCGAAAATATTGATGGATTTGAGTTTAATGCAAAGTACTTAATGAACATTATCAAGTTTACCACGATCCGTGCAGAGGTTGTGGGGATGCTTGAGAGGTTGCATGAAAAATACAAAATGTGCATCATCACAAATGGGCTAAAAGAAGTACAGCGAGCCAGAATTGAAAAATGCGGGATTACCCATTTGTTTGATTCTATCACAGTGTCCGACGAGATAGGAGTTGCTAAACCAGACAAAAAATATTTTGAAATCGCCCTTGAAAAATTGGACGCTGGTATTTCCAAAAGTAAAATATTAGTCATTGGCGACAGCCTTAAATCGGACATCGCAGGCGCACAAGACTACGGATTGAAATCCTGCTATATTGGCGAGAATGACCTAGCAAGTGCAGACATTATCATTCGAGATGTCACAGATCTTGAAGCTATCCTCAAGTCGATTTATGTTCCTGTCAATTGCGATTGGTATGACTATTTGGAGATTTACAGCATGCGCAAAAACTGGGTCGATTTGGAGTTTACAGACACTGTCAAGATCATAAGTGTCAAAACAAAAATAGAGGATCTCTACACCAAGAATAAAGAAGAGTTTGCAGTGATTACGGATGGTTCTCATGTGCGACTTGATCACATCATTTCCATTAAATTGGCTACCTAAAGCTTATTTTACTAGGGTATTATTAGGGGCCATCCCGCTGAAAAAGCGGGACCGAGCTCTGCGCAGCTTGGCCCTGCGGGCTGGGGCTGAAGGCGCCCCACTGCTACGATCTCTTGTCCAAAATGCTCTTCTGAAACCACTTTAACTTTTTTTTTGGAACTTTAACATTCCCAACCACTAAGCTATTTCCGGTTAATTGACAACTTTTAATATGGCTTTTCGGCAGTTCTGTCTTGCCTAGGAATTATATGGTGTACTTTTCCAAATATAATTTGGACAGATAGGTTATTTATACATATTGACATGTATAAAGTATTTATAATCAGCAAATTACCATGTCACTAGGCGCAACTTAATTATGTCTTCATAGTAAAATATAAAATTAGGATAGACTTTAGCCATGTCACATCCAAAAGAGTTTATAATTCATCAATATGAGACGAAGTCAAATTTTTACCCAAGTAATACTGTTTGCAATATTATTTTTAGGCTTGTCGGAGAATATTCAAGCCCAGTGTGCAGATATCCAGGTAATTGAGCTATTGGATGTGCCAGGGTTTGCACAAACTGATGAACTTGTAGTTTGCGGAAAACCAGATACTTTAGGCTTTCTGATCTATATAGAAGAGCCAGGGAATATCTCTGGTACACAAATGACTCTCGATTTCCAGCAAGGTATGCAGTACGCAGGATTTGAATTAACTCATTATGACAGTACTACTTCTATTTCTGTAGTCAATCCAGATCCCGACAAACCAAGATTCTTATTGGATGGAATCACTAATGGTGTTTATGTCGGTTACATTGGAGTTCAGAGTACTTGCGATGCGGATATCAATGGACTAAGCTATGAGGTAGATATTGATTTCAATTATATTTACGAAGATACTTTGGGCAATTTTTACAATTGCAAATCTTCGGTCACTCCTATTAGAACTTATAATTCGGTGATCAAAACTCCGGTTGTGAATTTTCAATCTGTCCCAAATGTGGTGATTTCTGCCTTAGGTACAAATACCTGTAGAACTATCACTTTATCGCAAGATGGTATCTCCGCTTATTTAGAGGACTTTGAATTTGAGGTTGAGAATTTAGATTTGTCACAAGGCTTATTATTAAATACCGTTAAAGCAAATGGAATTGATATACCCTACAATTACGATGCAGCAAATCAATCTTTGATAACTACTATACCTGGATTTGTATTTCCAGGCAATAGTAATAATGCGCCAAGTGATACTTTGTTCAATACTAATGAAAGAGTAAGTCTAGAATTTTGTTACCAAATGGACGATTGTCCGACAGGGCCCAATACATATCCTGTGACTTACTACGCAAGATATGGATGCGCTGGTGGAGAATGTCAGGAGACTAAAATCGATAAAGAAATTAGAATAAGACCTTCGGTGCGTCCAGCCCCAGTAGCGACCTCTACCCTTTCGCAACAGCCGGGAGTATGTGGAGATCCTGCGATTATTGATTTGACTTTAGAAAGCACTGTACCAGATTCGGCATCAGGAATGTTTACGGATTTAACGATCGGATTTGAGACATGTGAAAAACCGAGTTTGGAAGTAGTTCGTGTACTTATAGGTACTGGTGCGAATCAAACCGTAATACCGAGTGCAAATTTTACATGGATCAACGATGATATTAATATTGATTTTACAACCTTGACCTCGGATCCAGATGGACCGGGAGTTGGAGTGACAGATGCAGATGGAGATGGATTTTTTGATGATCTTCCTGGAGGGCAGATGCTGAATGTATCTGTAGAATTGGACTATGTTTGTAGTTTGCCTCCTGATCCGACTTCCATTGCATGTAGTCAAGTAGATTGTTCTTTTTCACAGTTTTATGTTTCTGCTAATCGAGATTGTGGTGCTTCCTTTAAGGTTTACCCACCTGTTACTCCATTCAATATTACGAATGGAGCGACTTCAGTAAGCTCTAACGAGACGCAGGCTACGAATAGCTTTTTTGGGATTAATTTTGGAGCTACAGGTACGTCAGGGGCAAAAACTCAGACAGTAGAGATGTGCTATGTTTACGAAAGAGAAAACGTAACTCCCTGTCCTGATGCAAGTACGACCAACAGATTACAATCGGTGTTTGCCGGTAGTCCAGCGATAGTAAACGATGTACAATTGGTCCCTGGGTCTATTTCAATTAATGGAACATCTGTTCCTGATTCTGATGCATCTTGGACTAGTGTAAATGAGTCTACACGGGTGTTAAATATAAATGCTGGCTCGAATGCTCTTGGTACGCAAGTTTGTTACAGTTATGATTTGGTAGTAGATACCTTTCTATGTAGTCCTCCAGTATATATGACAGGAAATCATCAAGTTATTGAAGAGTGTGATACGGGTTCTTGTACTTGCACCACAGTGAAAGCTTGTGAAAGTATATTATTTCGATCTGATCCAAATAGTACTGGTTGTAGTTGTGATATGAGAC
This sequence comes from uncultured Saprospiraceae bacterium, assembly GCA_937974575.1. Classification (GTDB taxonomy): domain Bacteria; phylum Bacteroidota; class Bacteroidia; order Chitinophagales; family Saprospiraceae; genus JALZVN01. The sequence goes on along the minus strand of CALJVI010000052.1, from coordinate 2,306 downwards.
AAGGAGTATCTGAAATGTATAGATTGAATACAGGATATACGGATGCGACTTGTGCTACAAAGGTACTTCCCGAGAATGTAACTACTGCTGATAGAAATAGATACCTGCCTGGTGATACTATGTTTTATGAAACTTTCCATGTATTCCTTTCGGAAGAATCCATTAGGAGAGATTTATATCAGCTGGGATTACGAACCACTTTTAGAGCGCCAAATAATCGATTTGATCAAAATGAATTGACTATTAATCCTGAGGAATCCTCAATTGTAGAGTTTTCAATTAAAAAATCTGGGGGTTCAGTTAGGACTCCTATAGCATTGGATCAAATTCCATCTTGTATAGATAGTGGTCCACAATCAGGGGCTGGAACCAATATTTTTTATGGATCTCATCCATGGGGCAATAGTATTGAAACTTTTTACCAACCTACTAGAAATTGTGTAGGTAGCGGTTATGATTTTTATGATAATAGTTATGTGTCTCTATTCTTTTATAATCAAGATATGATAGAAGAATGTAGAGGGATCACCTGGTTGGAGGATAATGGAAATTGTATTGAAGATTGGTTTAATCAATATGACGTACAAATTGGTGATACCCTGTTTCTTTCTCAGCATCTGAAAGTAATAAAGAATCCTATTGCTGAGGCAAATGGTAGACCTAAAGTGAGCCAACTAAAGATATTTGGTTGGAGCTTTTTGGGTGTAATTGATCCTAATGTTTCTACCAATTGTTATTCGGGAAGAGGAGTATGCAGAGAAGATAGAATAGTGGAGACTTATTGCCCGACAGATGTTTCAGCGACTTCAAATATTGCATTTGATGATTGTGGAGGAACAGCATCGCATACTTTTACAGTTGATAATACTACCCCTATTGGTTGGTTTGCCAATGAGTTCAGGCCCTACTTCCAGCTTAAGGATATCGATATTCCCATATTTTCACCTTTGATGTATTGTGGAAATGCTACGGCAAGTAATCCTTCTGGTAAGGCAATTCCTTTATCTATTCAAGATACCACGAATTTTGCTTGTTTAGATTATCAAGGGGATACCTATTGTCCAGTTTCTAATGGTACGAACGGTACCATTACTTTCAACCCTCAAAAGGATGGGTATTTAGGATTAGGTGTAGGATTAGGAGGTAGCTTTAAAGATAGTCTAACTATTAGTTATGATTTGTGTATGGTATGTCCAGCAGATTTATCAGGAATCTCAAATTTTGAATTGACCTATGATTATCAACATCCGTACAATCCCCCATCTCCTACATGTTATATCTGTAATTTTACAGCAGCTACTGGAGCAAATAACGAACTTGATTCCTGTCTGATATACGGAAATGGAGCCAACTACTATAATGCCCAGAACTTGGACAATATGGTTTTTAAGGATGATAATGCCAGCAGTGATTTATTTCTCACAGATAATCGTAGTGGTTTTCCACCATTGTCTGCAACAGTCAGCCAGTCTTTAATTTCAAGTGTGACGCCTGGTACTTCTGTAGAAACGGTAGAATATGAAATATGTGCCACTGATCTTATGGATCCGACATTGGCTGTTCATCAAGGCGTGCTTGGATCTATTGTTATTCCATCGAGTGTTGCTATGTTTGATATCTTAGATGGGACTAATGTGTCTATGAATATTGACACGATAGGATCAAATGGACAGACGACTACGTACAGTTTCCAATTGCCAGACCTTAATCAAGGAGACTGTGTTCAGTTTAAAGTACTTACTACCTTATTATTTTGTCCTGAGGCTCCCCTTCCACCACCAGAGATGTGCGCAACGGTTACTTCTGGTTGTATGGATCAAGACCTTCAGGCACTAGTTGCAGGAAATACAGAGGCCTGTAATGGTACAAGTAGATGCCATGCCTATACCTTTGGAGAAGCAGGTATACAGGCGGATTTTGTTTTACCTGGAGGAACCCAAACGTTTGACTTATGTGCACCCATACCTGTTGTTGTTTTAGTTAAGAATGTTAAAATAGCAACGGTTACAGACTTCATCTTGGAATGGGATATACCTACCAATGGGGCTGCTATTGTACCTGGTTCCTTTGAGGTATCTTATCCAAATTCTGGAGATTTAAGTTTACCCTTTACCTCTATTCCAGATCCTGTAATCAATGGATCTAACCTTATTTATACCGACGATTCGATATTCAGTGGTGACATAGACATGAATGGATTACCGGGTGTGAATATATCAGCAGATAGTAATCAGTTTGTAATACGTTTTGATTTATATACCGACTGTGATGAGTTTGTCTCAGGATCGCAAACCCTTTTTGAAGCT